>NZ_JASISR010000030.1:0-45819 GCF_030063245.1 Paenarthrobacter sp. PH39-S1
GCACGTCGCCCAGGAACTCAACAGCAGACCACGCAAAACGCTCGACTGGAATACTCCAGCCCAACGACTTCGTGATTTACTGATACCCAACTGACCCCGGGTGTTGCCACGACCCCTAGAATTCAAGGGGGTGGCTATTTGACGCGCCTGTAAAAGGGCAGTTCGACGATCGTGAACGGTTCCGGCCTGCCGCGTAGATCCACGCTCACTTCGGAGCCCGGTTCGGTATGTTCGACGTCAACATAGGCCAGCGCCACCGGGTAACCGAGCGTCGGGCTGGGCGCACCGGACGTCACCTCGCCGATCACGTTGCCGTCCAGCGTGACCGGATAGTGTGAGCGGCCGGCGCGACGGCCCGTTCCCTGCAGACCCACCAGCCTGCGGCCCGTGGTCGTGCCGGCGCCGCTGGCCTTTTTGCCTTCCAAGGCGCTGCGTCCGACGAAGTCACCGGGCTTGGACAGCGCGACAATGGGCCCTAAACCGGCGGAGAACGGATCAATGTCCAGGCTCAGCTCGTTCCCGTAGAGCGGCATGCCCGCCTCCAGCCGGAGCGAGTCGCGGCAGGCCAGCCCCGCCGGAACCAGCTTCTCCCCGCCGGCCGCCAACAGTGCGGTCCACAGCGCGGCTGCCTGCGCGTTAGGGATGTAGAGCTCGAAACCGTCTTCGCCGGTGTAACCGGTGCGGGCCAGCAGAACGTCCATGTCCTGGTCGCCGGCCTGAACAGTAATGCCGGTGCTGGCGTAGTACTTAAGGCTGCACACCGCCTCGGCATCCGCTGCCGGGACCAGCGCCAGCAGGATCGCCTCGGCGTCCGGACCCTGGATGGCAATCAACGAGGTGGCGGCGGATTGGTCATCGACGACGACGTCGAATCCCGCGGCCCGCTGTGCCAGCGCCTCTGCCACCACCGGGGCATTGCCGGCATTGGGCACTACCAGATACTTTTCATCGGAGCGGCGGTAGCTGATCAGATCATCAATGATGCCGCCCTCGTCGTTGCAGATCAGCGAATACTTGGCCTTGCCATCCACGACGGCGGAGAGTTTTCCCACCAGTGCGAAGTCCAGGAAAGCACCCGCATCCGGGCCGCTCACCCAGACCTCACCCATGTGGGACAGGTCAAAGAGACCCGCCGTGCGGCGAACCGCGTGGTGCTCAGCAAGTTCGCTGCTGTACTTCAGCGGCATCTGCCAGCCGCCGAAGTCGGTAAAGGAGGCGCCCAGCTTCTCATGCTCCGCATACAGGGCCGTGTACTGGGATTTCGTGGTTGTTGTCATGATCGTCACCGTTCTGTGGATGGCGCTGATTCTGTGGATGGCGCTGAGTTAATGGACGCTGAGTTAATGGACGCTGGGTCAGCTGGCGGAGTCGGCGGAGCTGTCCTCGAAGGCTTCGGGGGGTGGGCAGGAGCAGATGAGGTTACGGTCGCCGTTGGCACCGTCGATCCGGCCCACCGGCGGAAAGTACTTGTCGGTCCGGAGCGAGGACAGCGGGAACGCCGCCTGCTCGCGGCTGTAGGGCCGGTCCCAGCTGTTGGTGACGACGGCAGCTGCGGTGTGCGGAGCCCGTCGCAGCGGGCTTTCTTCGGCGCTGAAGTCGCCGTTTGCCACCTGGTCGATCTCACCCTTCACGGCGATCATCGCATCAATGAATCTGTCCATCTCGCCCAGGTCCTCCGACTCGGTCGGTTCCACCATCAGCGTCCCGGCCACGGGGAATGACAGCGTGGGTGCGTGGAAACCGTAGTCGATCAGCCGTTTCGCCACATCCTCCGCGCTGACACCGGTCCGTGCGGTCAGTTCGCGCAGGTCCAGGATGCATTCGTGGGCGACCAGGCCGCCGCTGCCGGTGTAGAGAATGGGGAAATGCTCGTTCAGCCGGGTCGCCACATAGTTGGCCGCCAGCAGCGCGGACTTGGTGGCCTCGGTCAGGCCTTCCCCGCCCATCAGCTTCACGTAGGCCCAGGAAATCGGGAGGACGCCCGCGGAACCGAAGCGCGAGGCCGAAATCGGCACGCCGGCAGCGGCCGATTCCGTCCCGCCGGCGCCGGCCGCGGCCACCGCATCGCCGGGCATGAACGGCGCCAGATGTGCCTTGGCCGCGACCGGTCCGACGCCGGGGCCGCCGCCGCCGTGCGGGATGCAGAAGGTCTTGTGCAGGTTCAGGTGCGAAACATCGCCGCCGAACAGGCCGGGCTTGGCCAGCCCGACCAGCGCATTGAGGTTGGCGCCGTCGATGTAGACCTGGCCGCCCGCTGCGTGGACGGAATCGCAGACCAGCCGGACGTCGTCGTCGTACACCCCGTGCGTGGACGGATAGGTGATCATGATAGCGGCCAGCTTGTCGCCGCTGGACTCGATCTTGGCCTGCAGGTCCGCGTGGTCGATGCTGCCGTCAGCCGCGGTGGCCACCACCACAACCTTCATCCCGGCCAGCACCGCGGAGGCGGCGTTGGTGCCGTGCGCGGAAGCGGGGATCAGGCAGATGGTGCGCTGTTCGTCGCCGCGGGACAGGTGGTAGCCGCGGATGGCGAGCAGGCCTGCGAGCTCGCCCTGTGAGCCGGCGTTCGGCTGGATGGAGACCTGGTCATAGCCGGTGATTTCCGCCAGCGACTGCTCCAGATCGCCGATCAGTTCCCGCCAGCCCTCGGTCTGCGAATCCGGCGCGAACGGATGGATCGAGGCGAATTCCGGCCAGGAAATGGATTCCATTTCCACCGTGGCGTTGAGCTTCATGGTGCACGAGCCCAGCGGGATCATGGTGCGGTCAAGGGCCAGGTCCCGGTCGCTGAGACGGCGCATGTAGCGCAGCAGCTGGGTTTCGGAACGGTGGCTGTGGAAGACCGTGTGGGTCAGGTAGCCAGAGGTACGGACGACGGCGGCGGGCAGCTCGAAACGGGTGCCTCCGGTGCCGCCGTCGGTTGCGGTGGCTCCTCCGGTTCCGGTGCCGCCACCGGGTCCGCCGCCGCCGGGTCCGCCGGTTCCGGTGGCTCCGGCGTCGGCCGGTGCGGCGCCGAACACCGCGGCGACCGCGGTGATGGTTTCGGCCGTCGTGGTTTCATCCGCCGAAATGCCGACCTGGTCCGCGTCGACGCGGCGCAGGTTGATGCCCTTGGCCTCGGCCGCGGCGATGATCTGCGCGGCCCTGCCCGGGACACGGACCGTGAGCGTATCGAAGAACGACGCGCTGGCCAGTTCGAGACCGGCGCCCGTCAGGGCCGCGGCCAGCGCGCGGGCGTGTCCGTGGGTCTGTTCGGCGATCGCCTTCAGCCCGTCCGGGCCATGGTAGACCGCGTACATGCTCGCCACGATGGCCAGCAGGGCCTGCGCCGTGCAGATGTTGGAGGTGGCCTTTTCGCGGCGGATGTGCTGCTCGCGCGTCTGAAGGGCCAAGCGGTAGGCCGGCAGACCGGCGTCGTCCTTGGATACACCGACGAGCCGGCCGGGCAACGAACGCTCCAGCCCGTGGCGCACCGCCATGTAGGCCGCATGCGGTCCGCCGTAAAACAGCGGCACGCCAAAGCGCTGGGCGGAGCCGACAGCGATATCGGCACCCTGCTCCCCCGGTGCAACGATCAGGGTCAGGGCCAGCAGGTCCGCGGCGACCGTCACCATGGCGCCGCGTTCCTTCGCCGCCGCGATCACCGGAGCGTGGTCGAAGACGCGGCCGGAGACGCCGGGCTGCTGCAGCACGATGCCGTTGATGGTCCCCTCGGGCAGGCCGGCGGACATATCCGCTACTTCAACCTCGAAACCAAGAGCTTCGGCGCGGCCGCGCACAATGGCCAGCGTCTGCGGCAGCAGATCCGCGTCCAGCACGGTCTTGCCCTGACCGGCGCCCGGGGCCTTGTTGGCCCGGCGCATCAGCAGGACGGCCTCGGCGACCGCCGTGGCCTCATCGAGCAGCGAGGCATTGGCCACCGGGAGCGCGGTGAGGTCCGCAACCATCGTCTGGAAATTCAGCAGCGCTTCCAACCGGCCCTGCGAAATTTCCGGCTGGTACGGCGTGTACGCGGTGTACCAAGCGGGGTCTTCGAGGATATTGCGCCGGATCACGGGCGGGGTGAACGTGTCGTAGTAGCCCTGGCCGATCATCTGCACCGCGGTCTTGTTTTTGCCGGCGAGCTTGCGGAGCGCGACGAGGGCCTCGGCCTCGGTCAGCGCCGGCTGCAGAAGCAGCGGGGCGGGCTGGCGGATGCTCGCCGGAAGAGCCGTGTCCACGAGCCCGTCGATGCTGTCGTAGCCGATGGCTTTGAGCATGGTGTCGACGTCGGACTGGCGGCGTGCGCCGATGTGCCGGTCGGCGAAACTGGTGCGCGAAGGCTGCACCGGAAGCGATGGGCGAGGGCTGGAAGACTGAACCGTCATGAGGAACTCCAAGTTTGGCCGACATCGCAAAGATGCCGGAGGGGCCGGGTTCCTCCCCGCTCTGTATTGGACCTGAGAGTTTCCGCGGACACGAGTCCGCTTGCACCGTCGGTGAGTCCGGGCTTTCGCCTGACTACTTTCCAGAGTTGCCTTGCCGCAGCGGTACAGGGGCCTGAGAGATTCCTGGGGAGGATTTGCTCCTACGGCGCCTGCACGGTGTTGCACCGGCAGGACTCTCCCGCCGCGGTTCAGAGGCTGTGAAATTATAGGTGATTCGGCTCACCAGCTTACTCCTGTTGGCGCGTCCGGCCAAAGCCGTGCGCGTTTGACATTACCTCGTGACAGACAACACACTGAAAACCCAGGCAGCCGCGGCCAAAGCGGCACCATCCACTCCGGGCAAGCACCCGACCCCCGCCTTTTTCGCGCGCCTTATCCATCTCTTGAGAGAAGTTTCATGTCTGAAAGAACGACGGTTCAACCGCCGGTCCGCACCTGACCCGCTCCTTGTCCAACCGGCACATCCAGCTGATAGCCATTGGCGGCGCCATCGGCACCGGCCTGTTCATGGGCTCGGGCAAGACGATCAGCCTCGCCGGCCCCTCGGTCATTTTCGTGTACATGATCATCGGCTTCATGCTCTTCTTTGTCATGCGGGCGATGGGGGAACTGCTGCTCTCCAACCTCAAATACAAATCCTTCAGCGACTTCGCCGCGGACCTGCTCGGACCCTGGGCCGGATTCTTCACGGGCTGGACCTACTGGTTCTGCTGGATCGTCACCGGGATTGCGGACATCATCGCCATCTCCGGCTACGTCCGCTTCTAGTGGTCCGGACTCCCGCTGTGGATTCCGGCGCTGGCCGCCATCGCTGTGCTGCTGGGACTGAACCTGCCGACGGTCAAGGCCTTCGGGGAGACCGAATTCTGGTTTGCCCTGGTCAAAATCGTCGCCATCGTCACGCTCATCATCGTCGGCCTGGTCATGGTCTTCACGGCCTTCCATGCACCCAACGGCGCGGAGGCAAGTTTCGCCAATCTGTACAACGACGGCGGCCTCTTCCCGACCGGGCCGATGGGCTTCGTAGCCGGTTTTCAGATCGCCGTCTACGCCTTCGTGGGCATTGAACTCGTCGGTACCACCGCGGCGGAGGCCAAGGATCCAGAAAGAACCTGCCCAAGGCCATCAACTCCATCCCCGTCCTCGTGATGCTCTTTTACGTGGTGGCCCTGATCGTCATCATTTCGGTGACCCCGTGGCGCGAAATCACCGCCGACAAGAGCCCCTTCGTAACGATGTTCAGCCTGGCCGGGCTGCTGATCGCCGCCGGGATGATCAACTTCGTGGTGCTGACCAGCGCCGCGTCGTCGGCGAACTCCGGCATTTACTCCACCTCGCGGATGGTCTTCGGGCTGGCGCAGGAAGGCAACGCGCCGCGGAAGTTCGGCAAACTCACCCGCAACCACGTGCCGGCCAACGCCCTGTTCTTCTCCTGCATGTTCCTGCTCGCCGCCGTCGTGCTGCTCTACGCAGGGTCGTCGATCATTGAGGCCTTCACCGTGGTCACCACCATCTCCGCGCTGCTCTTCATGTTCGTCTGGACCATCATCCTGGTCAGCTACCTCGTCTACCGCAAAACGGCGCCCGCAGCTGCACGCGGCGTCGAAATTCAAGATGCCCGGCGGTGTGGCCATGTGCTACGTGGTGCTGGCGTTCTTCGTCTTCCTGCTCTGGGCGCTGACGCAGAAGCAGGACACGCTGCAGGCGCTGCTGGTGACGCCGATCTGGTTTGCCCTGCTCGGAATCGCCTGGGCCCTGGTCCGCCACCGGCCCGGCCATAAGGCCCGCTATGCGCTCTTCCAGCAGGAGCTGCAGTCGGACAAGGACACCCTCGCCGACGCCCAGGCGCCCGGCGGGAACTGAGCCACGTCCACCGCCCCAACTGGGTTTTTGGTGCTCGTTAGGACGCCGTGTTTTCCTTGCTGCGCAGCCAGCTCTCGATTTCCTCCAGGCTGCGGCCCTTCGTTTCGGGCACCAGCTTGACGGCGAAGAGCCAGCCCAGCGCACAGACCACCGCGTACAGCCAGAACACCGGCGACTTCCCCAAGCTGTTGAACAGGGAAAGGAACGTCAGCGAAACGACAAAGTTCATCCCCCAGTTGCACAGCAAGGTGGCGCTCATCGCCGAGCCTCGGATGCTCAGCGGGTACAGCTCCGATGGCAGGACAAAGACGACGACCCCGACGCTCACCGCGAAAGCGGCGATGTAGACGGCCACACAGATGATGGCGATCCAGCCCGCGGAGGCCGGCAGCGGATTCGGCAGCAGGACCAACCCCAAAACCAGCAGGCTCACCGTCATGATCGCAAATCCGATCATCAGCAGCAGCCGACGGCCCACCCTGTCCACCAGCGACATGCCCACCAGCGTCATCACCACGTTAACGGCTCCCACTCCGGCGGTCGCCAGAATGGCCGCCGCGGGCCCCAACCCGGTGGCATTAAAGATGGTGGGGGCATAATAAATGACGGTGTTGATGCCGCTGGCCTGGCCGATTACTGATACCCCGATCCCGGCGATGAGCGCCGGGCGCACCCAGGGTTTGGCCAGGTCACGCAGTGTGGACTTGTGCTGTTCCGTGGATTTGGTCTGCTGGATATCCGCCAGCTCCACGGCCGCAATACGGGGTCCGCGCAGCCTCAGCAAAACCGCCTTGGCCTCCTCTATTCGACCTTTTTCCACGAGCCAGCGCGGCGTTTCCGGCAGGAACAGCATCCCGATGCCTAACGCGGCCGACGGAATCAGTGCCAGTCCGAACATCCAGCGCCAGCCGCCGTCGTACGCGAAGGCCGCATTCGTCAGGTAGGCAACCAGGATGCCGATGGTGATCATCAGCTGGTTGAAGGAGACCAGCTTGCCGCGCGTGGCCGGTGGTGCGGCCTCGGCAATGAACAGCGGCACCAGGACGGAGGCCGCACCTACGGCGATGCCGAGGATGACGCGCGCGGTGATGAGCGTTCCCACGCTCGGAGCAAGCGCCGCTACGACGGCGCCGATGGCGAAGATCGTTGCTGCCCCGGTGATGGATAAACGCCGACCGATTTTGTCCGCCAGCGGCCCGCAGGCGATGGCGCCTGCCATGGCGCCGATCAACAGCGAGCTCACCACGACGCCCTCGGAGAGTGGATCCAGGTGGAATTCGTCGCCGATGAACAGCAGCGCCCCGGAAATGACACCGGTGTCGTAGCCGAAGAGCAGGCCACCCAAGGCCGCAATGATACTGACCGCGTAGACCAGCGCGCGGGATCCCTCCTTGCCTGCAGGTTGTTGATGGGCTTGCTGCGTGCTCATGTGAAAACTCCTTCCCTCGATGCCGCTCGGGTGTTCGCGTTTCACTCTATCCCCGGGGCACTGACACCGGCTGGAGAGATCCGCTACCGGGGCCGGATCCCCACCCGGTCCGACATCCTGTTCGGCCCAGCCCGAGCCGACGTTCTCGAATCGGCTGCAGACCCCTGAGCAGCCACGAAGTCATCGTCAACTCCATCGCCGCGACCACCACCAAAACAGGCCTCACCGTCCGGGCCGACCTGGACACCGAACAGTACCCCACCGGCGTGAAAATACCCGACAACGAAATGACCTCACTGGAGACCAGCGGGACCCTGAACAGGCACGCCTGGCACCCGAATGGAACTACACCCTCAAACCACGCGACACACCAACTAAATAACCGGCGAGCCCTAAGCAAGGAAGGCACCTCCCCCTCGCGGTCCATCAGGCTTCCGAAAGAACTTGACGCCCAACTCCTCGCCCGCTCCGCAGAGGAGCGGCGCAAGTCGAGCGAAATCGTGCGGGTTGCGCTGCAGGAATATCTGAGCCCCGCCTCAAAGCCATATCACGGGGCTGTAGCTGGGACAGGGGGTGTCCTCCCCGTCCCGGGGAAACAGGCTGACGTCACCAGGTTGTCGGCACTGAGCATTGCATCTTGAACGATGGCAGGAGCAGAGTTGCTATATGTTCCTCGATCGCAGCCGGCGTCCGTCCGATGCTACGGAGCCGCCGACACCGGATGAAATTGCCGCTGGTTTTGCCGTGCCGTTGCTGACGCTCGCCGCCCAGGACTCAGTCGAGGAAGCGAGCGCCGGCATATCATCTCAAACGCAGGATCATCAACCGGTGATGGAAGCAGCAACGCTGTCATATACGTTGTGGCGTAACCCGTCCGATCGCGACGATCCCGCCAACCTCGTGGACCTTACTGAGGAGATGCGGGCAGCACTCGACGCGGAGCCGCCGTGGCCGCTGCCGGAGTGGATCAGCCGGTGGCGTGCCAGGATGTGTTACCCGCTGCTGTGGGATGCAGTGCGCACGACTCACATCAGCGAAGTCCAGGCGCATGACGGATACACCCGGCACACTCCGGAGTTGGCGTTGGTCGAACACATCAACTACATCGTGAGAAACACGTACCGTGACGTACGCGTCCACGGCGGGTTTCCCGGCGAACTCATCGATCCGGCGTCCGAGGACAGTATTGAGCACGGCTATCCGGTTTCCGTCGATGGTGCGGATGTCGTGGGCCTGCGGGTCGAGTCGGATCCCCACGTGCTCGGATTGGCCGCCGGCCTTGACGGTCGGCTGCTCACCGCCGTCATCGGGCGTGAGTACCTGCCCTACCTGCGGCTCGCGTTCGCCACCCGACCATCACCGGCACGGCCGTGAACCTCTGGCCGACGGGCCCGGGGAGACAACGCACCATGAAAACGAGCAGATGAGCACCCTTGAACGAGCCGCAGGGTCCCGGATCAGCCGCATCCGGAGGGCCCTGACCCTCCGAGAGTGGGGTTCGATCGCCTCGATGGCGGGGTTCGTGGCACTCCTGCACCTGGTGGGTTGGGGGGTGCTGGCCGGCATTGTGGAACCGGTACATCGACAGACGGGTCAGACGGGGGTTTTCGGGCTGGGGCTGGGGGTCACCGCTTATACCTTGGGCCTGCGGCATGCCTTCGACGCTGATCATATTGCCGCCATTGACAACACCACGCGCAAGCTGATGAACGACGGGAAGAGGCCACTTTCCGTGGGGTTCTGGTTTTCCCTGGGCCATTCGAGCATCGTCTTCGGACTCTGCTTCCTGCTGGCCCTGGGCATGCAGACCTTGGCCGGTCAGGTGGACGCCGATTCCTCTACCCTGCACACGGTGCTTGGACTCATCGGGACCGGTGTCTCCGGGATCTTTCTTTACATCATCGGGATCATCAATCTGGTGATCCTGCTGGGCATCGTCAAAATCTTCCGCCGTATGCGGCAGGGCCAGTTCGACGAGCCGGCGCTGGAACACCAGCTCAACAATCGAGGCCTAATGAACCGGCTGTTCGGCGGCGTGAACCGGCTCGTCACCCGGCCCTGGCAAATGTACGTCGTCGGTCTGTTGTTCGGTCTGGGTTTCGATACGGCCACGGAAGTTTCTCTGTTGGTGCTGGCCGGCGGTGCGGCAGCGCTTTCGCTGCCCTGGTACGCCATTCTGACCCTGCCGGTTCTCTTCGCTGCCGGAATGAGCCTCTTGGATGCGCTGGACGGGTGCTTCATGAACTTTGCCTATGGTTGGGCGTTCTCGAAACCCGTCCGCAAGATCTACTACAACCTCGTCATCACCGGGCTTTCCGTTGCCGTGGCGCTGATTATCGGGTCGATCGAGCTCATCTCCATTCTGGTCGACAGAACCGGGATCCACTCCGGACCGCTGGCGGCTATCGGGGGGATGGATCTGAACAACGTCGGCTACGCCATCGTGGCGATTTTTGTGCTGGCCTGGATCATCGCCGTCGGCACTTGGAAGTTCGGTCGGATCGAAGATAAGTGGACCGCAGCGCTGCGGCGTCCAACCCCGCCCGACGTCGACTCCTGACGTCGCACCCTTCCGTACCGCACTCGGGTGTGCTCCGTAGCACACCCGAGAGCACTGCACAGACCGCCGGATCAGAATGCGCTGCACAGGCCGCCGGAACCTATTGCGGTTAACGGCCCATGAGCCTACATTGTTGTCACGAGGTGGCAAAGCCCATGCACGAACTCTCCATTACCCAAAGCCTGGTTGACGCGGTGCTCGACTGCACCGGCGATCGCACTGTCACCGGCGTGAACCTGCGAATCGGGCGGCTCAGCGGAGTTCTGCCGGATGCCCTGCGGTTCTGCTTCCAGCTGCTGGCCGAGGGAACCCCGCTGGCCGGGGCGGATCTGCGAATCGATGAGCCAGCGGGCCGGGCCACCTGTCACACGTGCCGGCAGAGTTTCATTCTCCCGGATACGATCCCGCTGTGCACCTGTGGCAGCGCCGACGTTGAAATTACGGGCGGCCGCGAGCTGATGCTTGCTTCCGTGGAAGTGGGGTAAAAATGTGTGCTACCTGCGGTTGCGGCGACGACGTCGGAGTCCGGGTGTCAACCGGGGACGGCAGCGGTGCGTCCCCGGAACCGGTCCTCGATCACCAGCATCTGCACGACGGCGGCCGGCAGCAACCGCACGACCACGCGCACGATGGTGGCCACGATCACGTGCACGAGAGTGGGCAGGCGCACAGCCATGCTCCGGTGGCCACGATCGCGCTGGAGCAAAGCCTGCTCGCCAAGAACGATCTGCTGGCGGCGCGGAACCGGGGCTGGCTGGAGGGACGCGGCATCCAGGCATTCAATGTGATGAGTTCCCCCGGAGCGGGCAAGACAACCCTGTTGGTGCGCACCATTGAAGAACTGGGAAGCAGGCTTAACATCGCCGTCATCGAAGGCGACCAGGAGACGTCGCTGGACGCTGACCGTATCCGCACCGCCGGGCGTCCGGCCGTTCAGATTAACACCGGAGCCGGCTGCCATCTGGACGCCGATATGCTCCGACGGGGGCTCGACGCGTTGAATCCGGAGCAGGGATCAACGCTCTTCATTGAAAATGTCGGAAATTTGGTCTGTCCGGCGCTTTTTGATCTCGGCGAAACAGCCAAAGTAGTAATTATTTCCGTCACGGAGGGTGATGATAAGCCGCAAAAGTATCCGCACATGTTTATGGCAGCAGATCTCGTGATTATCAATAAGTCGGATCTACTGCCTTATGTTGAATTCGACGTGGATCAATGCCTCCGCCAGGCACGGCAACTGAATCCACGCGTCGAGATGCTCTCCGTTTCCGCCACGACGGGCGTAGGCCTGGACGGTTGGTACGACTGGCTGATGAAAAATGCTAATGCTCCGGCGGTGCGCGCGGGCGCCGCTACTCTACCGGATGGCGTCCGTGTCTGAGGTGCAGACATACGCATAATGGGCCCGGCTCGGATGAGCAGGACTCTCAAAGGAGGCAACGATGCCTACAGAAGCTTCGATTAAGGCCGAAGAAGCGCTTATACATGTTTTGTGGATCAATGCAGGGCTCAGCTGCGATGGCGACTCGGTGGCACTGACCGCGGCAACGCAGCCCAGCGTGGAGGAAATCGCTCTCGGTGCCCTGCCCGGCCTGCCGAAGATTGCCATGCACTGGCCGCTCATTGATTTCGAATGCGGCCCGCAGGAGGGCGCTGATGACTTCCTTGAGTGGTTCCGCAAGGCGGACCGAGGGGAATTGGAGCCTTTTGTCCTCGTTGTAGAGGGTTCCATTCCCAACGAGAAACTGCACGACGTGGGCGGATACTGGTCCGGATTCGGAAATGATCTGGAAACCGGACAACCCATCACGACAAGCGAGTGGCTGGACCGCCTCGCGCCGAAGGCGACTGCGATTATTGCCGCCGGTACGTGCGCTGCCTACGGCGGGATCCATGCCATGGCAGGTAACCCCACCGGCGCGATGGGCGTTCCCGATTACCTCGGTTACGACTGGAAATCCAAGGCCGGGATACCGATTGTCTGTGTTCCGGGATGCCCGATCCAGCCGGACAATCTCTCCGAAACCATCACCTATCTTCTCTATCAGGCGACCGGACAGGCACCGATGATCCCCTTGGACGACGCGCTGCGGCCGACGTGGCTATTCGGCCGGACCGTGCACGAGGGGTGTGACCGGGCGGGGTACTACGAGCAGGGTGATTTTGCCACCGAATACGGCTCCCCGAAGTGCATTGTGAAGTTGGGCTGTTGGGGCCCGGTGGTTAAATGCAATGTTCCCAAACGCGGCTGGATGAATGGAATTGGGGGGTGTCCGAACGTCGGCGGCATCTGCATAGGGTGCACCATGCCAGGTTTCCCGGATAAGTTCATGCCGTTCATGGACGAGCCTCCTGGCGGCATTCTCTCAACCAACGCTGTGCGGCCGTACGGCGCTGCCGTCCGGACTCTGCGGCACATCACCATGAACACCCTTGATAAGGAACCACGCTGGCGCAGGACCGGCCGCGAACTGCTTACAGGCGCCACCCGTACCTGGTAAGAACGGCATGAGAAAGAGGCAGAGGCAATGACCTCCACGATTCCATTACCCGCACAGGGCAGCACCGCAGACGACTCACTGGTGGAGATGGCATGGGACCCCATCACGCGGATCGTGGGCAGCCTTGGCATTTATACCAAAATCGATTTCAAAAATAAGGAAGTCGTGGAGTGCCACAGCACCTCATCGATCTTCCGCGGCTACTCGATCTTTATGCGCGGCAAGGATCCGCGGGACGCGCACTTCATCACCAGCCGGATCTGCGGGATCTGCGGGGACAATCACGCCACGTGCTCCTGCTACGCGCAAAACATGGCCTATGGGGTAAAGCCCCCACATCTTGGCGAATGGATCGTCAATTTGGGTGAAGCCGCGGAGTACATGTTCGATCATAATATCTTCCAGGAGAACCTGGTCGGCGTGGACTACTGCGAAAAAATGGTCTCCGAAACCAACCCGGGTGTGCTGGCCAAGGCGGAAAACACCCGCGCCCCGCATGAAGGCGAACACGGCTATCGGACCATCGCGGACATCATGCGCTCGCTGAATCCATTTACCGGCGAGTTTTACCGCGAGGCGCTGCAGGTCAGCAGGCTCACCCGGGAAATGTTCTGCCTCATGGAGGGTCGCCACGTACACCCCTCCACGCTCTATCCCGGCGGAGTCGGCACCGTCGCCACGATCCAGCTGATGACGGACTACATCACCCGGTTGATGCGCTATGTGGAATTCATGAAGAAGGTCGTACCCATGCACGACGACCTCTTCAATTTCTTCTACGACGCGCTTCCCGGCTATGAGCAGGTCGGGCTGCGGCGGACGCTGCTGGGGTGTTGGGGCTCCTTCCAGGACCCGGAATTCTGCAACTTCGCCTACAAGGACATGACAGACTGGGGCCGGAAGATGTTCGTCACCCCGGGCGTCGTCGTCGACGGAAAACTGGTCACCACGGATCTCGTGCGGATCAACCTCGGCATCCGGATCATGCTTGGCTCCTCCTACTATGAGGACTGGAATGACCAGGAAATGTTCGTCAAGAATGATCCGCTGGGCAACCCGGTGGACCGGCGTCATCCGTGGAACCAGCACACCAACCCGCTCCCGCAAAAGCGGGATCTGGAGGGCAAGTACAGCTGGGTGATGTCGCCGCGCTGGTTCGACGGGCAAGAGAATCTGGCGCTGGATACCGGTGGTGGCCCGCTCGCACGGCTCTGGTCAACGGCGCTGGCGGGGCTGGTCGATATCGGCTACATCAAATCCACCGGACACAGCGTGGAGATCAACCTGCCGAAAACGGCGCTCAAGGGACCCGTGTCCCTCGAATGGAAGATCCCGCAATGGAGCAACACACTCGAGCGCAACCGGGCCCGCACCTATTTCCAGGCGTATGCCGCGGCAACTGCCCTGCATTTCGCAGAAAAGGCGCTCGAGGAAATCCGTGCCGGGCGGACCAAGACGTGGGAATCGTTTGAGGTCCCGGACGAGGCTGTCAGCTGCGGCTTCACCGAAGCGGTCCGCGGCGTTCTTTCGCACCACATGGTGATCCGCGACGGAAAGATCGCCAATTACCATCCCTATCCGCCGACACCGTGGAACGCCAGTCCGCGTGATGCCTCCGGAACCCCGGGACCCTATGAAGACGCGGTGCAGGGTCAGCCCATCTTTGAAGAAAACGATCGGGAGAATTTCAAGGGGATCGACATCATGCGCACGGTCCGTAGCTTCGACCCTTGCCTGCCCTGCGGCGTGCACATGTATTTGGGCGAGGGTAAATCCTTGGATAGGCTGCACTCCCCCACGCAGTCCCTCACCGGGGAATGACTTGCCATGAACGCGCAGAACGGTTTGCTGGAGCCAAGTGAAGCCGTAGCTCCTGCGGCCGCCGCACCGTGGGCCGCGGCGCCGGTGCCTGCGGCCAGGTCCGGCGGGGACCAGCTGCGGAACTCTGGCGAACGGATCGGAACGCTGTTGGACGCCCTGTCCTCCGGTGGTTCGGTGGCCCGCGAGCGCGCCGAGGAACTGGTCCGGCAAGTTACGGATCTCTACGGCGCCGGGCTGGAACGCGTGCTGGACGTCATTTCGGCCCGGGGAGGCGAAACGGACGGCACACTGGAGGCCCTGATCAAAGACGAGCTGATCTCAGGTCTGCTGCTGGTCCACGGTCTGCATCCACAGGACTTGCCAACCAGAGTCGCCGCGGCGCTGGATAGTGTCCGGCCGTACCTTGGATCCCATGGGGGCGACGTGGAGCTGCTGGGCATCAGCGCGGACGGGGTGGTGAGCCTCCGCCTGCTGGGGAGCTGCCACGGTTGCCCGTCCTCGTCCGTGACACTCAAGCTTGCTGTCGAGGATGCCATTGAAACGGCGGCCCCCGAAGTGACATCGATCCAGGTGGCGGAGGAGGAGTCCGCCCAGTCCCCTGCGGTCATTCCGGTGAATGCGCTGCGGATGCGCCTGGATCAACAGGCAGAAAAGGATCTACAGGCCGGACGGTCCGTTCCGGGACCAGCAGGTGGTTCATGGGAGGCGGCGGCGGAGCTTGCCGGACTGCAGGCCGGCGAGGTGGCCGGCTTCCTGATCGGTGGAGCCCAGGTGCTGGCCTGCCGGATCGGCGAGGATATTTTCGCTTACTTGGATTACTGCCCACGGTGCACGAAGTCCATGGCCGGGGCGTCGTTGCAGCGCGCCCTTGCAGCCCCCACCGGCGGCGGGCTGCTGCGCTGCCCCACCTGCCGGGCCCATTTTGATGTCCGGATGGCCGGTGCCTGTCTGGAAGACAAGGCAATGCATCTGGATCCCCTTCCGCTGCTCGTTCGCGGCGGCGTTACCTCCGTGGCCATCCCTGCCAGGACGGCTTCGTGAACACCGGAACAGGCAGCATCGCAGCTGCAGGGCCGGTTGCCATGCTCCGGCGCATCGCTGTCAGTCGTCCAGCCGCCACCGCTGGCGAGCGCTGTGAGATGTGCGCCGAGCCTCTTGCGGAAAAACACCAGCACGTGGTGGACGTGGACAGCCGCGCACTGATGTGCACTTGCCGCCCGTGTTACCTGCTCTTCACCGATGCGACGGCGCACCTGCGTTACCGTTCGGTGCCCGAGCGTTACCTTTCCTTCCCCGGGTTTGAACTGGGAAGCGGCGGGTGGGATGAACTTGAGATTCCCGTTGGCTTGGCATTCTTCTTCACCAATTCCCGGATGGGGCGGACCGTTGCATTTTATCCTGGCCCCGCCGGTGCCACCGAGTCAGAGTTGCCACTGGGGGCCTGGGACACGGTGCTGGCCAGCAACCCTGCCGTTGCCGTTGCCGTGCCGGACACGGAGGCTTTGCTGATCCGTGCTCCCGGACCGGAGCGCCTGAAGGCCGATTGCCATCTCGTGCCGATTGATGCCTGCTATGAACTGGTCGGCCAACTGCGCAAGGTCTGGCGGGGCTTCGACGGCGGCCAAGACGCGCGTGCCCAGCTCACCGCGTTCTTTGAGCGTGTGAACAACCGCAGCAGACCTTATCCCGGCACTTTCTCCGGATCGGTCCACGCCGGAAGCGGGCCCCGGCCATGACGGACCTTGGCTTCAGTGTCCTGGACATTATCCCGGAACGCTATGCCGCCTCCCCCCAGTTGACCGCCCGGCTGTTCCTGACCGAATCCACCGGGGAGGCAATCCATGCTATAGCGCTGCGCTGCCAGGTGCGGATTCAGCCGCAGCGCAGGGGCTACACCCCGGAGGAGGAAGCCGGTCTGCTGGATCTTTTCGGAACCCGCGTGCGCTGGCCTTCGACGCTGAAGCCCTTCCTTTGGATGCAGTGCAGCACCATGGTGCAGGGTTTCACCGGACAGGCCGAGGTGGATCTGGCACTTCCATGTACGTTCGACTTCGAGGTCGCGGCGGCGAAGTACCTGCATGCGCTCCGCGAGCGCACCATCCCCGTGGAACTGCTGTTCTCGGGAACGATCTTCACCAAGGGAGTCACGGGGTTCGGCGTCGAACAGGTCCCATGGGACCGCGAGGCGTCGTTCCAACTGCCGGTCTCCACCTGGACTGAACTGATGGACCAACATTTTCCCAACAGCGGCTGGATCCGGCTTGACCGGGATGTACTTAAAGCGCTGGCGCATTACAAATCAAGCCTCGGGCTTACCACGTGGGAAGCCGCTGTTGAAGGGCTATTGGCGGCGGCCGGTGATTCGGTCCGATGATGAATCCAAGTCTTAGCCTGGCCAGGGCCATCGCGGACGCAGTCCTTTACGAGGGGTACCTCCTCTATCCCTACCGTGCCTCCTCACAGAAAAACCAGTCACGCTGGCAGTTCGGCATCCTGGGCCCTCCCGGCGCGGCCGCCGCCGGGGCAGGCGAAGAATCAACCATGTTCACGGATGCCCTGCTGCGTGCCGGCCGGCACGCCCGGTTGGAGGTGCATCTGCGCTTCCTGCAGTTGCAGTCCCGGACGTGCGAAAAGTTCGACGACGGGACGTTCACGCCGGTGTCGGAGCTCAGCATCGGTGCGGCCCGCTGGCTGACGTGGGACGAGGCGACCGAACAGGAGATGATGCTGGGTCCGTTCGCGCTCGATCAACTGGCCGGCGGATTGACTGTGCCGGTTCAGATTTCCGGTGCCGAAGAAGTGGAGACGCTCCAGGATGCGGCCGGTGCGGTGGCAGGACGACTGGTACGCCGACGGCTGCCGCTTCAGTGCGAGGTCGGGCTCGGCACCACCGCAGTAGGCGGTACCGCACTCGGCGGTACCGGCGGCGGTGAAGGAACCTGCGGCGGAGAATCCTCAACCGCTGGCTTGCTGCGTCTTCGGGTGAGTGCTGAAAACACGGCAGGGTGCCCGACAGTAAAAAAGCCGGAAGCAATCGCTCTGTCCTTCATCGGAACGCACCTGCTGCTGAGCCTGCACGATGCGGACTTCATTTCGCTGCTGGACCCGCCGGAGGACGCGCGGGCCGCGGCGGCGTCCTGCTCGCAGCACCGCGGCTGGCCTGTCCTGGCCGGCCCCGAGGGGCAAAGCGACGTCCTGCTGATCTCCCCCATCATTCTTTATGACCATCCCGCCGTGGCTCCGGAAAGCTCGGTGGCGCTCTACGATTCAACCGAAATCGACGAGATCCTTACGCTGCGCGTACTGACGCTCACCGAGGATGAAAAGGCCGAAGCCAGGGCAACGGATCCGCGGGCTGCGGCCATCATCGACCGCTGCGAGGCGATGACCGATGTTCAACTGCAGGCTCTGCACGGCATCCTGCGCAGTCCCCATGCCGAAGAAGAGCTTGGTGCCGGTCCCGGAAGCGGCGCCGGACTCCTTGGCGCCCCCCGGGATGGTACTGACCTTGCCGCTGCCTTCCCGGTGCTGACCGACGATCCTCTGGCGGGCCCCCCGTGGTGGGACCCGGCGGCCGATTCCAGCGTCAGACCGGAAGCCGACGCCGTCGTCATTAACGGGGTGGCCGTCACCAGGGGCAGTCGCGTTGTGGTCCGGCCCAACCGCCGGGCCGACGCGCAGGACCTGTTCTCTGCCGGACAGACGGCGCGCGTGACCGGCGTTCATTTTGACGTCGACGGCGGCACGCATGTCGCCGTCGTGATTGAAGCGGATCCGGCCGCGGAACTGCAGGAGTGGTACGGAAGATACCTCTATTTCTCGCCGGACGAGCTGGAGCCTCTCGGTCCGGTACCCGCGATGAATGACGGAAAGGGAACCTGACATGAGAAGCCTTGGAAAAATGTCCGCTGTGTTGTTGGCACTGACAGCCCTGACAGGAATCGCGGTGATGGTGCGTTCGATCCCGGACATTGTCCGCTACGTGAAAATCAGCCGGATGTGAGCGGCGTCGATGCCGTCGGCGCGGGAGTCAGCAGCGCCGGGCCGGCGGGTGACCGTGTGATGGCGGGTGACTCTGTACCCGTGCCCGCAGGTGACGGTGCGATTGCCCCTGCCTGCATTCTCGTGGCCGGAGTAGGCAACATGTTCCAGCGTGATGACGGGTTCGGCCCGGAGGTTGTGCGCCGGATGGGCGCAGATACCGCCATGGCGAGTCCGGGCGTCCGCGCGGTGGACTACGGCATCCGCGGAATGCATCTGGCCTATGACCTGTTGGATGGCGTGGACGCCCTGATCCTGGTCGATGCCGTCCCGCCGCTGACAGGCAACAGCGGAAAGGGAACAGGGGGCTCCCGCCGGGTGCCGGCGAAGCCCGGAGCCATCCGCGTTCTGCAGGTCCGGCCCGAGGATCTTCACGGCGATTACAGCACGGATCATGGCCGCAGCGGGCCACCGGCCTTAGACCCGCATGGCATGGACCCGGCGGCCGTGCTGGGCAGGATGAAATCCCTGGGCGGCGACTTCCCCCTGACGTTCGTCGTGGGATGCGTGCCCGGTGACCTGGCTGAAGGAATCGGCTTATCCGAATCGGTGGAAGCCGCCATACCCGACGCGCTGGGTGAGATTCGGCAGCTCATCAATGAAATCACTGAACGTATTCCAGCGGTAAGGAGAAACGGATCATGTGCTTGGGAATCCCTGGCCAGGTGATTGAACTGCTGGCCGGCTACGGCAACCAACTGGCGCTGGTGGACGTTGCCGGTGTACGGCGAAAGATCAACATTGGTCTGCTGGACGAGGGGCCCCTGGAAGCGGGGACGTGGGTGATTATCCACATGGGCTTCGCCTTGGAACGTGTAGATGCGGCCGGAGCCGAGCAGGCGATGGGCGGCCTGAAGCTCATGGGTTCCGGCGTGGATGAAGACGCGACCGCTGGCTAGAACCGGGCGCTCCGCGATGGGGCGTTAGCGTTCCAGCGCTACGGCAGTGCCGCGGTGTTCGACGCCGACGTTGGCTATCTTCAAGTGCCTGGTTGTAAAGTGCTGCAGCCGCTGCAGCTGCAGGGGTGTGAGACGGTCGCACACCCAATCCCAATGCAGCGATACCGCGTCACCCACGGCAAGATCGGCCACAAAGCCTGCCCCCGCGACGGCGTGCTTGGCCGTCTCCACGATTGCCGGGCCAAGACTTAGCACCGCTCCGTCCCAGACCAGGGGCTGCGAGCGCACCACAGCCTCATCCGCGGTCACGGCCAGCACTTCACCCCAGCGGATGCGGCACTGGTCCAGCACATTCAGCGCCGTCGGGTATCTGCGGTCGTCGCGGAGCAGCCCGAGCCACGGATATATCTCGAAGACATGGAAGCTGTGGTGCGGAACCCCGCCGGCGAGTACTCCCTCGACCAGATGCGGGAACTGCATTCCCGTCCGCGCGCGGAAGCGGTCCTCCATCGAGTTGCCGATATTCGTCACGCCGACGGTGTCCAGCAGTCTGTTGCCCACCCAATAGGCCTCCACCACCCGGTAATCGAGCGGATCGGCGATTTTGGTGGCCCCGGCAATCAGCTCAAGATACGGCCATGCGCCGGCGAAGCCTTTTGCCAGCTCCTTAAGTCCGCGGTCCGTCACCCCGGATTGACCGTAATGCAGCAGTGCGTCGCTGTCTTCCGGGCCGCAGCTGCCCCGCGAATTGGGCGGATAGGCGTAACGGACAAACAACTGGGCACCGTTAATAACCATGATTCGGCCTCGTTCAGCAAAAGGTAATTTTGACGCTAGCACCACCCACCGCCGGCTACAAGGACCAGGATTTGGCCCCTCGCAGCAGGTGACGTCCCGGCATTAATTCCCGGCGCCGGACGTTCGCTGCACTGGCTGCCCCAAGCCACTGGGACAGGACACCGGCAGGCCGACGCTATCATTGACAGCCCTGTCGTTCGGGCGGATGCTGTGAGCAATTGAAAAAATGCATACTTTGCTGATCTTTACCGTAAGGAGGCCAGCCCGTGAGCAGTCCTGACATGAGCCGTCGCTCGGCTCTGTCCACCATTTTGGTCGCCGGCGGTGCGGCGGCCCTCGCCTCCTGCGGGCAACCAAAAACGGAACCTGCCGACACGCCGCGCGCCGCCGTCAGCGCCCAGCAGCCGATCGTTGTAACTGACCAGCGCGGTAAGACGCTGACCTTCGACAAACCTGTCACCCTGGTCGTGACGATTCCCATGCCCGCCGCCTCGCTGCTCGTCGCCGTCGACCAAAGCGCAGCCCATCTGGCCGCCATGCACAACGCCTCCTGGCTCGCCATGCGCGACGGCATTATGGGCAAGCTGTTCCCCGACGCCCTGAAGATCCCACACGACGTCGCCGCCAATGACTTCACCCCCAACGTGGAGAGCATCCGGGCGCTGAATCCGGACGTCGTGGTGCAGTGGAGCGATTCGCAGTTCACGGAACCGCTCGAAAACGCGGGGCTGAAGGTCCTGGGTCTGACCAATACGGGCAAGCAGGAGGACGTGGATGCCTGGACTGCGATGTTTGCCGCGATGCTGGGCAAACCGGACCGCGCCGCGCAAATCAAGGCCCGCAGCGACCGGACGCGGACGAATATCATGGCGCTGACCGCCAGCCGTTCCCGAAAGGGACCGAGCATCCTCTATTTCAATCGGTTTACCGGCGGCCTCAAGGTGGCGGGAAATGCCAGCTACAACGACTTCTATATCAAGCTGGTGGGCGGAACGAATCCCGCGTCCGGCGACCAGGGTGCCAAGGGTTCCGGCATGGTCGGGGTGGACGTAGAACAGGTCCTGGCGTGGGACCCGGAGGTCCTCCTGCTGGGCAATTTCGACGACGCCTTGCCCGCTGACATCACCTCGGACCCGGTTTGGAAGGACGTCTCAGCGGTGCGCGATCGACGCGTCTACAAAGTCCCCCTGGGCGGTTACCGCTGGGACCCTCCCGGGCAGGAATCGCCGCTGATGTGGCGCTGGCTGGCGGACATCGCTTTCCCGGACCAGACGGTCTCTCCACTGCGCAGCACGATCGTGGACGACTACAAGTTCCTCTACGGCCGTGAGCCAAGCTCTGCGGACATCGACACTATGCTGTGGACGTCGGTGAACGGTCAGTCAGCCAACTACCGGCAGTTCAATGGCGCATGAGGTCCGGGAGCACCGGCGGGTGGGGCCAGGGAACCCCCGACGTTTCCGCTCTCCGAAAGCCTTCGGCCCGGTGACGGGCACCGCCGTCCTGTTGCTCGGCTTTGCTTTACTGGCCTTGGCCATGGGCCGTTACACCGTCCCGTTCTGGCACGTGGTGCAGGCACTCCTCTCCCATGTGCTGCCGTTGGACAGCTCCGCGACCAGTTCCGAGGCAAGTGTGGTGCTGCTGGTACGCCTCCCCCGGGTCATGCTGGCGCTGCTGGTCGGCGGCGGTCTCGCAATCGGCGGCGCGGCGCTGCAGGCCATCTTCCGCAATCCCTTGGTGAGCCCGGAAATCATCGGGGTATCGGCTGGCGCTTCCTTCGGCGGAGCCATCGCGCTGCTCGTCGGCGCCGGCGCCATCATGCTGGTCAGCGGCTCTTTTCTCTTCGGCCTGGTGGCGCTGGGACTGTTGTTCCTGATCACTTCCGGACGGGGCGGGACGCCGATGCTGCTGATCGTCCTCGGCGGCGTGGTGGTGGGATCATTTTTTTCCGCACTTGTCTCGCTCATAACCTACCTCGCCGACCCGTTCAGCACGCTGCCCGCGATCGTCTTCTGGCTGCTGGGCAGCGTTGCTACCGCCAGCTATGCCAAGGTGCTGATCGCCGTCGTACCAATCCTTGCCGGCACCTCGGCGCTGCTCGCCCTTCGGTGGCGAATTAACGTACTCTCCCTGGGCGATGAGGACGCTGCCGCACTGGGGCTTCGGCCACGCACGCTGAGGTGGGTGGTGCTGATCTCGGTGGCCCTGATCGTGGCCGGCGCGGTGGCCGTCAGCGGCGTCATCAGCTGGGTGGGGCTGGTGATTCCACATCTGGCCAGAATGTGGGTGGGGCCGGATCACAGGGTGCTGCTGCCCGTCTCCTTTCTGCTCGGCGGCTCCTACATCGTCGCCGTTGATACCGTCGCCCGCACCATCACCGGCGGCGAAATTCCGCTGGGCGTGCTGACGGCGCTGATCGGCGCCCCCGTCTTCTTCGTGCTGCTGCGGCACAACCGGGACAGGATCTGGGACAGTGCTTGAACTGGACGACGCGGGCTTCTCCTATGGGGGACGGGGCCGTGCCCGCTCCGGTTCCGGCACCGGTGGCCGGGACTGGGTCTTCCGGAACGTGAGTTTCCGGGTGTCCGCCGGATCCGCGACGGCAATTCTCGGGCCCAATGGGAGCGGAAAGACAACGCTGGCACGCTGCGCCGCCGGACTCCTGGCACCCAGTGAAGGCACTGTCCTTCGGGATGACACCGTGGGGTATGTCCCGCAGGCCCACGGCAGCGCCTTCGCCTACCGGGCCCTGGACATGGTGCTGATGGGACGGGCCCGGCAGATCCGCGTGTTCCGCTCACCGGGAACGGCCGACACGCGGGCGGCGCACGAGGCGATGGAACGCGTAGGGATCGGTGTCCTGGCCGAACGGCTCTTCCCAACATTGAGCGGGGGCGAACAACAGTTGGTATTGATCGCCCGGGCCATCGCCGCAGGTTCCCCCACCTTGGTGCTGGATGAGCCCTCGACCGGGCTCGATCTGAAGAACCAGATACAGGTGCTGAGGCTCCTAAGCGCCCTGGTCGCCGACGGCATGGCGCTGCTGCTGAGCAGCCATGATCCGGATCATGCCCTCTTCCTGGCCGACTCGGTGGTGCTTATGGACAAGAACACGGTGCGGACCGGTACGGCGGAAGCACTGCTCAACGCCCGCGAATTATCCACACTGTACGGCGTTTCGGTCAGCACAATCGACTACAACGAGGAAAACGGGGCCGGCCGCCGAACGGTGGTCGCGCACTACGAAAATCCCGTGGGGAAGTCCCGTTCCCGCGATCGATGACGCACTCGGCGCCCATGTCGTCGAGGCGAACAACATGTGCCCCAAGTGCGTCATCGATGGTCGGTATGTCGTCGATGTCAGGGATGGAGGATCAGGCGCGGGTCTTTTCCCATCCGGTACCCGCGGCGTCCCTGATTTGCCCATCCATCGTCGTCAAGGCCCCGTGGTCCGCGCCGCCGGCGCGCCCGTGGTCCGCGCCGCCGTCGTACCCGTGGGAGCCGCCGTCGTCGGCCAACATGGTGGCCTCATCAAAGGGCTCGAGCCGATCCAGCACCCGGTCCACCCGTTCCCGGTCGATTTCCTTCACCCAGGTGCCCATCAGCACGGTGGCGACGGCGTTGCCGGTGAAGTTGGTCAGCGCTCGGGCCTCGGACATGAACCGGTCGATACCGACGATGAACGAGACACCGCCGACCAGGTCCGGCCGGTGCGAGGCGAGCCCGCCGGCCAGCGTGGCCAGCCCGGCACCACTGACACCAGCGGCGCCCTTGGAGGCGATGATCATAAAGACCAGCAGCCCGATCTGCGAACCGAGGTCAAGCGGAGTGCCCATGGCCGAGGCAATGAACAGCGCCGACATGGTCAGGTAGATCGCGGTGCCGTCGAGATTGAAAGAGTAGCCGGTGGGTACGGTGATGCCCACCACCGGCTTGGAAACGCCCAGGTGCTCCATCTTGGCGATCAGCCGCGGCAGAGCCACCTCCGAGGATGAGGTGGAGACAATGAGCAGGTATTCCCGGCCCAGGTAACGCATCAGCTTGAAGATGTTGACGCCGGTGGCCAGCTTAAGGATGCTGCCAAGGATCACCACGATGAAGATGGCGCAGGTCAGGTAGAACGCGCCCATCAGGGACAGCAGGCTCAGGACGGCCTGCCAACCGGTCAGGCCGACGACGGCGGCAATGGCGCCGAAGGCCCCCACCGGGGCCAGCCACATGACCATGATCAGGATCCGGAAGACCAGCTTCTGGATGTGGCCGATCCCCTTGAGGATGGGCTGGCCGGCTTTACCCATTTTCTGCAACGCGAACCCCGCCAGCAGTGCCACCAGGAGTGTCTGCAGGATGTTGTTCCCGGTCAGCGAGGACAGCAGCGAGGTGGGGTTGATGCCGAGCAGGAATTCGGTGTTGCCCGCGCTCTCCGCCGGGGCCTTGTAGACCGCGTCCTGCAGGTGCAGGCCCGCCCCGGGGTGGACAATGTTGCCCACCACCAGCCCGATGGCCAAGGCGAAGGTGGACATGACCATAAAATAGCCCAATGCCAGGCCGCCGACCTTGCCTACCGTCGCCGCCTTGGCAATGGAACCGATGCCCAGCACAATTGTGCAGAAAATAATCGGCGCGATCATCATCTTGATCAAGGCGATGAATCCGTCGCCCAGCGGTTTAAGCTGGGCGGCGAAGCCGTCCTTACCGGGAAACCCCAGTCCGACGACGACGCCAAGAATGACGGCGACGATGACGGCGATGTACAGCCAATGCGTTTTATCCAGCCCTTTGCGGCGGACCGCAGGTGCAGCTGATTTACTCGGCTGAGAGGTCATCGCGCACTCCTTTAGTTAGTCTTGGTGAGCGCGGCTTCCTTACCGCACAATGACCAGCATGCCTTTCGGTGTGCCAGCAATCACCCTTGCGTTCATATTGGTCCCACCCAACCCGTCCCCTCGGTTGTGGGCACGGAGCATTTCAGGCACGGAGCATTTCAGGCACGCAGCATTTCAGGCAGATATGATTTCGGGCACAGAAGAATTCAGCACAGATGAAGGAGCCGGTGGTCTATATCCACGACTGGAGCATTGCGCGCCGGCTGTTTGCCGTCAATGTGCTGTTTGTACTGGCACTGACCGTGTTCGTCACGACAGCGGGTTTCGTCGACGCGCGGGATCAGGCCTACCGCCAAGCCGAGGATCGGATTATGTCCATTGCGGCCACCGTGGCGGACAACCCGCTGGTCCTGACCGCAGCGGCCTCCCCGGATCCGTCCGGGGAACTGCAGCCCTACGCGGTAAAGGTGATGGCGGAGGCGAAAGCGGACTTCGTGACGATTATGGCGCCGGACCGTACCCGTTGGACGCACCCAGATCCTGCGGAAATCGGCCGGCTTTACATCGGCTCGGTTGATCAGGCGCTGGCCGGGCACGCTTATACGGAGGTGACAGCCGGAACGCTTGGCCCCTCGGTGCGTGCCATTGTCCCGGTGAAGGATGGGGCCGGAAATGTCCGGGCCCTCGTCGCCGCCGGCGTGACCGTGACAAATGTCGAGATCGCGTTCACCAGCTCACTGCCCGCCGTCGTCGGTATTGCCCTGGTGCTGCTGCTGGGTGGTTCGCTGGCCGCCTGGCTGCTGGGGCGCTACCTGCGCAAGGTCACGCTCGGTTGGGGGCCGGAGCGGTTGGGGCAGCTGTTTGTCTACTACGAGTCCGTCCTGCATTCGGTCCGCGACGGGCTGGTGCTGACGGACCGCAACGGCGAACTGGTGATGTACAACGATCAGGCGGCAATGCTGCTGGGTATCCCGGTCCCCTCGGAGAACGGACCGGCACCGAAGCTGGCGGAGCTGGATCTGCCGCCCTCGCTGGAGGAGTTGCTGCGCAGCGGGCGCACCGCCAGGGATGAACTGCACCTGACCTCCGACCGCCTGCTGGTGGTCAGCCAGGAGCCGGCGCGCTCCCCGGGATCCGACGCTGAGCCCCTGCCGATAAGGCGGACCAACCCAGGCATGCGGGCCAGCCGGGGCACGCGAACCAACCGGGGCCTGCGGACCAGCCGGGTCAGACGGGCCGACCAGGGTTCCGGCGCGGTGGGCATCGGGACGGTCGCCACGGTGCAGGACCATACCGTCATGGCGGAGCTGGGCGACGAGCTCCGGTCGACGCAGACGCTGACGGACGCCCTCCGCGCCCAGACCCACGAACATTCCAACCGGATCCACACGCTGGTGTCCCTGCTGGAGCTGGGCCGCACGGGTCAGGCACTGGAGTTCGCCACCGCCGACCTGCAGTTGAGCCAGCGGCTCGCCGACGAGGTTCTGAATGCGGCGGATGAGCCGGTGCTCAGCGCGCTGCTCATGGGCAAGATCGCACAGGCCAGCGAGCGCGGGATCGAGCTGCGGATCAGCACCGAAACACGGACACAGTTCTCCGGCCTCCGCGCGCACGACGCAGTCACGATTCTGGGGAACCTGCTGGACAATGCCATGGATGCCGCGGCCGACGGCGCCGAACCACGATGGGTGGCTCTACACCTTGGTCCGACCGCGGACGGGCTGGAGCTGGAAGTCTCCGACAGCGGGCCTGGCTTGGATGCGGCACAGGCCGCCAGCGTTCTCGCCAAAGGTTTCAGCACGAAGCATTCGGGCGGAGCAGGCCGCGGGATCGGGCTGGCGCTGGTCCGCCAGACCGTCCAACGGCTGGGCGGCCGGCTGATTATCGGGCCGCGCGGGAACGGGCCGCAGGTGGAAGGATCACCTGCAGCAGGAAACAGCGGGGCCGTTTTCACCGTCCTTCTGCCCGCGGATACTACCGGTACGGAATCCGGCACCGGATCCGGCACCGGTCCCGGCACCGGTCCCGGCACCGAACAGCCCGCCGGACAACCAGATGCCAGGGAGCAGCCGTGAACACTGAACCTCCGCCGATCCGAGTCCTCGTGGTCGAGGATGAACCGATTGCCGCCGATGCGCACGCCGTCTATCTGCAGCGGATCGGCGGTTTTTCGCTCGCCGGCACTGCCGCTGACGGGCAGTCCGCGCTGCGTGCTCTGCAGCAGGCCGCCGAAGCCGGTCAACCGATCGATCTGATTCTGCTGGATATGAATCTTCCGGACCTGCACGGGCTCGACATCGCCCGGTGCATCCGGTCCGGCGGTCTTGCGGTGGATATCATCGCCATCACCGCCGTTCGGGACCTGAAGGTGGTCCGGGCAGCCATTTCCAGCGGTGTAGTGCAGTACCTGATCAAGCCCTTCACCTACGCGATGTTCGCGGAAAAGCTCGCCAACTACCGCGACTTCCGACAGCAGCTGGCTTCCCCCACCGCGCGTGCCTCGCAAAACGACGTCGATCTGGCATTGGCCAGTCTGCGCGCGCCCACCGCGGCACCACTGCCCAAACGGCTGTCCGAAAGCACGCTGACCGCCGTCGTCGTCCTGCTCAAATCTCATGCCGGCCCTATCTCGGCGTCCGAGGTCATGGATCGGCTGGGGATCTCGCGCGTCACCGCGCGGCGCTACCTGGAGTACCTGGCGGACCAGCAGACCGTGCGCCGGACCGCACGCTATGGGACTCCGGGCAGGCCGGAAAATGAATATCTCTGGCGGGGCTAACTGACTGGCTAGCTGACGTAGACTATGATTTTTCCGCGCGGGTGGCCCTCCATGCTGAGCCGGTAAGCGTCCGCCGTCTGCTCCAGCCTGCAGGTCTTCCCCGGAAGGACGCACCCATATCCAGGCCCCGCCGTGCTGCTCCGCTTCCGGGCTTAAACTCCGGTGCGTCCGGACCGGCCGATTCCACCACTCCGGAGACGTCCCAGCCAGTGATGACGGGGAACTCAATGTCCACCATGGCATCCAGCCCAATGGCTCTCATATTGGGCCCAACCCGGCCGTCCCGGCGCTTATTCCGTCGGGCCGGTCACGTTCGTTTACCGGCCGCGTGATATTTATTCCGGCCGGTTCGGTTACCGGGCCGAGGGCGGACAAGTCCAGGTCTGGTCGGATCAGGGCAGTTCCGCCGGACGCAGAATGGGTAACAGTGCGTCAAGGACGCTGGCATCCTCGATCGTCGATGGGACCGCATACTCGTCACCGTCCGCGATCTGGCGCATCGTCTTGCGCAGAATCTTCCCCGACCGCGTCTTGGGCAGGGATTCAACCACCACGGCCTGTTTGAAATCCGCGACGGGACCGATTTGGCGGCGGACCAGCGCGATCAGCTCCTTCACCAGCTGCTCCTGGTCCATCTCGACGCCGGATTTCAACACCACGTAAGCGCTGGCGCGCTGGCCTTTAAGGACGTCGGCCAGCCCGATCACGGCGCATTCGGCCACCGCGGGGTGCCGCGCCAGAACCTGTTCAATGGCGCCGGTGGAGAGCCGGTGGCCGGCCACGTTGATCACGTCATCGGTGCGGCCCATCACGAAGACGTATCCGTCGTCATCAACGTAACCGGAATCACCCGTGGTGTAGTACCCGGGGAAAGCGCGCAGATAGGAGGAGACGTAGCGTTCGTCGCTGCCCCACAACGTCATCAGGGTGCCGGGCGGCAGCGGCAGGCCGAGCACAATATTCCCCTCCGTACCTGGGGGTACCGGATCCCCCAGGCCGTCGACGATGCGCAGATCAAAGCCCGGCATTGGGAACGACGGCGACCCGGCCTTGATCGGCAGCGGTTCGAGCCCGCGCGGATTGCCGCAGATAGCCCAGCCCGTCTCGGTCTGCCACCAGTGATCCACCACCGGAACGTTGAGCACCCGTTCGGCCCAGTGATAGGTATCCGGATCCAGCCGCTCCCCCGCCGCAAAAAGCATCGTCAGGGAGGACATGTCGTAGGTGGCCAGCTCGGCGGCGTCCGGATCCACCTTGCGGATGGCCCGCAGGGCGGTGGGCGCTGTGAAGAGCACCCGGACCCGGTGGTCGCTGACCACGCGCCAGAAGGCACCGGCGTCGGGGGTTCCGACAGGTTTCCCCTCATAAAGCACGGTGGTGGCACCGGCGAGCAGTGGTCCGTAGACGATGTAGGAGTGACCGACCACCCAGCCCACATCCGAGGCGGTCCACATCACGTCACCGGGATGGATGTTGTACAGATTGGTCATGGTCCACATCAACGCCGTCGCGTGCCCGCCGTTGTCCCGAACCACTCCCTTGGGCGCACCTGTGGTTCCCGAGGTGTAGAGGATATACAGCGGATCCGAGGCAGCCACGGGCACCGGATCCGTGCGCCCCGCGCCGCGCACTTCAACGTCCCAGTCGAGCCAGGTCCCGTAGTCCGTCCCGGGGTCTCCCGCGGCGGCCTCGAAGCCGTCCCGTGCCTTGACGATCACCGGCGTGCCGGCGGCGTCCGCCAGCCGCAGGGCCTCGGCCACGGCCGGCAGGTACTCAATTTTACGGTTCGGTTCCAGCCCTCCGGATGCGGTCACGACGGCGGAAGGCTGAGCGTCCGCGATGCGCGCCGCCAGCTCGGCGGCGGCGAATCCACCAAACACCACGGAATGCACCGCTCCCAGGCGGGCGGTGGCGAGCATGGCTATCACCGCTTCCGGGATCATCGGCATATAAATGACAACGCGGTCGCCTTTGCCGACCCCCTGCGAGCGCAGCACGGAGGCAAAACGCGCCACCAGATCCGTCAGTTCCGCGTAACTATAGCGCCGTTGGATGCCCAGCATGGCCGAATCGTAGATCAGCGCGTCCTGTTCACCGCGACCGGCCAGCAGATGGCGGTCCAAGGCATTAAACGAAGTATTCAGCTGCGCGTCCGGAAACCATTTGGTGATGGGCGCAGCGGCGGCGTCCAGCGCGCGCGACGGCTCGGTATACCAGTCCACGGCCTGGGCGGCCTCCAGCCAGAACCCCTCCGGATCGCGCAGACTGCGCTGATAAACGGCCCGGTAATTCTCTGCAGCCATGTCAATCCTCCCATTCACGATGCTGTGATGTCAGTCATACTAGCCGCACCGAGTGGCGCAAAACAAGAGTTATGTATACAACCATGGCAACTGTTTGGAAGCTACCCCGGGATGTTGCCACTTTGCACCGGTCTTTGTATACACTTGATCACAGAAGCTCAATCCGCAGCCGAGCAGTGGCTGACCCAAAGGGCGAGCCGAGCAGGGCGGCCGAACAGGCAAGCCGGGCAGGCAGCGGAGCAGAACCAAGCAAGGAGGCAGCATGCGGGCCAGCGACCGGGCCTACGCCGCACTACGCGGCGACATCGTCGAATGGCGGCTCCCGCCCGGATCCGTCCTGGCAGAGGTCGAGCAGTCCGAGCGGCTGGGCGTTTCCCGCACACCCCTGCGCGAGGCTCTGGCCAGGCTCACCGCGGAAGGCTTGACCGCGGCGCAACGCGGCCGGGGCGTGGTGGTCACCGATATTTCCATGGACCACGTGCGCGAGCTGTTCGAGCTCCGGGCAACGCTGGAGTGCCGTGCCGTCGAACTCGCTTCCGTGCGCGGCGACCGCGAGGTGTTCCGGCAGTTGCACCGGGAACTCAGCGGCGCGCCCGGGTTGCTGACCAATGCGGATCCGTCCCGCGCCGCCTACTACGAGTTGGTCGGGCGCCTCGATGCCGCGATCGACGCCGCGATCGGCAACAGCTACCTGGCCCAGGCGCTCAAGAGCCTCCGCGTGCACCTGGTCCGGGTCCGTCGCCTTTCCCAGGACAATCCGGGCCGGCTGCTGGAAGCCGCCCGGGAGCACGCGACCATTGCGCATGCGATCGCCAGGGGAAACGCCGCGGTCGCCAGTGCCGCCACCACCGTCCATCTGGACAACAGCCTGGACCATCTGCTTTCCACCAACACCAATTAACAACCACCAGTCGGCCGGCATACGGCAAACCCGAGAGGAAACCATGGTGCTCACCCATCACGTCCGTGTTTACAAGAGCGAGGAAAACCTGCCCCGGGAGGACCAGCTCGCGTACAAGATTGCCAAGGTGGCGGCCGACCCGGTCGCCGTCACGGCGGAGGTCACCGACATGGTGATTAACCGCATCATTGACAACGCCTCGGTCGCCATCGCTTCCTTGAACCGTGGTCCCATTGTCGCGGCCCGGGCACAGGCCCTGACCCATGGCCCGAGCGCAAGCGGCAAGGGTTCGTGCATCTACGGTATTCCGGACCGGGTCTCCCCCGAGTGGGCGGCCTGGGCCAACGGCGTGGCCGTTCGAGAGCTGGACTATCACGACACCTTCCTGGCCGCCGAATACTCCCACCCGGGCGATAACATCCCGCCCATCCTTGCGGTGGGTCAGCACGTGGGGAGCACCGGCGCGGACCTGATCCGCGGCATTGCCACCGGATATGAGATCCAGGTGGACCTGGTCAAGGCCATTTGCCTGCACAAACATAAGATCGATCATGTGGCCCACCTCGGGCCGTCCGCGGCCGCGGGCATCGGCACGCTGCTGGGTCTGGACGCTGAAACGATCTTCCAGGCGGTGGGCCAGGCACTGCACACGACGACGGCGACGCGCCAGTCGCGCAAGGGCGAGATTTCCACGTGGAAGGCCCACGCACCGGCATTTGCCGGCAAGATGGCCGTCGAGGCGGTGGACCGCGCGATGCGCGGGCAGACCTCCCCCACGCCGATCTATGAGGGCGAAGACGGCGTCATCGCCTGGCTGCTGGACGGACCGGACGCCTCCTACGAGGTTCCACTGCCGGCCGATGGCGAGGCAAAGCGGGCAATTCTGGACACCTACACCAAGGAGCATTCCGCCGAATACCAGGCGCAGGCGTGGATTGACCTGGCCCGCAAGCTCCATCGTGAGCACCCCGAACTGGTGGACCCGGCGAACGTCCCCAGCCTTGTGCAAAAAATTGTGATCCACACCAGCCACCACACCCACTTCGTGATCGGCTCGGGCGCCAACGACCCGCAAAAATACGACCCGACCGCTTCCCGCGAGACCCTTGACCACTCCATCCCGTACATCTTCACTGTCGCTCTCCAGGACGGCGACTGGCACCACGTGGACTCCTATGCGCCCGAGCGCGCCGGGCGGCCGGACACGGTGGAACTTTGGCACAAGGTCAGCACTCAGGAAGATGCGGAATGGACCCGCCGCTACCACTCCTTGGATCCGCAGGAAAAGGCGTTCGGCGGCCGGGTGGAAATCACCCTCACGGACGGCCGCACCATCACGGACCAGATCGCCGTCGCCGACGCCCATCCGCTGGGCGCACGGCCGTTTGCCCGGGAACAGTACATCAACAAACTCCGGACGCTGGCCGCCGGGGACAGCGGCCAACGGCTCGTGGACGAGGACGAAATCAGCCGTTTCCTGAACACCGTCCAGCGGCTGCCGGAACTGGGCGCCGGTGAACTGGACGGCCTGAACATCCAGGCCGCGGCCGGTGTCGTCAACCTGGCGAACGCACGGAAGGGACTCTTCTAATGCTGTATTCCTCCACCACACCCGAGCACAAGCGCGTGGCGTTCCGGGCCGGGCTGGCCTCCGGCACGCTGCAGCAGTACCCCGGAGCATTTAACCCGCTCTCCGCGCGGCTGATCCAGGAAAAGGGCTTCGACGGCGTCTACATTTCCGGTGCCGTCCTCGCCAATGATCTGGGCCTGCCGGATATCGGACTGACCACCCTCACCGAGGTCGCCGTCCGCGCGGGACAGATCGCCCGGATGACGGACCTTCCCTGCATGGTCGACGCCGACACCGGATTCGGCGAGCCGATGAACGTGGCCCGAAGCGTCCAAGAGCTCGAAAACGCAGGCCTGGCCGGCTGCCACATCGAGGATCAGTTCAATCCCAAGCGCTGCGGCCACCTGGACGGCAAAAACGTCGTCGATCTGGAGACGGCCACCAAGCGGATCCGGGCCGCGGCGGACGCCCGCCGCGACTCGAACTTTCTGATCATGGCCCGGACGGACGTCCGCGCCGCGGACGGGCTGCGGGCTGCCCAGGACCGGGCCAAAGCCCTGGTGGAGGCCGGGGCGGACGCCATTTTCCCCGAAGCCATGCAGGACCTCTCCGAGTTCGCCGCCATCCGGGACGCGGTGGACGTGCCCATCCTGGCGAACATGACGGAGTTCGGCAAGAGTGAGCTGTTCACTTCGGAGCAGTTGGCCGCCGTGGGCGTCAACATGATCATCTACCCGGTGACTCTGCTGCGCAGCGCCATGGGCGCGGCGGAACGGACGCTGGACGCCATCAAGACCGATGGTACGCAGCAATCCGCTGTGGAGGCCATGCTCACGCGTGCACGTTTGTACGAATTGGTGGATTATGAGTCCTACAATCATTTCGACACCTCCGTCTTCAACTTCCAGGTCCCCGGCAAGCATTAAGGAGCGTCATGACACAAACACCTGAAGCCACGAAAATCCACAAGGGCCTGGCCGGCGTCGTCGTTGACACGACCAGGATTTCCCAGGTCAATGCGGACACCAACTCGCTGCTCTACCGCGGCTACCCGGTGCAGCAGTTGGCCGCCAAATGCAGCTTTGAGCAGGTGGCCTATCTGCTGTGGAACGGTGAACTGCCGACCGCGGACGAGCTGGCTGACTTCGAATCGAGGGAGCGCGCGGACCGTGCCCTGGCGGACAACGTCAAGGCGGCCGTCGACCTGCTGCCGGTCAGCGCCCATCCAATGGACATCTGCCGGACAGCGGCCAGCGTCATGGGAGCCAACCACCCACTGTCGGAGGACTCCTCGAAGGAAGCCAACCTGAAGAAGTCCCTGGACCTCTTCGCCGCGATGCCCGCCGTCGTCGCCTATGACCAACGCCGCCGACGCGGTCTTGAGGCCGTCCCGGCGCGGGACGATCTGAGCTACAGCGCCAACTTCCTGTATATGACGTTCGGCGAGGAAGCGGCGCCGGAGGTGGTGGACGCCTTCAACGTCTCGATGATCCTGTATGCGGAACACTCCTTCAACGCCTCCACCTTCACCGCCCGGGTCATCACCTCCACGCTGGCGGACCTGCATTCTGCCGTCACCGGGGCCATCGGTGCGCTGAAGGGCCCGCTGCACGGCGGCGCCAACGAGGCCGTGATGCACACGTTCGAGGAGATCATCAAAGCCGCCGACGGTGATGACGTGGCCGGATCGGTAAAGACCTGGCTGGACGACGCGCTGGCGGACAAGAAGAAGATCATGGGCTTCGGCCACCGGGTCTACAAGAACGGGGACTCCCGCGTTCCCACCATGAAGGCCGCCATGGACAAGATGGTCGCCCACTACAACCGCCCCGACCTGGGCGAACTGTACAAAGGTCTGGAATCCGCCATGACCCAGGCCAAAAACATCAAGCCGAATCTGGATTACCCCGCTGGACCCACCTACCACCTGATGGGTTTTGACACTCAGATGTTCACCCCGCTGTTCGTGGCCAGCCGTATTACCGGTTGGACCGCGCACATCATGGAACAGCTGGAAGCCAACTCGCTGATCCGCCCACTCAGCCTGTACGACGGCGTCGACGAACGCCAAGTGCCATAGGGTCTGGACCGCGGGGCTGCCGGCTCCCATTGTCCGGACCCACGCGGTCTGAGTCAACCACACAGTTTGAGTCAACCACACAGTCTGAATCAACCACACAGGCCGGGAAGATACGGTACTGGAAGAGATGGAGCGCCGCATGGAAAAATCATCGCTGAAGGCCCTGGACCGAGAGCTGCTGAGCAAGGCTCAATCGTCCACCAACGGGCGCAGTGCGAAGACGGTGTACGGCGGCCATGAACACGTGCTGCGCCAAACGGTGATCGCGTTGGCTGCCGGACAGCAGCTCGACGAGCATGAAAACCCTGGCGAAGCCACCGTCTATGTCCTTAGTGGCCGCGTGGTGCTCTCCTCCGGCGACACCTCGTGGGAGGGCTCACCGGGTGATCTGCTGATTGTCCCCCAGGCCCGGCACTCCCTGCGTGCCATGGAAGCGGGATCCGTGCTGCTGACCGTGGCCAAAACCGGCTGATGATTGGGCACCGCTCACTTATGACGGCGATCCCCGCCGATGACGCTGCGCCCCACGTCATGGACGAGGGATCGCCGTCATAGTTCGGCTGCGGCGCGGCGGGGGTCAGACCATCGACTGGGATACATATTCGGCCACGGTTTCGTTGTCGGTGTGAAGGACGACCCGAACCGCGAGCCGCTCCCCGGCGAGCATGGGCGGTAGCCACCGGCTGGCGTCGGCCCACATCAGCTCATGCGGCAGGTTCCGCACAGGATGCCATTGGGGTGCTATTTCCGAGCTTTCCGCCGGCTCACCCTGCCATCGGGTGGCGAGGAACACCGTGGTGCACATGTCCCACTCCGGCTGCGACGGGAAGACAAAATCCACCGTCCCGGCCGACAGCAGATCGGATTCTTCCACCCGGACATGAACTTCTTCTGCCACCTCACGGCAGACCGCTCGTGCAGCGCTTTCCCCCGCCTCCAGATGGCCACCAATGCCGACGATCTTGCCGGTGCCGAACCCGGTTTTTTTCAACCCCAGCAGTACTTCCTGTCGCCCATGCGTATCACGGAGCAGGAAACACAGTGTTACCTCGGCAGCAGTCATGATCCCAGCCTACGTCCGGAGCGCGCATCCCCCCGCCCGGACCCGGCGGCCTCAGCCCAGGGCGCGCGGATGCGCAGCGGCATAGACCTCACGCAGCGTTTCCGCGGTGACCAGCGTGTAGACCTGCGTCGTGGTCACGGAGGCGTGGCCCAACAGCTCTTGGACAACCCGCACGTCGGCGCCCCCTTCCAGCAGGTGCGTGGCGAAGGAATGCCGCAGCGTGTGCGGAGAGACGTCCGCGCCGATCTCCGCTTTCCCGGCGGCCGCCTTCAAAATGGTCCAGGCGCTTTGCCTGCTGATGCGGCCGCCCCTGGCGTTGAGGAACAGGGCGGGGTTGCCCTTGCCCTTCGCCGCCAGCAGTGGCCGGCCGCGGACGAGGTAAGCCTGGACCGCCCGCGCTCCATAGGAGCCCAGCGGCACCACGCGTTCCTTGGAACCCTTTCCGAAGAGCCGGACGACGGCGGGACCGCCGGTCCCGCCGCTGGCCGGCGATGCGCTGGTTTCGACCGCAACATCGTCCACATCCAGTCCCACCGCCTCGCTGATCCGGGCCCCGGTGGAGTAGAGGAATTCGAGCAGGGCGCGGTCGCGCAGCCCTGTGGCGGTGTCTGCGCCGACGGCCTCCAGCAATCGGGTGACCTCATCCACGCTGATCGCCTTCGGCAGCCGTCGTCCGGCCATCGGCGGGTGCACATCGGCGGCGGGATCCGTCGTCGTCATGCCTTCCAGCGCCCAGAATTTGTGCAGCCCGCGGACGGCGACGATGGTACGCGCAGCGGACCGGACACCCAATGGCGTGGATCCGTCCGACCCGTCCGCGATGGCCCGGGCGAAACCGGTGACGTGATGCCGGGTAATGTCCGCCGGTGCCTGCACTCCGGATACCGCGAGGAACTGCTGATACCGGTCCAGATCGCGCCGGTACGCGCTCATCGTGTTGGCTGCCAGCCCACGCTCCACCCCCACATGCTGCAGGTATTCGATCACGGCCCGGTTCAGACCCACAGAGGTGCTTCCGGCCCCGGTCTTTTCGTCATGCGCTGAGGTGGAACGGGAACTGCCAGGGGGCCGGCTGGCCGCCGAGGGATTCACTATCCCCGCTGGCCGGGGTGCGCCGGCCACGGCGCATCGGCGGGACGCAGAGACGCAAAGCCGTCAGCCCGCGCTGCTGCGGCAGCCAGAATACCGACGACGGCGGACGGGTTATGGAGCGATCCGTCCAGCACGGCCGCAACGGCCTCTTCCAACTCAACCCAGGCGAAGGCAATTTCGGCTTCCTCCTCGGTGCGTGTGTGGCGCTGGTCGGTGGGGACCTCGGACAAGCCCCGTGCCAGATAGATCCGGATGGCCTCGCTGGACGAGCCTGGCGAGTTGAAGACATCGGCCAGCACCAGCCACTGCGACGCCATCAGGTCCGCTTCCTCGGCCAGCTCCCGTGCCGCAGTCGCGACGGGGTCTTCGCCGTCGACGTCGAGCAGGCCGGCCGGAATCTCCCACAGCGTCATCCCCACCGGGTGCCGGTACTGGCTGATCATCAGCACCTGCCCGGCGTCATTCATCACCAGCACGGCAACCGCCCCTGGATGGGTGATGTAATCCCGCGTCAGCGGCTTGCCGACGTCGGATTCTGCGCCGTCGACAACTGCGCCGTCGGTCAGAATGAAGGTATCGCTGACCACATCCCAGATCCGGCCCCGGTACACCGTCTCCGAAGACACCAGGGAGCGGGGGCTGGGCAGATCTGCGATTTTCTCACCATTGTCCCGGGTCCCTGCCAGTGCCCCGTCCGGGCTCACCATCACGGCTCAGACCTCGAGCAGCCGGGTGGACCGCTGGCGCTCCAGTGCGGCCGCCACCAGTCCCGCGAACAGCGGATGCGGGCGGGTGGGACGTGAACTCAGTTCCGGGTGCGCCTGGGTGGCCACGTAGTAGGGATGGACGTCGCGGGGCAATTCAACAAACTCCACCAGCTTCCCGTCAGGCGATGTACCGGAGAACACAAGCCCCTTGGCGGCGATCTGCTCCCGGTATTTGTTGTTCACCTCGTAGCGGTGGCGGTGGCGCTCGCTGACGGTGGTCTTGCCGTAGGTTTCCGCGATGACTGAACCGTCATCCAGCTTCGCTTCGTAGAGACCCAGACGCATGGTTCCACCCAGATCGCCCTTGCCGTCCACGATGTCCAGCTGCTCTTCCATCGTGGCAATGACCGGATATTTGGAATCCGGTTCGAATTCGCTGGACGACGCACCATCCAGCCCGACGACATTGCGGGCGTATTCGATCACCATGCACTGCAGGCCAAGGCACAAGCCCAGGGTGGGAAGCTGCTTTTCGCGGGCAAAGGTGAGCGCCCCTAGCTTGCCTTCAAGCCCGCGGATACCAAAGCCGCCCGGTACACAGACGGCGTCGACGCCGTCGAGGGCCTTGGCCGCTCCCGCTTCGGTGGCGCATTCATCCGAGGGCACCCAGCGGATTTTCACCCGGGTCTGGTTCGCAAAGCCGCCGGCACGCAGGGCCTCGGTGACGGACAGGTAGGCATCCGGGAGGTCGATGTACTTTCCGACCAAGGCGACCTCGACATCGTGCGCGGGGTTGTGGACCGCTTCCAGCAGGGTGTCCCACTTGGTCCAGTCAACGTCTTTGAACGGCAGGTCCAGTGCACGGACGATGTAGGAATCCAGACCCTGCGCGTGGAGGGTCTTGGGGATGTCGTAGATGCTGGGGGCATCCGGGCAGCCGATGACGGCGTCGACGTCAACATCGCAGGCGCGGCCGATCTTCTCCCGCATGGAATCGGGCAGTTCACGGTCCGAGCGCAGGATGATCGCGTCCGGCTGGATGCCCAGGGACCGCAGCGCGGCCACGGAATGTTGGGTGGGTTTGGTCTTCAATTCCTGGGACGGCCCGATGTACGGCACCAGCGAGACGTGCAGGAAAAAAACATTGTTCCGGCCAACGTCCTGGCGGACCTGGCGCGCTGATTCGAGGAACGGCTGGGATTCGATGTCGCCGACCGTCCCGCCGATCTCCGTGATGATGACGTCCGGCGGGGTCTTGGCCTCCGCAGCCAGGCGCATCCGGCGTTTGATCTCGTCGGTGATGTGCGGGATGACCTGGACCGTGTCACCGAGGTATTCGCCGCGGCGCTCCCTGGCGATGACGGTCGAGTAGATCTGCCCGGTGGTCACGTTAGCGGAGCCTTCGAGGCTTTCGTCGAGGAACCGCTCGTAATGGCCGATGTCCAGATCAGTCTCGGCACCGTCATCGGTGACGAATACCTCGCCGTGCTGGAAGGGATTCATTGTGCCCGGATCGACGTTGAGGTAGGGATCCAGCTTCTGCATCGCGACGGAAAGCCCGCGCGCCCTCAACAGATGACCGAGGCTTGAGGCCGACAGCCCCTTCCCCAAAGAAGACGCCACGCCGCCGGTGACGAAGATATGTTTGGTCGTCTTGGACTGACCACTGAACCGGGAATTTGATCGATGCACCACGGAATTCGAGCCTAGCACCTTTGCGTCGGGGGCGGGTCGGACTGGTCCATATTGTCCGTCTGCGGTTGTGCCGTTGCGCACCTGACACGGTCACCTGACGCCCTCACCGGCCGCTGCGCGCCTCATCGAGCAGCTCCCGGGCATGTGCCTGGGCCGTCGCGGAGTCCTCCTGGCCGGCCAGCATGCGCGCCAGCTCCCGAACCCGTCCGCCGTCGTCGAGCAGGGTCACGTCGCTGGAAGTGAACCCGCCCCCGGAGGTCTTGGTGACACGGATATGCTGGTCCGCGAACGCGGCCACCTGGGGCAGATGGGTGACGACCAGCACCTGCACATGCCTGGCCAGCATGGCCAGCCGGCGACCGATCTCCACCGCAGCCTTTCCGCCCACGCCGGCATCCACCTCGTCAAAGACGAAGGTGGGGACCGGATCCACGGCCGCAAGCACCACTTCAATGGCCAACATCACGCGGGAGAGCTCACCGCCGGAGGCACCCTTGCCCAGCGCCCGGGGCGCCGCTCCGGCATGGGGCTGCAGCAAAAAGACGATCTCATCCGCGCCATTGATGCCCGGTGCGGAAGCAGTGGAGATGTCGATCACGAGTTTCGCATCGGGCATGGCAAGGGCCGTCAGTTCCGCACTGACCCGGCGGGACAGTTCGGTGCCGGCCTTGGTCCGGGACGTGGTGAGCCGGGCGGAGAGCACCGCGAGCTGCGCCGCCGCGGCCGCCACCTCCGCCTCCAGGGCTTCGATGCGGCCCGAATCGTCCTGCAGCTCGTCCAACCGGACCCTCGAAGCCTGGGCCCAGGACAGCACCTCGTCCACCGACGGCGCGTATTTGCGCACCAGCACGGCGAGGACACCCCGGCGGTCTTCCACCTCGGCAAGGCGCCCGGGCCCATCCGAATCCAGAGACGTCGAGTAACCGGCAAGGTCGCGTGCAATGTCGGCCAGGACGATCCCCGCCTCCGTAAGGCGGGCGGCTGCGGAGCCGAGTTCCTCGTCATGGTCGGCGACGTTTTCGAGCAGCCGTTTGGCAGTATCAACAAGGGTGGTTGCGTCGGCGTCAACGCCGAAGTCCTCCGAGATCAACGCTTCACGGGCCTGTTGCGAGGCCAGCCGCAGCTCCTCGAGATTTGATAATTTAATGGATTCCGCCTTAAGCGCGTCATCCTCGCCAACCTGCGGATCCACCTGATCGATCTCCGTCAGGGCCTGTCGAAGCGCCTCGGCCTCCTGGAGCCGTTCCCGGCCATTGTGCCGCAGTTCATCCAGGTCCGTTTGTGCGTGCTGCCAGCGCCTGTACAGCGCCCGGTACTGCTCCAGTCCGGCGGCAAAAGTCTGCTGGAAATCCCCGGCAAACCGGTCCAATGCCTCGCGCTGGGCGGTGCTGCTCTTGAGCCGGATCTGATCCGACTGGCCGTGCACCGCCACCAGCTGCTCACCGAGCTCGGCGAGCACTCCAACAGGCGCGGACCGGCCGCCGACGTGGGCCCGGCTGCGGCCGTCTGCGCCGACGGTGCGCGCCAGCAACAGCCCGGCGAACGGTCCGCCGCCGCCGTCGAACTCGCCGCCGTCGAACTCGTCAATCTCGCCGCCGGCCTCCAGCGCCCGTGCCAGGGCCCGGTGTCCGCTTGGCAGCCGGACGGACGCCTCGGCGGAGGCGGACTTGGCACCGGTCCGCACCGCTCCGGCGTCTGAACGGGCACCCAGGAGCAGCCCGACGGCGGTGACCACCATGGTCTTGCCGGCACCGGTTTCACCGCTGACGACACTCAGACCGGGGCCCAAGGTGAGCGTTGCTTCGGCAATAACGCCCAGATCCCTGATTCGGATTTCTTCGATCATGGCGTGTTGGGGGCCCTTCGGCCGGACGGGGCGGGCCAGGCCTGGTCGGTGGCTGAAGGGTCTTTGCGGGCTGGTGGCACCGCCACGGGTGCCATGGGTTTGGGGCTGCGGACAATTGGAATCTGCGACGTCCGCGCGGCAGCTTCCTCGCCGGCGCGCCCGCGCCAGCCTTCAATGGGCAGCTCAAACTTGCGCACCAGGCGAGCAGAAAAGGGTGTCTGATGCGTGCGTGCCAGCCGCACCGGATGGTCCGATTTGGTGACTTCGATACGCGATCCAGGCGGCAGGTCAACGGTCCGCCGGCCATCGCACCACATCACTCCGTGTGCTTCGGTGCGGGTGAGCACCTCCACCGCCAGCTGTGACTTGGGCGAAACCACCAGCGGTTTGGCGAACAGCGCGTGCGCGCTGATGGGAACCATCAGCAGGGCCTCCACCTCCGGCCAGACCACCGGGCCGCCGGCGGAAAATGCGTACGCCGTCGATCCGGTCGGGGTGGCCATCACGATGCCGTCGCAGCCGAAGGAACTCAGCGGACGGCCATCCACCTCTGTCACCACCTCGATCATCCGCTCACGGTTTCCTTTTTCGATGGCCACTTCATTGAGCGCCCAGGTCTGCAGGATTTTCCGGCCCTGCGCCCACACCGTCACATCAATGGTCATCCGTTCCTCAACGGTGTAGTCGCGGCGGACCACCCAGTCCACGGTCTGCGCCAGGTCCGCCCGTTCGCTCTCGGCCAGAAAGCCCACGTGTCCAAGGTTAACGCCCAGCAGCGGCACGTCCAGACCGCGGACCTCTTCGGCGGCACGGAGAATGGTGCCGTCCCCGCCGAGGACCATAACCAGCTCAATGGCCGCCAGGGTGACGTCAACATCCAGGATTTCCATCGGCACACCGGTAAAGCCCAGATGCGCGGACATATCCGCGAGTTCGTTCCGTGACATCACCGGGATCAGCCCGGAGGCCTGCAGCTGGAGGCATACCTCCAGAGCAGCTGCCATCGCTTCCTCGCGCCCGGTATGGGCCAGGATCAACACTCGCCTGCTCATGTGGCTCCGCTTTCCGGTCAGCTGTTCGTCGTTGGGGCCCAAATTTCCGCCAGCAGCCGCTGTACGCTCGCCTGCTGCTCCTCGATCTTAGGCATTGCGCAGGCCTGCGTGCGGACAACCCACAGGAAATATTCCACATTGCCATCCTGCCCGGGCAACGGGCTGACCGCCAAACCGCGCAGTTCAAGTCCGGCCGCCACCGCGGCCGCGGCGACCTGGCTGACGGCCCGGCACCGTTCGTGTTCGGAGCCCACCACTCCGGTCCGACTCAGACGCTGCCGACCCACCTCGAACTGCGGCTTCACCATCAGCAGCAGGTCCGCGCCCGGTTGGGTGGCCAGGGCAAGCGGAACCATCACCAGGGTGAGCGAGATGAAGGACAGATCGCAGACCGTCAGTTCCACGGCACCGCCGATATCGGATTCCTGCAGGTAACGGATATTCAGCCCCTCGTGCACCTCCACCCGCCGATCCGCCCGGAGTGCCGGCGCGAGCTGGCCGTGCCCCACGTCCACGGCGACCACCCGGGATGCTGCACGGCGCAGCAGCACATCCGTGAACCCGCCCGTGGATGCTCCCGCATCCAGGCATCGTTTGCCGGCCACCACGATGTCCGGGAAGGCATCCAGCGCACCGGCAAGCTTGTGGCCGGCCCTGGAGACGTAATCTGGGCCGCCGCTGCCGGCCACCGCCAGCTCCCGGTCGGGATCAATCTGCCGGGCGGCCTTCACCAACACCGTGCCGCCGGAACTGACCTGGCCCGCGGCGATTAAAGCCGCAGCATGGGTCCGTGACCGCGCCAGCGCGCGCCGCACCAGCTCCTGATCCAGGCGTGCCACCGCTATGCCCCGGCGCCGGCGGCCGTGGTGCCGGCGGGCTCCGCGTCCAGCTCCCGTTTCAAATCATCGTGCAGGGCGCTGTACCGCGCGGCGTGGTCGGCAGTCGGCATCCGGTGCAGATCCGGCAGCCCTGCCATGACCGCGTCCACGGCGGCGTCCGACGTCGTCGGAATGACCTCCGGCCAGATCAGCTCCGGCCGCGCGGGCCCCGAACCGATGACCGAAGGCGCGGCAAGGAATGCTGCAACCGACGCGGGCGCCGCCGCTTCGGCCGCACCCAGGTCATGCGAACTCACGTCGGGATGCCGATCTGCCATGGTTTTAGTCTAGTGACCCGCCGTGCCAGCGCAGTTCGGGGGCCCGGGCCACGGCCGCGTCGGGTACGGCATCCCACCACGCAGCGCAGGCGCTGCGCCAGCTGTCGACGTCGTCCTTGTCACCGGAGACGCTGACGGTACCGTCGGCCACGGACGCCGTGGATTTGCCGCAGCTGAAGATTCCGTTGCTGCCGGTGACGTCCGGGTACGGTTCGAAGAGCTCAGCCAGGGTGCGCAGCAGAAAGCGGGGTCGCTCGGCTGTCCGGGCAGCCAGCACTGTCTCGGTGGTGTCCACACCCGTCAGCACGACGGCGGTTGCCATTTTCGCGTTGTTGCCACCCAGGATGTCCGTATCCAGCCGATCGCCGACCACCAGCGGCCGCGACGATCCGAGCCGTTCGGCGGCAGCATGGAACAGCACCGCTTCCGGCTTGCCCGCCACCAGCGGTTCCTTCCCCGTGGCCGCCCGGACGGCCGCCACCAACGCACCGTTCCCGGGCGCAATGCCACGGGCCTGCGGGATGGTCATATCGGTGTTGGTGGCCACCCATGCTGCACCATTTTCAATGGCATAGGCGGCTTCGGCCAACTCTTTCCAGCTCAGCGTCGGTTCAAAGCCCTGAATCACGACGGCGGCGCCGTCGTCGGCCGAGCGGACGGGCACCATCCCCACCAGCTCCACTTCGCGGGCCAGTGCATCGCTGCCGGTGATCAGCACCTTGGAACCGGCCGGGAACTTATCGGCCAGCAACCGGGCACCCGCCTGCGCCGAACTGACCACCTGATGGTCCTCGGCAGGCGCACCGAGCCCGCGCAGATGCGCGGCGACGTCAGCTGGCGTACGGGACGCATTGTTGGTCACGTATGCCAGCTCGACACCGAAGCCGGCCAGACGCTGCAGCGCCTCGACGGCGCCCGGAATCGCGTGTGGCCCGGTGTAAACGACTCCGTCCAGATCGGACAACACCGAATCGAAGGCGGTGACCAGTGCCTGCTCAGTCATGCCGGGCACCGCCTTCGGCCGCGGACCTGTTGTCCTCGGTGTCTTCCAGCGCTGCGCCGTTGTCAGTACTACTGCCAGTGCTGTTGTCACTGTCCTCCGCGAGGTCGTGCCCACTGCCGTCCTGCGCCTCGTCCGGGTCCGCGCTAAACTCATCCGACTCGGCGTCGTCGGAATCGAAATAATCCGATTCGGCGTCATCGATGTTGTCCACTGCTGCAGCGTCGACCGTGGAGGTTGCGGCCTCGTCGGCAGAAACCGCTTCAACGAGCGGAGCGGACGCACGCTTCACCGGCGCCGTCGGCTTCCGAACGATCGCTTCGCCGTCGGCGTTGAACATGGACGTGTCCTGCCTCTTCTTTGGCTTACCCTCATCCTCCTCTTCTTCAGCGAGGTCAACGATGAATGGATCCGCGTCCTCGCCGATACCCAGGGCCGACTCCGCCTTGACAGCCTGCCGGCGCCAGGTGGCGGCCTCGGCGCTGCGGCCAGCGGCCTCCAGCGCGTCCGAGTAGGCACGGAAAAGCCGGGGACTAAAAGAGAATGCCCGGTTCATGTCCAGCTGCGCGATTTCCAGGGCGGCCACGGCTGCCTCCCGCTCCCCCAGATCGGCCCGCGCACCGGAAGCCACGATTGCCAGCTCAACCCTGCCGGCGGTGTCCAGAGTCTCTGCGTCCTCGGAACGGATCAGGTCCAAGGCCCGGTCCGGACGACCCATCCCGCGTTCACAGTCGGCCATCACGGGAAGATGCTCATTGGACCCGCTGATCCTGCGGTAGGTACGGAACTCTCGCAGGGCTTCACCGTAGTGGCCGGCCGCATAGGCAGTCAGGCCGACGGCCTCGCGGACGGCAGCCAAGCGACCGCCACGGCGGCTTGCTGCCAGGGCATGCTGGAAGGACAGCTCGGGGTCGACGTCCATCAGCCGGCCCGCCATCACCAGGTGTCGGGAGACCCATTCGGCGCTATTTTCCTCCAGGGTACGCAGCTGCGCCCGCGTCACCTTGTCCAGCTCAGTGCCCGTCACATCGTCATCTATCTGCGGGGACCGCTCCCGGTCGGGGCGGTTGGCGCTGCGCAGATCGCGTGCGTTGTGAGTAGCGCCCGGACGGTCCTCGCGTGAACCGTGGTCGCCTCGGGCGGCTCCGTCACCGCGGGGCTGCCATTCCTTGCGCGGCGCGGCGCGGTCGTTGTAGGGACGGTTGTTCGCGGGCCGGTCGCTGCGCGGAGCACGATCCCCGTAAGGCTTCCGCTCACCCTCGCGGGCCGGACGGTCAGTGAAAGGCCGGTCGCTGCGCGGAGCACGATCCCCGTAAGGCTTCCGCTCACCCTCGCGGGCCGGACGGTCAGTGAAAGGCCGGTCGCTGCGCGGAGCACGATCCCCGTAAGGCTTCCGCTCACCCTCGCGGG
>NZ_JASISR010000030.1:45918-47196 GCF_030063245.1 Paenarthrobacter sp. PH39-S1
GCGCGGAGCACGATCCCCGTAAGGCTTCCGCTCACCCTCGCGGGCCGGACGGTCAGCGAAAGGCCGGTCGCTGCGCGGAGCACGATCCCCGTAAGGCTTCCGCTCACCCTCGCGGGCCGGACGGTCAGCGAAAGGCCGGTCGCTGCGCGGAGCACGATCCCCGTAAGGCTTCCGCTCACCCTCGCGGGCCGGACGGTCAGTGAAAGGCCGGTCATCCCGGGCACGGAATCCGCGGGGCTCGCCGCCCGAGTTACTGGTCCCCCTGAAGGGACCGCCGGTACCCCGACCGCCGTCGCGGCCTTGACTGGGACGGCCTCCGGAATTTCCTCCGCGGTTCCCGTCGCCGGGCCGGCTGCCGGGCGACTTGTCGTTATGTGGCTTGTCACCGCGGTTACCGCCGTTATATTCAGCCATGTCGGACTCCTATGCTCACGAGCTGACCAACTGGCACAGTAACAGCCGCTCTTCACTATTGATCTACAAAAATTACAAAAAAATCTCTGGGCACGGTGACCCTAGAACCATTCTAGTCGACGTCCTGCGAGCCGCCCATGAACCGTGCGTAGCGGTCCAGGACCTGCGGCCATTCGCGGAACACGTCGCCGCCAGGTTGGGCTCCCGACCGCGGCGCCCAACGCTCGTGGATAAGAAGCACCCGCGTGCCGCCATCTCCGTGAGGACGGAAGGAAACGGCTACGTGGTCGGGGTTGAGCGGATCCCCGCCCAGTAGCCACGACAGCAGAAACGACGACGGCGATATCCAGGAGTTGATACGCGCCCAGAGACATTTCTCTCCTTTGGCCGACCCCTCCACTAAGTCGCCGTCCTCGAAACCCAGATAGGAATCGACGCCGAATTCACTGTAGTCCTCCATGGGCCACCACAGGTGCACATTGTCCGTGAACCCCTCGAAGGCGTCGTGCAGACCGGACGGAACGGTCACCTCAGCGGTTATGGTCTGAAGCGAAGCCGGTTCCTGCGAAGGTTCGGGGGCAGCATGGGAAAAGAGCTCTGACATGACTTAAGCCTACTCAACGCGTCCTGGTCCGTTAGGGGTATTGTGTTCATTCGCGGGCGGCGGGTGGGCGGTGTCGCTACTGGACAGGCTCCCGCGGGCGGCGGGTGCCGTGCCGGCGATTTTTTGGGGGGGGGGTGTTAAATGGTTTGAGCCCCGCACGGTGTGCGGGGCTCAAGCCTTTTTGTTTTCTAAATGGTGTCCGGCGGTGTCCTACTCTCCCACACCCTCTCGAGTGCAGTACCATCGGCGCTGTGGGTCTT
>NZ_JASISR010000031.1 GCF_030063245.1 Paenarthrobacter sp. PH39-S1
TAAGCGAAAAAGTCACACGTTTATTATCTCACATCGGGGGCATGATTAAAAGACTTGAGCGAGCAAGAATCCCCGGAAACTCAATACATCACCCGCACGGCCGTCCTGTCATGTCAGGAGCCCTGGGGACGGCCGCTGCGGAGAATGTCCCGTTTCGAGTCAAAGATGCCGTCGCCGGTAAAACCCGGTGACGGTTCCCTCTACGACGCTGCAGAGTCCCAGCCCTAAATGGCCCGCTGCCGCACAGTAGACTGGACGGGAAACAACAACTTCTGCAGGGGAGATCCATGGCTGCGATCAACCGTGACGACGTGGCGCATCTGGCGCAACTGGCTCACATCGAGATGAGTGCTGACGAACTGGACCGGATGGCTGGCGAATTGGCCGTCATCGTCGATTCGGTGAAATCCGTCAGCGAGGTGGCGGGAGCAGATGTTCCCGCAACGTCGCACCCGATTCCGCTCACGAATGTGCTCCGTGAGGATGTCGTCGGCCACGTGCTGACCGCCGAGGAAGCGCTCGCCGGCGCCCCGGACGCACGCGGCGGCCGTTTCCGCGTACCCGCGATTCTGGAGGAGGACTAATGACGGAACTGATTAAGCACTCGGCGGCCACCTTGGCCGCCATGTTGGCGGCCAAGGACGTCTCCGCCGTCGAAGTGACGCAGGCGCACCTGGACCGGATTGCCGCCGTCGACGGCGATGCTGACCGCGGCGTGCACGCCTTCCTGCACGTCAACACCGATGAGGCGCTCGCGGTCGCCGCCGACGTGGACGGCCGCCGGGCCAGGGGCGGCGCAGACGCCGAGGATCTGCACGAAATGGCCGGTGTGCCAATCGCGGTCAAGGACCTGATCGTAACCGTCGGGCAGCCGACGACGGCCGGGTCGCGGATTTTGCAGGGCTGGCACAGCCCCTACGACGCGACGGTGGTCAAGAAGCTGCGCACCGCACGGATGCCGATTTTGGGCAAGACCAATCTGGATGAGTTCGCGATGGGCTCCTCCACAGAGCATTCGGCGTACGGACCCACCCGCAACCCCTGGGACCTGGACCGCATTCCCGGCGGTTCCGGCGGCGGCTCAGCGGCCGCCGTCGCCGCTTTTGAAGCTCCGCTGGCACTCGGGACGGATACCGGAGGTTCCATCCGCCAGCCCGGTGCGGTCACCGGGACGGTGGGCGTGAAACCGACCTACGGCGGCGTGTCGCGTTATGGGGCCATAGCGATGGCGTCATCGCTGGATCAGATCGGTCCGGTTTCCCGGACGGTGCTGGATGCCGCGCTGCTGCACGAACTGATTGGCGGCCATGATCCGCACGACTCCACCTCGCTGACGGATCCGTCCACCGGCCTGGTGGCGGCCGCGCGGACCGGCAATGTGCAGGGCCTGCGGATCGGTGTGGTCAAGGAACTTGGCGGCGAGGGCTACCAAGCCGGCGTGCTGGCGCGGTTCAACGAGTCGCTGGACCTGCTCCGCGACGCCGGCGCGGAAATCGTCGAGGTGTCCTGCCCCAACTTCGTCTACGCGCTCGGCGCCTATTACCTGATCATGCCGTCCGAGGCATCCTCGAACCTCGCGAAGTTCGACGGCGTCCGGTTCGGCTTGCGCACGCTGCCCAAGGACGGGCCCATGACGATCGAACGCGTGATGGCGTCCACCCGCGCCGCCGGTTTCGGCGACGAGGTCAAGCGGCGGATTATTCTGGGTACCTACGCGCTCAGCGCTGGCTACTACGACGCGTACTACGGCTCCGCGCAGAAGGTCCGCACCCTGATTCAGCGCGATTTTGACGCGGCCTTTACGCAGGCCGACGTGCTAATTTCCCCGACGTCCCCCACCACCGCCTTCAGATTGGGTGAGAAACTGGACGATCCGCTGGCCATGTACCTCAACGACGTGGCCACCATCCCCGCCAACATGGCCGGTGTTCCGGGACTGTCCATTCCTGGCGGACTGGCCGACGAGGACGGGCTGCCGGTGGGGATCCAGCTGCTGGCCCCGGCCCGCGAGGATGCCCGGCTCTACCGCGTGGGTGCCGTGCTCGAAGGGCTGCTGGAAGAAAGCTGGGGCGGCCCGATCCTGAATATGGCGCCCGAGCTGGTCGCGACACAGACCATGGAGGCAAAATAATGACCGACGCAACCCTGAGCTTTGACGTCGCGATGGAGAAGTTTGACCCGGTCCTGGGCTTCGAGGTCCACGTTGAACTGAACACCGCCACCAAAATGTTCTCCTCCGCGCCGAACGTCTTTGGGGACGAGCCGAACACCAACGTCAACGAGGTGGATCTGGGCCTGCCCGGTGTCCTGCCCGTGGTCAACAGGAAGGCCGTGGAGTCCTCGATCAAGATCGGCCTGGCACTGAACTGCAAAATCGCCGAATCCTGCACCTTCGCCCGCAAGCACTACTTCTACCCTGACACTCCGAAGAACTTCCAGACCTCCCAGTACGATGACCCGATTGCGTACGACGGGCACCTGGACGTGGTGCTTTCCGACGGCAGCATTTTCCGCGTGGAGATTGAGCGGGCGCACATGGAGGAGGACGCCGGCAAGCTGACCCACATGGGCGGGGCCACCGGGCGCATTCAGGGCGCCGATTTCTCGTTGGTGGATTACAACCGTGCCGGCGTTCCGCTGGTGGAAATCGTCACCAAGCCTATCGAAGGTGCCGGGTCCCGGGCGCCGGAACTTGCCAAGGCCTATGTGGCCGCGGTGCGGGAGATCGTGAAGAACCTCGGCGTGTCGGATGCGAAGATGGAGCGCGGCAACGTCCGCTGCGACGCCAACGTGTCGCTGCGCCCGTACGGTCAGGAAAAGTTCGGCACCCGCTCCGAGACCAAAAACGTAAACTCGCTGCGCGCGGTGGAAAACGCCGTCCGTTTCGAAATCCAGCGCCACGCGGCCGTCCTGGATTCCGGCAACACCATTGTGCAGGAGACCCGGCACTGGCACGAGGACACCAAGTCCACCACCTCCGGGCGGCCCAAATCGGACGCGGATGACTACCGCTACTTTCCGGAGCCGGATCTGCTGCCCATCCTGGCTACCCCGGCGTGGGTGGAGTCCCTGCGGGCCGAGCTGCCCGAGCCGCCCGCGGCGCGCCGCAAGCGCCTGCAGGCGGACTGGGGCTACACGGATCTGGAATTCCGCGATGTGGTCAATGCCGGCGTGATGGACGAAATCGAGGAAACCGTCGCCGCCGGTGCCTCCGCCGCCGTCGCCCGCAAATGGTGGATGGGGGAGATCGCGCGCCGTGCCAAGCTGGCCGACGTCGATCCGGTCGGGCTCGGCGTGACGCCGGCCGTCGTCGTCGAACTTGACGCCCTGATCCGCTCCGGCGCGATCAATGACAAGCTGGCCCGTGAGGTCCTGGACGGTGTGCTGGCCGGCGAAGGAGCCCCCGCCGAGGTGGTTCAGACCCGCGGTCTGGCCGTGGTGTCCGACGACGGCGCGCTGCAGAGTGCGATCGACACCGCCCTGGCCGCCCAGCCGGAGGTGGCGGACAAGATCCGCGCCGGCAAAATCCAGGCCGTGGGTGCCATTGTCGGCGGCGTCATGAAGGTCACCAAGGGGCAGGCCGACGCGGGGCGGGTTCGCGAATTGATCCTCAAAACCCTCGGCGTCGAAGCCTAGCCCAACTAAGTAGCAGTTATCGCACTCAAAACGCGATTTGGATGCGATAACTGCTACCCGGTTGAGATTAGGGTGGAGCGATGGCCCCCGAATCCCTGAATTGGAAGATCCGTGCCCGTGTGCAGTCCGAGGGGGACGCGCACGTGATGGAGGATACCTGCGGGTTTGCCGGCCCGGCCGCCTGGGTGATCGACGGTGCCACCTCCCTGCTGGAACCGCTCGGCCTGCCCGGAGCCTCCGATCCCTCCTGGCTGGCGCAGACGCTCTCCATTGCCTTGACCGAGGTGGTGGCGGAATCCGAGCCAGCGGCCCCGATGTCGGAGTCCGGCGTCCGGGCTCTGTTGGCGGCGGCGCTGCAAAAGGTCGACGACGGCGGCCGGCGGTCAGTGGGGGAGGAACGCGTGCGCTTTCCCAGCGCGGCCGTTTCCGTAGCCCGGTTGAACGACGGCGGCGTGGAAGTGCTCAGCCTGGCCGACTGCCACGTGGCGGTACGGCTGGCCGGGGGCGGTATAGAGCACGTCTTCAGCGAGCTGGCTGATTCCCGCATCCACGCTGCCGTGCCGACTACCGGCCCGGATCCGGTCGGCCTCCGGGTGCGGCAGATCGCGGACCGGGAACGCCGCAACACCGCGGACGGGCTCTGGGTGGCACGCCGCGAGCCGGCGGCGGCTGACCACGCGTACGTCGTCCAGCTGCCCCGGCCCGAACTGATGGTGATGGCCTCGGACGGCGCCTGGCGGGCCGTCGATCTTGGCCTGATGAGCGATGCCGGAGAATTCCTGGAGGCCGTCTCGACGCCCGTCGGTGCGCTGGAACTGATGCACCGGCTCCGCGCCCATCAGCGGGCCATCGGCGAGGTGGCCGACGACGCGACGGTGCTCGTCGTCGAACCGGCGGACCAGGACCAGGACGCCACCCGGGTCCAACTGCCCCGCAGATAAGAGCCGGCAAAGCGCGGTTTTCGTGCGTTATCTGCGGGGCAGATGGGCTTCGGCGCCTGCCAACCGTTCGCGCGTGTGCCGGAGGATGGAGGTCACGGCCTTCCCCGCGACCAGCCGCCCGTCCTCGATGAAGCCCTCCTCCCGGCCGGTCAGGTCCCGGATCAGCCGGGACTTCCACAATGCCAGCAGCTCGGCGTGCGCCGAATCATCCGCCAGGTTGTCCAGCTCACCGGGATCCGCATCCAGATCGAACAGCTCTTCGGTGCCCCAGCCCGAGGCCCACAGGTACTTCACATGACCATCGGTGACCCACTGCAGGGACTGTCCGAAATAGACATGCTCGCCGTGCAGCCAGTCCCGGACCGGAACACCGGCTTCGCCGTGCAGCAACGGAACCAGGGATATGCCGTCGCACTCCGGCGGGACCGGGATGCCGGCAAGATCCAGCAGTGTGGGCATCACGTCCCGCAATTCCACCACCTGGTCGACGACGATCTGCCGGGCCGCCTTCGCGTCGGACGGCGCGGGGGCAAGGATGAACGGAATCCGGGCCGAGCCCTCATAGCCGACGGCCTTGCGGTAGAAGTCGTGGTCGCCCATCATCTCGCCATGATCGCTGGTAAATGCGATGACAGTGTCGTCGGCGAGCCCAAAGTCGGACAGAGCCTCCTGCAGCCTCATGATCTGAAGGTCGACGTGGGCCATGAGCCCGTAGTAGCCGGCCCTCGCGCGGTGCGTCACAGCCTCGGACAGGGTGCCGAACGCGGCCTGGTGCAGCCCGTCGGTCCGGACGGCATCGAAATGGTGCTCCCAATTGCCCAACCGGCGTCGGAATGCGGGCAGGTCCAGATACTGTTCGAAGGCCCACGCCGGCGGATCGTAGGGCGGGTGCGGCCGATGGAAGGACAGGTACAGGAAGAATGGCCTGGTCGGATCCCGGCGGTACAGCCAGTCAACAGCCTGACTGCCGGCCCAGCTGGTCGGGTGCAAGCGCTCGGCCTTGTCCCAGGGACGGGCCACCGTGGAATTGCAATTGACCCCGTGGTCGAAGTATTCCTCCTCCGGGTCCACGCCCGGCTGCCGGCGCAGCCAGGGGACGTAGTCGTCGAAGAACCTGAAATTGAGCCGGTGCTGCTGACGGGCGAAGTGCAGGAAACCATCGTGCAGGATGACGTCATCGAAGCCGATTCGACCCCGCTCCGGGAAGACATGCATCTTGCCGATCGCCTGGGTCTGGTAGCCCGCCTTGCGGAACTCGCCCTGGAGCGTCACCGGGTGCGCAACATCGAAGGGAACTCCCTCCTGGTAGCCAACCCGTCCGTGCCGTTCCTGGGACTGGCCGGTGAAGAGGGCAACGCGGGCCGGCACGCAGGTGGGTGTGGCGGAATACGCGTGCTCAAACCGCGAGCCCTTGCGGGCCAGTTCGTCCAGGTGCGGGGTTTGGAGGTAGGGGTGGCCGGCGCCGGAAAGGCAGTCGCCGCGCCATTCGTCGGCGCAGATCAGGATGACATTGGGCCGCGTCATGTGGGACTGGCCACCTTTCCTTCGTTCGGTTTGTCCAGTTTTGTCCGGCCACACACGTTCAGCCACCACAGGACATCGGCCACCGCGCCAAGGATGTCCTGCGGATCAGCGCGGACCGTGAGATGGAAAACGGCGGACGTGCCGTAGATTTCCGACTCGGTCCGGTATCCGGTCGACTCGACAAAGGCCGCGAACTGGGCATTGCTGACCGCGGCGGAGTCGATCCGGAAGGACTCCAGACTGACCTGGTGGACGGCGTTTCACCGTCGCCAGCGCAACCCTCCCCGAACGGATCCCTCATCACGAAGGTGCCGCCCGGAATTCTGACGTCCTGATGGACGAGGGCGGTCGGCGGGCTTCCGCTGCCGGCCCCGCCGCGTTGGCTCTCCGGGCCGGCGGCGACATGGCCGGCCACCACGGGAGGCTCGTCGCGGCGCTGCGGGCTGCAGCACTGCGCCATGGATCCTCCGTTCGGCTGGTGGCGGTGGCGGCGGAGCGGATCGATGAATGCCGCCGTCCTCCGCTTTATGGTAGCCCGGCCATGGCCCGATGTCGCCGTCAACGTGACGAAAGATGCTTGTTACATCAGTATTCGATCAGTTTCTTGCATTTTTGAAATTCATCCCCTACGTTTGTTAAACGGTTAACAAGGTGCGGGTCACATGATGTCTCCCCCGCCGCAGCCCAAAGGTAAGAGGAGAGAGCATGAGCTCGACAACGAGTGAGGTGCCGCCGGCGCCGGCGCCCGAACGCGCCACGGCTTCGACCGGACCGGGTAGATTCCGGGGCGGGAAGAAGAAAGCGTCCGCGGTGGCTGGACAGAGTTTTGCCGGACAAAGTTTCAGGGTGCGGTGGAAGCGCGACCGGCAGATGCTGTTGATGATGGTGCCGGGTGTGCTCTTCCTCTTGCTCTTCTTCTACATCCCTATTCTTGGCAATGTCATTGCCTTTCAGGACTACCAGCCATTCTTGGGCATCGGAGACAGCGACTGGGTCGGTTTTCAGAACTTCGTGGATCTCTATTTCAACCCGGACTTCTGGGTGGCGCTGCGGAACACCCTGGTGCTGGCGCTCTGGCAGCTGCTGCTTTTCTTCCCGGTCCCGCTGGGATTGGCGCTGGTTGTGGATTCACTCATGAGCTCCAGGATCCGCCGGTGGTTCCAGAGCATTGTCTACCTGCCGCACTTCCTGTCCTGGGTCCTGGTTATTGCGCTGTTCCAGCAAGTGCTGGGCGGGGCGGGGCTGGTCAATAACGAGCTGCGGCACCTGGGACTGGATGCTCTTCCCTTCATGACTAACCCGGATACGTTCCCGCTGCTGGCCACGGTGCAGCTGGTGTGGAAGGACGCCGGCTGGGCGATGATCATTTTCCTTGCCTCGCTGGCCAGCATAGATGGGTCCCTCTATGAGGCCGCGGCCGCGGATGGGGCCGGGCGCTGGCGCCGGATGTGGCACATCACGCTGCCCGGCCTGCGGTCCATCATCATCCTGCTGCTCATCCTGCGCATTGGGGACATCCTCAGCGTCGGCTTTGAACAGTTCCTGCTCCAGCACGACGCGGTGGGTCCGGGGGCCTCGGAAGTGCTGGATACCTTCACGTACTTTGCTGGCGTGGTGGGCGGCGGCTGGAGCATCGGCGCCGCGGCCGGCCTCGCCAAGGGCATCGTTGGCGCAGTCCTGATTTTCGCGGCCAATAAGGTGGCGCACAGGTTGGGCGAACCCGGAATCTTTTCGAAAAAGGCCGGCTGATTCCGGGCCTGCGCCGGGAATCCAGCCACCCAAGGAGGCATCTCATGGCAACAGACACAATGGTCCGGAAGACATCCGGCAGGCAGTCCAAGGGGCTGACTTTCAATCCCACACGTCCGGCCTGGAAGGAACCGGTCTCGCCGCTCTACCAGGCCATCAAGGCCGTCGTTCTGGGACTCATCACGCTTTCCATCGTGCTGCCGATCCTGCTGGTGGTTTCAACATCCCTGGCGGATGACCAACAGCTGGTGGCCGCGGGCGGCTACGTGCTGTGGCCCACGCACCCGACGCTGCAGGCCTACCAGGCCATCTTCAGCGGACAGTTCATGTTCCGGGCGCTGGGGGTGAGCGCCGTCGTGACGGCGGTCGGGACCGTGCTGGCCCTGTTCGTCACGATCACCATGGCGTACGCCACCAGCCGTCCGGTGCTCTTCGGCCGGCCCGTGCTGCTGATGGTGCTCTTTACGCTGCTGTTCGCCCCCGGCCTGATTCCGATGTTCCTGATGGTCAAGCAACTGGGCCTGCTGGACACCTTGTGGTCGCTGATCCTGCCGGGCATCTTCGGAGCCTTCAACTTTGTGGTGATGCGATCCTTCTTCATGAACATTCCGCAGGAGCTCATCGAGGCGGCCCGGATCGACGGTGCCAGCGACGTCAAAATTCTGTGGAAAATCGTGCTGCCGCTCTCCAAGGCCGTGGTCGCCGTCGTCGGCCTGTTCTATGCCGTCGGATTCTGGAACGCCTTCTTCAACGCAATGCTCTACATCAACGACCAGACCAAGTTCCCCGTCCAGCTGGTGCTGCGCAACTACGTGGTGCAGGGCGGCGGCCTGGCCGACCAGCTGGGGATCGCCTCCACACCGCCGCCGCAGTCCATGCAGATGGCCATCGTCGTCGTGGCGCTGCTGCCCATTCTGCTCGTCTACCCATTCCTGCAGAAGCACTTCAACAAGGGCGTCATTACCGGCGCCATCAAGGGATAAACAGAAAGGACATGCGATGACTCGCACTTCCAAAGACGCCGGCGTCAGCCGGCGCAACTTCCTGGGCCTCGCAGGGCTTTCCGTCACAGCCGTGGCCGTGGGCGGATCGCTGGCCGGCTGCGGCGGTACCGGCTCCGGTGCCAGCGGCGGCGGCGCGGCATCCGCCGGCGTCAAGCTGCCCACCTACAAGGAATTCACCGGGATTACACCGGATTTCGCGGGCAACGCCAAGGGGTTGCAGGCTGGTTTCCTGACGATGCCCAGCCCGGTGCAGACGGTGAAGACGCCTCCGCTCAAGGGCACGGTCACGGGCCTGACGGAAACCTTCGAGACCATGTCCCCCGCGATGGCGGACAACAAGTTCTGGCAGCGGCTCAACGCCAAACTCGGCGGCACACTGGACCTGCAGATCGCCGAGGACGTCGGAGATGGGTACCCGGCCAAGTTCGCCACCATCCTGGCCAGCGACACACTGCCGGACATGATGTGGGTACCGCCGAACCAGGGTATCCCGAACATCGGCCCGATGCTGGAAGCCAAATTCCAGGACCTGACCAAGTACCTCTCGGGCGACGCCGTGCTGGAGTACCCCAACCTGGCCGCACTGAAACCGGACTCCTGGAAGACCGCCGTCGTCAACGGCAAGATCTGGGGCGCGCCGATCCCCAGCACCCCTTTCGGACAGGTGCTGGCCGGAAACAAGACCACCTGGGCACAGGTGGGCGGCCTGACCGCGAGCAGCGCGGATGAGTTCTTCCAGAAGGCGAAGGAGCTGACCCGGCCCAACGAGGGCAAATACGCGCTGGAGCCGGCCTACATCAACCTGCTGCACATGATCACCGAATGGCTCGGTGCCCCGAACGGCTGGGCAGTCAACAAGGACCGCACCCTCACCAACCGCTATGAAACGCCGCAGTATGAGGCGGGCCTGGAGTATGCGTCCAAACTGTTTGCCGCCGGCTGCTTCTACCCGGACGTCAATGCCACGGACATTTCCAACCGGATTGTCAACGGCACCGTCGCCGCCCAGGTGATCGTGGGACCCCACAACATCGCCCGCTACCGCAATCTGGACAAGGATGCCCAGACGGAGATCCTGATTCCCTTCGGTTTCGATGGAAAGATCAGGCCCACCTATGACATGGGCTACGGAACCGTCGGCTTCACGGCTTTCAAGAAGACCGATGAGGGCAAGATCCGCGAGCTGCTGGCGCTGATGAACTACCTGTCCGCGCCGTTCGGCAGCGCCGAATACCTGCAGAAGAACTACGGCGAAGCTGGCCAGGACTACACGACGGACGGCGGCGGCAACCCGGTCATGACCGAATCCGGGCTGAAGGACATCCCCGGCGTAGCCAGCGCCCTGAACATCATGTCCAGCCCGGAGAACGTGGTGTTCAACCCGGCATTCCCGGATGACACCAAGTACATCTATGAGCAGGAAAAGAAGCTGCTGGACTTCGCCTGGCGCAATCCGACCAACGGCTCGTACTCGGACACCAACGCCAAGGTGGGGGCGAAGATCAACAAGATCATCACGGATAAGACCATCGACATCATCACCGGCCGCGCCAAGGTCTCCGACTTCAAGGATGCGGTGAAGCGCTGGAAGGACGGCGGCGGAGACAAGATCCGCGAGGAGTACCAGAAGGCGCTGCCCGCGGACGTGCCGGTGTTCGGCGCGTAGCGTGATCCGCCGCGTTCGGCGGCACTGCCGCGGTGGCTGGTCCTCAGGGCCCGCCGCCGCGGCTACAGTAACCATCAGGTAGGACTTCAGCAGTGATTGGGGCATCGGAATGCGGGCTACTATCCGGAGTGTGGCAGGGGAAGCGGGAGTCTCGACGGCGACCGTCTCGTATGTACTCTCGGGGCGCCGCGGCGCCAAGGGACAGGCCGGGGTTTCCCCCGCCACGGTCCAGCGTGTCAGGGACGCGGCTGACCGGCTGGGTTACCAGCCGAATTCCGCGGCCCGGGCCATCCGGACCGGCCGGACGAATACGGTGCTGCTGTCCCTGACGATGCTCTCCGACCCATGGTCGCTGGAGGTCATCGAGGCCGTCCAACGCCTCGCCGCTCCGCTGGGCATCACGCCGATGATCCTGGCCGACGCGGACTGGGCCCAGGTACTGCGGAACCACGACGCGGACGCCGTCTTCATCGACGCCGTGCCGCCGGAGAGCCGGGACAGCCTGGGCAGGCTCGCGGAACGGGGCACCCGGCTGGTGGTATTCGACGAGACGCTGGCGCCGGAGGGCTTCGATGTGATCCGTTCCGTCGCCGGGCCCGGCTGCGTCCTGGCGATGGAGCACCTGCTCAAAAAGCACCGCAAGGTGGGCTGCCTGACCTCCGGCCGGAGCGCAGCGCCGGGACCTCCGTCGCGCTACCTGGCCTATGTCCAGGCCTTGGCCGGTGCCGGTCTGGAGCTGCGCGAGGACTACCTGGAGACCTTCGATGTCACCCCCGCCAGCGCCTACGCCGCCGCCGTGCGGATGCTCTCCGGCCCGGAGCCGCCCACCGCAATTTATGCCACCACGGACTATGCGGCGATGAGCGCGGTCAACGCCGCGCAGCGACTGGGCCTGGCGGTGGGCCGGGACATTGACATCATCGGCGTGGGCAACACCGGGGAGGGGGAACGGATGACTCCCTCGCTGAGCTCGGTGGGACCCATTGATTTCTTCGACAGGGTGGCGCGGCTGCTGCTGGACCGGGCCACCGGCGCGGAGCGGGAAGCGGCCGTACTGGACTTCCCGTGGCAGCTGTTCGCCCGCGAATCCGCGCCGGCATAGCGGCAGGTGCAGCAGCAGGTTCAGCCGCTTCAGCAGCAGGTACAGTCAGCAGATTTAGTCAGATTCAGGTAAGAGGAATGCAAAACACAATGGACACAGTTGATATGAAGATTGGTGTTGTCGGATTCGGGCTGCGGGCGGGACTGTGGAAGCACGCGCACAAACCGGGCCAGGGCTCCGAGGTCACCGTTGTCTGCGACACCAGTAAGCGCGGCCGTGCCGACGCGGCGGCGAAGATTCCGACGGCGAAGGTCACCGATGACCTGGACGTGCTGCTGGCCAGCGGCTTGGATGCGGTCCTGGTCCTGACCCCGGACAACCAGCATGCCGTGGTGGCCGTTGAGACGCTCAGGGCCGGTATCCCGACGTTCTGCGAAAAACCGCTGGATGTCACCCTGGAGGCCGCGGACCTGGTCCTGCAGACGGCCTTTGAGACCGGGACCCGGCTCTACGTTGGGCACAACATGCGGCACATGCCGGTGGTGGCGCAGATGCGCCAGCTGATCCTCGACGGCACCATTGGCGAGGTCAAGGCCATCTGGTGCCGGCATTTCGTGGGCAATGGCGGGGATTACTACTTCAAGGACTGGCACGCCGAGCGGGCCAACACCACGGGCCTGCTGCTGCAAAAGGGCGCCCACGACATCGATGTGATCCACTGGCTGGCCAACGGATACACCAAGCGGGTGTCCGCGGTGGGTGATCTTGCGGTGTACGGCGACGTAGCGAGCCGACGGGACAACTCTGACCGGCGCATGGGCGACTGGTTCAGCCTGGACAACTGGCCACCCACCGAGCAGACGGACCTGAACCCGGTCATCGACGTGGAGGACATCTCGATGATGCAGATGGTCCTGGATAACGGCGTGCTGGCGTCCTACCAACAGTGCCATTTCACCCCCGATTACTGGCGGAACTACACGGTGATCGGCACCAGAGGCCGAATTGAGAACTTCGGTGACGGCCCGGGCGACGTCATCCACGTCTGGACCACCCGGACCCAGGACGGCTTCAGCGAGCCGGATGCAAAGGTGGAGATCCTCGACGGCGACGGCGGCCACGGCGGGGCGGATCCGAAGCTGATCGCCGAGTTCCTGGACTTCGCTCGCCACGGAGGCACGACTCAGACCAGCCCGGTAGCGGCCCGCCAGGCCGTGGCGGCCGGCGTGCTCGCCACCGAATCGCTGCGTACCGACGGCTCCGCGCGCACGGTGCCGCAATTGGCTCCCGAGCTGCTGGAGTACTTCAACGCCGGCCAGCCCGCACGTACGACGGCCCTGTAACCATGACGCACGCTCACCTTCGTCCGGGCGTTCCCGGGACACCCCTCGCAGCCGCCTCCGCCCCCGAACCAGCACTCACCATCCGCGAGGGCGCGCTGTTCCGCAATGGCAGGGAGCACCGGATCCTGGCGGGGGCCATCCACTACTTCCGGGTCCATCCGGCGCAGTGGGAGGACCGCATAGCCCGGCTGGCGGCGATGGGCGCCAACACCCTTGACACCTATATTGCCTGGAACTTCCACCAGCCCAAGCCCGGTGAGGCTCCAGACTTTACCGGTTGGCGCGACGTGGCACGTTTCATCCGGCTGGCGGAGCAGGCAGGTCTGGACGTGATCGTGCGCCCGGGTCCGTATATCTGTGCCGAATGGGACAACGGCGGATTCCCATCCTGGGTTACGGCCATCCCCGGCATCGGGCTGCGCAGCTCGGACCCCGCCTTCACTTCGGTGGTGGGGAAGTGGTTTGATCAGCTCCTGCCCCAGCTGGGGCCGCTGCAGGCGGCCCACGGCGGGCCCATCGTCGCCGTGCAGGTGGAGAACGAATACGGCAGCTATGGCGACGACCGGGACTACCTGCGATGGAACCGGCAGGCCCTGCAGGAGCGCGGCATCACCGAGATCCTTTTCACGGCCGACGGCGGCACGGATTACTTCCTGGATGGCGGCGCCCTGCCGGATACCTGGGCCACGGCGACACTGGGCAGCCGTGGCGCTGAGGCCATTGAAACCTGGAAACGCCGACGCCCGGGCGAGCCGTTTTTCAATGTGGAATTCTGGAACGGCTGGTTCGACCACTGGAAGGAGCACCACCATACGCGTGACGCGGCCGAGGCCGCTTCCGAGGTGCGCCAGATGCTGGAGCGGGACGGCTCCGTCTGCCTCTACATGGCCCACGGCGGAACCAATTTCGGGCTGACCTCCGGCTGCAACCATGACACGATCCTGCAGCCCACCGTCACCAGCTACGACTCGGACGCGCCGATCGCGGAGGACGGTACCCTGACGGATAAATTCCATGCCATGCGTGCCGAATTCCATGCCGCGGCCGGCAAGGAACTGCCGCCGCTCCCCGCTGGCCTGACGACGCCGACGGCGACAGTGGCGCCGCAGACGCTGGCCGTGCGCCCCGGCGTCGGGCTTCTGGATTTTGCGCGCTCGGGCCAGCCGGTGCGCAGCGTCCGGCCGCTCAGCTTCGAACAGCTCGGGCTTGACCGCGGGCTTGTCCTGTACAGCGCCACGGCCGTGCTGCCGGATACGGAGACCACCATCGGCATCCGGGATCTGCATGACCGGGCCTACCTCTGGGTTGACGGCGCCTTCGCCGGGGTGCTCGATGATGCCACCGCGGCCGACGGCGTCCGTGTCACGGGTGCGGGGAAACCGGCAAGGCTGGAGATCCTGGTCGAGAACCAGGGTCGCATCAATTACGGTCCGCTGCTGGGACAGGGCAAGGGCATCCTGGGCGGCGTCTTGGTGGGACGGCGCTACGTCTTCCACTGGGAGCAGCGCCTGGTGCCGCTGGAGGAATTGGACGAGGGTCGCTTGGGTGTGCTCTCCTCCACCGGACCCGCTGCCGAAGATCACGCGATTGCCGGCACCGGATTCGCTGCGGCGGACTTTGAGCTCACAAATGCTGCCGACGCCTACCTGGCGCTGCCCGGATTCGGCAAGGGCTTCGCCTGGGTCAACGGCTTCCTGCTTGGCCGGTACTGGGAGACCGGACCCCAGATAACGCTGTACGTCCCGGCCCCGCTGCTGCGCCCCGGACGTAACCGGATCACCATTCTCGAGCTGGAACACCTCGGGACCGAGCTGGAACTGCGCGACCAACCAGAGTTGGGATCTGACCCGTCCGGGGCGGAGGCGCTTCCCTCCCTGAGCTGACCAGGGCGCGGGCAGTTGGCTCCCGACTAATTCAGCTGACCAGCTCCGCCATGGCTTCGTGCAGCGCATCGATCACCAGCAGGACGGACCGGCGTTTGAGGCTTTCCGGCCGGGCCAGAATATCTATCCGACGGTGCGTGCTGATGCCGCGCAGGGGGCGGAGCGTCACACCTGGGCTCAGCGCCGGGCTCGCCGTGTAGCGCGGCAGCAGTCCGAGCACGCTTCCGGTGGCAACCAACGCCGCCACCGTGGAGTAGTCGTTGATCCGGTGCACCACGGTCGGCGGTTTACTGGAAACGGCGCCGACGGCGGCAAGGACGTCGGCCGGCGAGTAGCCGCCGCGGCTGGTCACCCAATCGTGGTCGGCGACGTCGAGCGGGGTCAGTGCGTCCAGCGCGGCCAGCGGATGCCCGGCGGCGAGGGCCACGTCCAGAGGTTCCCGCGCCAACGGCAGCACCGTCACCTTCCCCTCCGGCCACGGCGGGCTGTGGTCCAGGCGGTGCGCCAGCACCAGATCGTAGCGTGCCGTCAGGGAGGGGAAGTCCTGCTGTGCGACGTCCTCATCGGAGAGCCGGACGCTCGGCGAATCCGCGCCCGCCAGGATCCGCAGCAGCGGGGCAAACAGTGCCTGGCCAGCGCTGTGGAAGCCGCTGACGGTGACAATGCCGTTCCTGGTTTCACGATAGCCGCCAATGGCCGCCCGCGCGTCGGCCATCGCGCTGACCACCGTTGCACCGGCATCCGCCAGTACCTGCCCGGCCTCGGTGAGGACCAGGTTGCGGCCCTCCTTACGCGTAAGCGGGGCATCCACGTTTTTCTGCAGCGAGGCCAATTGCTGGGAGACGGCGGACGGCGTCACCGACAACGTTTCCGCCACGGCCTTGACGCTGCCCAGCTCACCCAGTTCCCGCAACATTTCCAGCTGGTGTAATTCCATGGAAGCCACACTAAAGCATTAGGATGACTTAATCGTCGAGTCAGCTAATAGAGGTTGTGCTAATGCGTTCAGCCCGCTGTAATGAAGGAAGAGAACACCCACACACAATGGGACACGATGACTGCAATGGCGACACGATGACGGCCAAGGGGAAACCATGAAAGCACTGTACAAATCCGGAGCCCATGCGGGCTTCGAGCTCGTGGACCGGCCGGAGCCCGAGGCCGGCCCGGACGACGTGAAGATCCGTGTCATGACGACCGGCATCTGCGGCACGGACCTGCACATCGAGTCCTGGGATGCCTGGGCCGCGCAGAACATCAACGCACCGCTGATCCCCGGGCACGAGTTCTACGGTGAGGTCGTGGCGATCGGAGCGCAGGTGCGGGACGTGAAGATCGGTGACCGTGTCTCCGGCGAAGGCCATATTGTCTGCGGGATCTGCCGCAACTGCCGTGCGGGGCGCCGTCAGATGTGCATCAATACCGTGTCCGTCGGCGTGCAGCGGGACGGGGCCTTTGCCGAATATGTGGTGATACCGGAAACCAATGTGTGGGTACACCACGACACCTCCGTCACCCCTGAGCTCGGTGCGATCTTCGATCCGTTCGGCAACGCCGTGCACACCGCCCTGAGCTTCCCGCTCGTCGGCGAGGACGTGTTGATCACCGGTGCCGGACCCATCGGACTGATGGCAATCGCCGTCGCCCGTCATGCCGGCGCACGGAAGATCGCCATCACGGATGTCTCGGAGCCCCGGCTGGAACTCGCCCGCACGATGGGCGTTGACCTGGCCGTCGACGTTTCCAGCACGCGGGTGAAGGATGCTCAGCGCGAGCTCGGCATGCGGGAGGGCTTCGACATCGGTCTTGAAATGTCCGGACACCCCACGGCGCTGCCGGAAATGATCGACAACATGAATCACGGTGGCCGGATCGCGATGCTGGGTCTGCCCAGCCAGTCCATCGATATTAATTGGGGCAAGGTGGTGACCCACATGCTGACGCTTAAGGGCATCTACGGCCGGGAGATGTTTGAGACCTGGTACGCCATGAGCGCCATGCTCTCCTCAAATCCGTTGCTGCACCGGCATATTTCGGCCGTGGTGACGGACTCGCTGCCGGCCGCCCGGTGGGAAGAGGGATTCGCGGCCGCTCGATCGGGCGCGGGCGGCAAAGTTGTGCTGGACTGGACCGGATTCTAAGGAGCAAGGCTGTATGTACACCGCAATGAAAGACCAACTGGCTGCCGAATTGGACGAAATCCGGGCGGCCGGCCTCTTCAAGACCGAGCGCCGGATCTTGTCGGCCCAGTCCAACCACATTCAGGCCGGTCCGTTGCACGGCGACGCCCGGCCGGTGTTGAACTTCTGCGCCAATAACTACCTTGGCCTGGCGGACCACCCGGACATTATCACCGCGGCCAAGACCGCCATGGATGAACGCGGATTCGGCATGGCTTCGGTCCGGTTCATCTGCGGCACGCAGGATCTGCACTTGGAGCTGGAATCACGGGTCTCGGACTTCCTGGGGACCGAGGACACGATCCTGTTCTCGTCCTGCTTCGATGCGAACGGCGGCGTGTTCGAGTCGCTTTTCGGCCCGGACGACGCCGTGATCTCCGATGCACTGAACCACGCCTCCATCATCGACGGCATCCGGCTGTGTAAGGCCAAGCGCTACCGCTATGCCAATCAGGACATGGCCGAGCTGGAGTCGGCGCTGGTGGAAGCGTCCGGGCTCAACGGCACCGGCGCGCGCCGGACGGTCATCGTCACCGACGGGGTTTTTTCCATGGATGGTTTCCTCGCGCCGCTGGCGGCCATCTGCGATCTGGCGGACAAGTACGACGCGCTGGTCATGGTCGATGATTCCCATGCCGTCGGTTTCATGGGCGCCACCGGTGCCGGCACACCTGAGCACGCGGGGGTGTCGGACCGGGTGGATATCTACACCGGGACCTTCGGCAAGGCCCTCGGCGGAGCGTCCGGCGGCTATGTTTCCGGCAGGGCCGAAATCGTGGCCATGCTCCGGCAGAAGGCGCGTCCCTACCTGTTCTCCAACTCTATGGCGCCGGGCATCGTCGCGGCTACGCTCAAGGCCCTCGAACTGGTGGAAACCTCCGGGGAGCTGCGCAGCACACTGTTCGACAACGCCGGGCACTTCCGTCGACGGATGACCGAGGAGGGCTTCGAGTTGCTGCCCGGGGAGCATGCGATCGTGCCGGTGATGTTCGGTGATGCCGTTCTTGCGGCGGCTATGGCGGATGAGATGCTCGGCCACGGCGTCTTCGTCACTGCGTTCAGCTTCCCGGTGGTGCCGCGCGGCGCGGCCCGGATCCGGGTCCAGCTCTCGGCGGCGCACAGCGCGGACGACGTCGAAACCTGCGTAGCTGCCTTCGTCGAGGCCCGCGCTGCGTTGACACCCGGGCGATAGGCTGAGGGGCGATCGGGAAAGATCCAGCAGAGCCGTAGGACGACGGCGGAAGGCCGGGAAATGAACACTGACGTACTGATTGTGGGCGGCGGGATAGCCGGGCTCTCGCTGGCATGCAAACTGGCCCCACATGCCGCCGTCGTACTCGTGGAGGCGGAGGGAACGCTGGCCTACCACACGTCCTCGCGCTCGGCCCGGCAGATGCAGCCCAGCTACGGACCGGCCGCGATCCGGGAACTCACCGCCCGGAGCATTGAGGCAGTCCGGGGAATTTCCGCCGAGCTGGGGCAGCCGATTCTGCAGCCGCGGCCGTTGATCTTCATCGGCACCGAGGCGGACGTCACCGCCAGCACCGCGGCCAACGCTCACCTGCGCCCGCTCGGCCACGCGGAGACGCTGCTGCTGAGCCCGGATCTGCGCCCGGACGCTTTCGCCGCGGCATGTCTGGACGACTCGGCCATGGAAGTCGATGTGCCGGCGCTGCTGGAATACTACCGGTCCGGGGCCGTGGCGGCGGGAGCGGCCATCATGACGGGACTTCCGGTACACACAATGCAGCGGACCTCGGGCGGCTGGATAGCCGGTGCCGGTGAGGAGGCGATTGTAGCTGCCGTGGTGGTGAACGCCGCGGGAGCCTGGGCCGATCCACTGGCGGTGATAGCCGGCGTCGGGATCCAATGCCTTCGCCCGCACCGTCGCACGGCGGCGATTGTGCGGACGGAGCAGCCGGTCAACCCTGCCGGCCCGATGGTGGCCGCCGTGGATAACAGCTTCTACTACCGTCCGGACGGTAGCGCGCTGCTGATCTCACCCTGCGAGTCCATCCCCAGCATCGCCGAAGACGCCCGGGCGGTTGAGGGGGACGTGCGCCGGCTGATAGAGCGGCTCAACGCCGTGACGTCATTGGGCATCGCCGGGCTGGAGCGGAGCTGGACGGGGCTGCGCACCTCAGGTTCCGACGGGCTCCCCGTGGTCGGTTTTGACGCGGAGTCGCCCGGATTCTTCTGGCTCGCGGGCCAGGGCGGGTACGGCATTCAGACCTCGGCAGCGATTGCCGAACTGGCGGCGGGCCTGATCCTTTCGCCCGCTGAACCACCAAACTCGTTGTCGCTGGAGCTGGCTGCCGACCGGCCCTAAGGCCGCGCCCTGCCTCCCCGCATCCGATCTGAAGTGCTCATATCGCGGCAGCTCTGGCGCAATGGCCGCAAAATGGGCACCTCAGCTTCAGCTGGTGGCGCCCGAAACGAGTATGCCCAGCCCCAGTGCACCGACGATGGAGTTGCTGACGCGCTCCAACCACAGATTCACCTTGGGCTTGCGCAGCAGTCCCATCGCTTTGGCCGCGGCGAAGGCCACCGCACACAGATAAGCGCCCCCGATGCCGGCCTCAATAGAGCCCAGCACCAGCGCCGTGAGCAGGGAATTTCCGCCGTGCGGAATGAACTGGGGTACCACCGCGAGGTAAAACAGCCCTACCTTAGGATTTAGCAGCGTGGAGAGGGCGCCGGCGCCGAACCCTGCCAGACGACCCGTCCGGCCGGAGCGCCGCTGCGGCGGCATGACGTCGTCAGTGCTGGCTGCAACGACCCGCGCGCGCTCGCGCCGGCCGCGCAGAAAAGCGGATACACCCAGATACAGCAGGTACAGGCCGCCGGCAATCTTCAACCAGCGGAAGAGCTCGGCCGACTGTTCCAGCACGGCCGCAAGTCCAACGCCGACCAGCAGAGCCCAGATAATGCCGGCCACCGAGCATCCGGCAGCGGTGGCCAGTCCTGCGCTGACCCGCTTCAGCGCGGTCCGCAGCACCAAGAAGGTATCCGGTCCGGGCGTCAGTGACAACAGCAGGCACAGCCCGGCAAAGGCAAGAAGGGAAGCGATGGTCATGCTCCCATCTTCCTCGCGAATTGCCCACCGGGCCAGCGCCGCTCCGGTGCCGGACCGAACCCGGGGCAAAGCGTCCGGTACCCTGAGCGCCGGTGCCGGACCGAACGCGGGCAAGGCTTCCGGCAGCAGACTGCGCCGGCGCCGGACCAAGTGTCCGGTATCCCGGATCCGGACGCGGACGCAGCCACCCCGGCGGTCAGGTAGCCCCGTAGGGTTGAGTCATGAGCCTTGTGATCACCAATATCGGCGAGCTGATGACCCAGGACCCGCGGGCCGGAGCGGACGAGGGCGTGCTCCGGGACGCCGCCGTCGTCGTCGAGGGGGAGCGGATCAGCTGGCTGGGCCCCGCCGCGTCTGCGCCGGCCGCGGATCTCTCCTTCGACGCCGAAGGCCGCGCGCTGCTGCCGGGTTGGGTGGATTCGCATACGCACCTGATCTTCGCCGGCGACAGGACCGCGGAGTTTGAGGCGCGGATGGCCGGGAAAAGCTACAGCGCAGGCGGGATTGCGGTGACCACGGGAGCCACGCGCAGCACCCCGGACTTCGATCTGACCCGGCTGGCGATGGGGCGGGTGGCCGAGGCGGTCGCGCAGGGGACCACGTACCTCGAAACGAAGACCGGATACGGACTTGATGTGGAGAACGAGGCCCGCAGCGCGCGGATCGCTTCCACCGTGGTGGACGAGGTGACCTATCTGGGCGCCCATCTGGTCCCCGCCGGGACGGATCCGGACGAGTACACCGGACTGGTGTGCGGTCCGATGCTCGACGCCGTCAGGCCGTACGTCCGCTGGGCGGATGTTTTTTGCGAGCGCGGCGCCTTCACGGAGGAACAATCCCGGCGCGTGCTCCAGGCCTGCCGTGCAGCCGGGCTGGGACTGCGCGTGCACGGCAACCAATTGGGGCCCGGCGCCGGGGTTCGGTTGGCGGTGGAGTTCGGCGCGGCCAGCGTGGACCATGTGAACTACCTTGACGACGACGACGTGGCGGCGCTCGCCGGCAGCTGGTCCGACTGGGACGGGCAGGGCGGGCAGGGACGCCGCGGCACCGTTGCCACTGCCCTGCCGGCGTGTGATCTATCCACCCGCCAGCCGCTGGCACCGGCCCGCCTACTCCTGGACGCCGGCGTGCAGTTGGCGCTGGCGTCCAACTGCAACCCGGGCACTTCCTACACCAGTTCGATGGCGTTCTGCGTCACGACGGCGGTGCTGCAGATGGGATTGAGCGTGCACGAAGCGGTGCGGGCCGCCACCTACGGTGGTGCCCTGGCATTGGGCCGGGAGAGCGGCTCCGATACCGATGGCAGCCGGGCCGTGGGATCCATTGCCGTCGGCCACCGGGCGGACCTGCACCTGCTGAACGCCCCCTCGGCGACCCATTTGGCCTATCGCCCGGGTATCCCGCTGACCGCGGCGCTCTGGCGGGCCGGAGTCCGGCAAGCGTAAGCCGTCCGCCGGGCGGGCCTACCGCGGCGATCTGGCGGGCCGGAGTCTGGCAAGCGTAAGCCGTCCGCCGGGCGGGCCCACCGGGGCTGCCCGGCGGACGCGGAGCCGGCGCCGTCAACCACCGGGGCGGCCATTGCCCCGCGCTGTGCCCCGTCGTAACGTTGACCATGCCATGACCTGGTCAGTCGATGCCACCGGATATGAATTCGCACGGCAGGTCCTCCAGCGGGGCATTGCCGGCGTGTACCTTGTGGCATTTTTCTCCGCGGTGGCCCAGTTCCGCCCGCTGCTGGGCGAGCACGGGCTGCTGCCGGCGCCGAGGTACCTGGCCCGGGTTGCTGGCGGCGGTGTGCCGACCATCTTCCGGTGGCACTATTCGGACCGGTTCCTGCTCCTGGTGGCGTGGGCAGGCGCCGCGCTCGCTGCCGTGACCGTGGCCGGATTGCCGCAGCTGGGTCCGCCATGGCTGCCGTTCGTCGTGTTCGCGCTGCTGTGGACCGGTTACCTCTCCATAGTGAATATCGGGCAGGTATTTTACGGCTTCGGCTGGGAGAGCCTGCTGCTGGAGGCGGGTTTTCTGGCCGCGTTCCTGGGGTCCAACGAGACGGCGCCGCCGGTGGCGGTCATCTGGCTGGTGCGCTGGCTGGTGTTCCGGCTGGAGTTCGGCGCCGGGCTGATTAAGATCCGCGGCGACAGCTGCTGGCGGGACCTGACGGCGCTGTATTACCACCACGAAACGCAGCCGATGCCGAATCCGGCCAGCTGGTTCTTCCATCACCTGCCCAAGCCGCTGCACAAGGTGGAAGTTGCCGGGAACCACTTTGCCCAGCTGGTAGTGCCGTTCTTCCTGTTCGCTCCGCAGCCCGTGGCCAGCGCGGCGGCCGGCATCATTATCGTGACCCAGCTCTGGCTGGTTGTATCGGGAAATTTTGCCTGGTTGAACGTGCTGACCATTGTGCTGGCGTTTTCCGCCCTCGGGGACGGCGCCGCGCACGCCGTCCTGGCGGCAGTTCCGGCCGGCGTTCCGGACCGGGCGGCGACGCCATTGTGGTTTACCGCCGTGGTCCTGGTGATGACGGCCGGGATGCTGTTCCTGAGCTACTGGCCGGCACGCAATCTGCTTTCCCGCCGGCAGCTGATGAACGCCAGCTTCAACCGTTGGCACCTCTGCAACGCCTACGGAGCCTTCGGAAGCATCACGCGTCGCCGTTACGAGGTCGTGGTCGAGGGGACCGACGACGACGATCCCGGCACGGGTGCGCGCTGGCGGGAGTACGAATTCAAGGGAAAACCCGGGGATCCGGCCCGGATGCCACGCCAGTTCGCCCCGTACCATCTGCGGTTGGACTGGATGATGTGGTTCCTGGCCCTCGGCTCACCGGGGTTCAGCTGGTTCGTTCCCCTGCTGCAGCGCCTGCTGGCGGCGGACCGGCCGACCCTGCGCTTACTGCGCGTGGATCCCTTTGCCGGAGCCCGACCGCGTTGGGTCCGCGCCCGCTTGTTCCGTTACCGGTACTCAACACCCAAGGAACGCCGGGCCAGCGGTCTGTGGTGGATCCGTGAACCGGCCGGTGAATACGTCCCCCCGCTCCGTCAGGGCCAGGATTGACCCGAACCGGTAGGGATGTGGATCGAAAATGATCAAACCTAGCGGTAAGACGTCACGTTCAATCATCGGGTGCTATGCTGGGGCAAAGAATCGGTCTTCGTGGGCCGTATATTACCGACCTGATGCAAAGAGATTGGCTGACAATGACCAACGCAGCTGCAACCGCCGCCGGCGGCGCGTACATGGATGAAGAGTTGACGAGCCAGCCGGAGGTCTGGGCCCGCGCCATCGAGCAGGCCACCGCGGACGGGAAGGCCGGGAATCTGCTGCCGCGCGACGGCGAGCGGGTTGCGGTCATCGGTTGCGGTACGTCCTGGTTTATGGCGCAAAGCTACGCCGTGGCCCGCGAATCCGCGGGCAAGGGTGTTACCGATCCCTTTGCCGCGTCGGAGGCGTTTTTGGGGTCCGCCCGCGGCTACGACACCGTCGTGGCCATCACGCGCTCGGGGACCACGTCCGAGGTGCTGGAAATCCTGACGCAGCTCAAGGGCACGGTGCGGACCATCGCGCTGGTGGGGGATTTGGGCTCGCCGATCATGACTCTGGCCGACGCCGTCGTCGAACTTCCCTATGCTGACGAAAAGTCGGTGGTGCAGACACGTTTTGCCACCACCGCCCTTGCCTACCTGCTGACCAGCGTCGGTATGGATCTGAGCCGCGCCGTTGAAGAAGCCAAGACAGCCGTCAGCGCACCGGTGGAACAGGAACTGATCGACGCCGAACAGTTCACCTTTCTGGGGCGCGGCTGGACCGTGGGACTGGCGCATGAGGCGGGGCTGAAGATGCGTGAAGCAGTGCAGGGCTGGACCGAGAGCTATCCGGCGATGGAATACCGGCACGGGCCCATCGCGATCGCGGCGCCCAACCGCGTGACCTGGCTGTTTGGCGCGCAGCCGGAGGGGCTGGATGCGGATATGGCCAGGACCGGTGCCCTGTATATCCATACGGACAGGCACCCGCTGGCCGAGCTGGCCCGCGTGCACCGGGTGACGCTGGAGCGCGCGCGTGCCCGCGGCCTGGATCCGGATTCGCCGCGCAACCTCACGCGTTCGGTGATTCTGGACGACGCCATTTCCGGGGCGGCGTCCGGCCCCACGTCCGGTCCCACGGCAGACTCCTGAGCCGGCCCCCCGCCCCGGAGAGCGCACCCATGAGTCATGCCCAGCCGGCCGTCCTGGCCTTCGACGTTGGCGGCACAGATATGAAGGCCGGTATTGTGGCTGGCGGAGTTTCGGCTGGTAACGCCGTGGTCCGGGACCTGCAGCGCCTGCCCACGCCGCACTGCGAAGGCACCGCCCGGGCCGGTTCCGGGCGCGGCGACGCCATTGTGGAACGGATCGCCGGGCTGACGGAGACATACCGGCGCAGACACCCGGATATTGCGCTGGCCGCGGTGGGCGTAACGGTTCCCGGGCTGGTGGATGAGGCGGCCGGCGTTGGCCTGTTTTCGGCAAACCTGGGCTGGCGGGATTACCCGTTTGTCGCACGGCTCGAGGCCCGGCTGGGGCTCCCCGTCGCCTTCGGGCACGACGTCGGCATGGCCGGCGAAGCGGAATTCCGGATTGGCGCAGCGCGGGGCCGGTCCGACGTGGTCGTGCTGGTGATCGGGACCGGCATCGCAGGAGCGGTATTCAGCGATGGCCGCCGGCTGACCGGCGGCGGCCTAGCCGGGGAGCTCGGCCATGCCATGGTCCCGGGCGCGGACGGTGCCCTGCGGATTCTGGAGTCGGTGGGCTCCGCCGGTGCCGTGGCCCGCCGGTACACCGAAGCCGGCGGGGCGTCCGTCCGTGGGGCGCGCGAGGTGCTGGAGCGGGCGGGCCTAGGCGACGCCCTCGCCGCCGGGATCTGGGCCGACGCTGTGGCCGCGCTGGCCTTCAGTGTGGCACAGTGCGTCTCCATTCTCGGGACCGAAACGGTGGTGCTCGGCGGCGGGCTGGCCGAGGCCGGAGATGCATTGTTCGTGCCGCTGGACAGGGATGTGGATAAACTGCTGACCTTTCACCGCCGCCCGCGGCTGGTGCCCGCTGAACTGGGACAAAATGCCGGACTGATAGGGTCCGCGCTCAAGGCGCGCGACCTGCTCGCCGCGGCGCAGGGATCCTCAAGACCGGTCCGGCAACGACAGGTCCTACCGTGACGGGCGTGACGGGCACCGGGAAAACCGGCAGGGGGGAGAACGGCGCCGCAATGACCGGCAGTGTCGTCACCGTCACGCCGAACCCCGCCCTGGACATTACCTATACGGTCGCCGGGCTTCGGCCAGGCGGATCGCACCGGGTACCCGCACCGCTGACGCGGGCCGGTGGGAAGGGCGTTAATGTTTCCCGGGTGGCGCACCAGCTGGGCTGCCCGACGCTGGTCATCTCCACGGCGGGCGGCGGCACCGGTGCGGAATTCGCCGCCGACCTCCGCAACAGCGGGATCCCGAACCGGCTCATCCCGGTGACAGCGCAGACCCGCCGGACCATCGCACTGGTGGATACCGGGGCGGACCTGACCAGCATCTTCAACGAAGAGGGCCCGGCGCTGAGCGCCTCGGAGTGGCAGCGTCTGGTTGCCGCCGTCGTTGAAAGCCTTGCTACGGCCGGCGTGCTGGTCGGCTCGGGTAGCCTGCCGGAGAATGCGCCGGCGGATTTCTATCCGGCTCTGGTCGAACTGGCCCACCGGGCTGGCGTGCCGGCGATCATCGACACCTCCGGCGCCGGCATACTGGCCGCGGCGAAGGCAGGCGCAGATCTGCTCAAGCCGAACAATGACGAGCTGACCGAGGCGATGGGGGAGCGGGATCTGGTCACGGCCGCGCTTAGGCTGCTTGAAATGGGTGCCCGGAGGGTGCTGGTCAGCGCCGGCGCCGAGGGCATGCTGGCCTTTGACGCCGGAACCCCCGGACGGTACCTTTGCGCCCGGCTGCCGGAGCCGCTGCGCGGAAATCCCACCGGGGCCGGCGACGCCGCGGTCAGTGCGGCCGCCGTCGCCCTGGCAGCGGGAATCACCGACCTGGAGGAGATTCTGCGCCGCGCAACCGCCTGGAGCGCGGCCGCGGTCTTGATGCCCGCGGCCGGCGAAATATCCCCGCGCCATCAGGAGCTGGCCGGCCAGCTCATCATCAGGCGGTACTGACTTTTTCAGCCACTCCCGAGCCACGCAACGATCGAAGGAAGACATGGCACTGAGCCCCACACGCGAACTGATGGCTGCCGCCGCGGCAACCGGCTCCGGGCAGGGGGCCTTCAACGTCATCCACCTGGAGACGGTCGAGGGCCTGCTGGCCGGAGCGGAATCCGCCGGCCTGCCTCTGATCCTGCAGATTTCCGAAAACTGCGCCCGGTACCACGGCGGCCTGGAACCGCTGGCGCTGGCCACCCTGGCCGCGGCGCGGCGGTCATCCGTTCCCGTGTCGGTCCATCTGGACCATGCCGAGGACGAGCAGCTGGCCTACCAGGCGGTCGATCTGGGTTTCGGATCCATTATGTACGACGGCGCCCGGTTTGAGTATGCGGACAATGTGGCCGTGACCCGCCGGGTCACGGAGTACGCGCACGCACGCGGCGTGTACGTTGAGGCGGAACTGGGGAAGGTCGGCGGCAAGGACGGCGCGCATGCGCCCGGCGTGCTCACCGACCCAAAGGAAGCCGTCGCCTTCGTGGCCGCCACTAAGGTTGACGCGCTCGCCGTCGCCGTCGGCTCTTCTCATGCCATGACGGAGCGCAGTGCGGCCCTGGACCTGGCGCGGATCGGTGCGCTCAAGGCGGCACTGAATGTGCCGTTGGTGCTGCACGGTTCCTCCGGCGTCCCGGATGATGCCATCGTGGCGGCGATCGCGGCCGGAATGACGAAAATCAACGTCTCGACGCACCTGAACGGGTTCTTCACCCGGGCCGTGCGGGAATACCTTAACCTGAACCCCGCCGTCGTCGACTCGCGGAAGTACCTCAAAGCCGGCCGGGACGCCCTCGTTCCGGAGGTGGCACGCCTGCTGAGTCTGTTCTCGACTGTGCACGCGCAAGGAGAAAAATGAATCGTACCGAACGGCTGAATGCCATCCTGGACCTGCTGGCAGGATCCGGCCAGATCGAGGTGGATGACATCGTTTCCGGGCTAGGGGTTTCCCCGGCCACGGCACGGCGGGATCTGGACTCCCTGGCCAACGGGCGCCTGCTCAGCCGGACCCGCGGCGGCGCCGTCCAGGGCGCCGTCGCCTATGACCTGCCGGGCAGGTATAACCGTGACGATCACGGCCTGCAAAAGCTGCAGATAGCCCGCGCGGCGAGCGCATTGATCCCTAAGGGTGCCGTGATCGGACTGTGCGGCGGCACGACGAGCACCGCGCTGGCGCAGGTGCTGTCCACGCGAGCCGATCTGATGGAAGCCTCGAACCGGCCCACGCTGACGGTGGTCACCAATGCCATCAACATCGCCGCGCAGCTGGCGGTCCGGCCGAATTTTAAGATTATGGTCACCGGCGGGATCGTCAACCCGCGCTCCTACGAGCTGGTCGGACCGTACACGGACATCATCTTGCAGAAGGTCGCGCTGGATTTCGCGTTTATCGGCGTGAACGGCATAGATCCGCAAGTCGGTCCCACGGTCAGCGACGAGGGGGAGGCAACGGTGAACGCCCTGATGGCCCGGCGCGCGTCCGAGGCCTATATGCTGGCGGACTCGTCCAAGATCGGTCAGCGATCGTTTGCCACCATGGAGGGATACCCTTTCCATAAGCTGATCACCGATGCCGGAATCACGGCCGAGCAGCTGGCGGCCTTTGGACACAATGACATGGACGTGATCGTGGCGCCGGACGACTGATCGCGGGGCGTCCGCGGCTCAGCACCCGTATTGGGCATTGGCACGTGGGGTGTCGCGGCTGCTTATGTCCCTTTCGAATGCCGACCGGAAGACGTTGTCGATCCGATCCTCAGGAAATGCGGGCAAGATAGGGACCATGAGCAATTCCGTCCCGGGCCGATCAGAGACCGGTGCCCCCAAGACCGGTACATGGGGAACCCGTCCGCACGCCAGGCTCCGCGTTGAGGTCTGCATTGTGCTGGGACTCTCGCTGGGGCAGTCGGCGGTTTACGCCGTCGTCCAGCTTTTGGACAAGCTGAGCCGGGCGCCGCTCGCGCAGGGCACCTCCACCCTTAATGCGGCCCAGAGTAGCCGCGAATACTTCGACCTGGTGTACCAGCTGCTGGGTATTCTCTTTGCCCTGGTCCCGGTGGCGCTGGTGCTGTATCTGCTCTGGCAGCCCGGCCGGTCCGCCTTCGCCAGACTGGGCTTCACGCTGCAGCGTCCCGGCCGGGATTTTCTCTGCGGCCTGGGGCTGGCTGCCCTGATCGGGATTCCGTCGCTGGCGCTCTACGCGGCCGGACGGGCACTGGGTATCACCACGGAGATCATCCCCAGCGCGCTGAACACGTACTGGTGGACCGTCCCGGTGCTGGTCCTCTCCGCGGTCCGGCACGCCATCGTCGAGGAGGTCATCGTCGTCGGCTACCTATTGGAACGCTTCGGCCGGTTCGGCTGGTCGACGACGGCAGCAGTGCTGGCCAGTTCGCTGCTGCGCGGCAGCTACCACCTCTACCAAGGCTTCGGCCCATTTGCCGGAAATTTCCTGATGGGACTCGTATTTTGTTGGGTCTATCGGCGCTTTGGCCGGCTCACGCCGCTGGTGATTGCCCATGCCCTGCTGGACATCGCCGCTTTTGTAGGGGGCCCGGCGCTCGGTTTTGGCTGAGGTGTGTGCTGAAACCGGGGTGGCCCCGTCGTCGGCGTATTGACCAGACGGGGCTGGGCCTACCTGGGTACGCGGCTAAATCGTGACAAACCCATTCGCGGTCTCGAAGGTCACGCTCATAATGCCTGGAGTCCCACGCGGAGCGATCCATTCCACCGCAACGTCGTCCAGCGGCTTTTCCACCGGTTCGCCGAGCCATTCGGTCACGCGGTCGGCGCTGCCGGCAATGGTCAGCTTCGCCAGCCTGACGTTGGTCGGGCTGGCCTGCGACGGGTGCAGGGTGGGATCGCCCTCCCACTTGAGCATGTATGGAACCTGCGGGTCCGAAATGAGTCCCTTGATGCCGATTTGCTTCCAGATCAGTTCCTGGCCGTCCGGGAACTTCCGGTTGCCGGGAACGGCGCTGCGGCCCAGACGTTCCTCAAAGGGGGAAAGATCGTCTACGGCGACGCACCATCCCATCCAGCCACCGCCGGCCGCGGAGCGGGCGCGGACGGCCTGCCCGAACGGAGCCTTGTCCGACGCCGGATGCTCCAGCACCTCCACGACCTCCAGATAGTGGTGATCCATGAGCGGGAAAATGATATTGCGGGTACCGAAGCGGGGATGTACACCGCCACGGACGCGCTCGATTCCCAGAGCAGTTGAAATGCGGGCGGCGGTGGCGGCCAAACCATCTGATTCACAGGCGTAAGAAACATGATCCATGCGCATGCTGCTCATCCTTACACTTTGCGAGTGACCTCTCGAGTTAGGTCCGGCTTACCAACATGGGACGACCCGCAGGGGCTATCTGCCGACCTCTTCCCAGCCCTCCCCACCCTCTCCCACCCCGCACCCTCTCCCAACTGGGTCGCAGTTACGGCACTCAAAACGCGGAATGAGTGCCATAACTGCGACCCAGATGGGCGGGGCGTCATATTGGCGTCATCTTGTTGCCAGCATCCGCCCGGGTCCGCCAGACTTGATTCAGGTCATGAGCGTCAGCGACAAGCCCCGGCTCGCTGGCCGGCAACCCTCCACCGCGGTGGGGTGCCCCGGGTGAGGACCAGGCCTTTAGCCAAACGGCTAAGCGCAAGCGCGGGTCACAGAACCCATCTTGGCTCAGCTCAGCGGGCATCACCCCAGGCTGTGCCTACTGATGAACCCGGTGTCCCCAGTATGAGGAGCCACACATGAGCAATGCATGGTCATTTGAAACACGCCAGATCCATGCCGGCCAGGAACCCGATGCCACCACCGGCGCCCGCGCTCTGCCGATCTATCAGACCACGTCCTTCGTTTTTCCCAGCACCGAAAGCGCGGCGAACCGGTTCGCACTGACCGAGCTGTCCCCGATCTACACCCGCATCGGCAACCCGACCCAAGATGCCGTGGAGCAGCGGATTGCGAGTCTGGAAGGCGGACTGGGTGCACTGCTGCTCTCCTCCGGACAGGCTGCATCCACTTTTTCGGTGCTCAACATCGCGGAGGCCGGCGACCACATAGTTTCCAGCCCGAGCCTGTACGGGGGAACCTTCAATCTCTTTGCGCATACGCTGAAGAAGTTTGGCATCGAGGTCACCTTCGTGGCGGATCCGGACAATCTTCAGCAGTGGCGCGACGCCGTTCGGCCCAACACGAAGCTGTTTTTCGGCGAGGTCGTTTCCAATCCGCGCCAGGATGTGCTGGACATCGAGGGTGTCAGCACGGCCGCGCACGAGGCAGGCGTGCCGCTGATCGTGGACAACACGCTTTCCACCCCGTATCTGATCCGGCCGCTCGAGTGGGGCGCCGACGTCGTCGTTCATTCCGCCACGAAATATCTGGGCGGGCACGGTACCGCCATTGCCGGCGTGATTGTCGACGGCGGCAAGTTCGACTACACGAAGGAGCCGGAGAAGTTTCCCGGCTTCAATACCCCGGACCCGAGCTATAATGGCTTAGTCTACGGCCGCGATCTGGGCGAAAACGGGGCGCTGGGGGCGAATCTCTCCTACATTCTCAAGGCGCGCGTGCAGCTGCTGCGCGACCTGGGTTCGGCGGTTACACCGTTCAACTCCTTCCTCATTGCGCAGGGTCTGGAAACGCTGAGCCTGCGCGTGGAGCGGCACGTGGAAAACGCTCTTAAGGTTGCCACCTGGCTGGAATCGAACGAGTTCGTGGAGTCCGTTGCCTACGCCGGTCTGCCCTCGAGCCCGTGGTACGAGCGCGGACGCAAGTACGGACCCAGGGGCACCGGTGCCGTCATCGCGTTCAATATCAAGGGCGGTCTCGAGGCAGGCAAGCGCTTTGTTGACGGTCTGGAACTGCACTCCCACGTTGCCAATCTGGGCGACGTGCGCTCCCTCGTGATCCACCCGGCCTCCACCACCCACGCGCAGCTTTCGCCGGAACAGCAGCTGGCCGCCGGCGTGGCTCCCGGTCTGGTGCGGCTGTCGGTGGGACTGGAAAACATCGTCGATATCCTCGCGGATCTGGAGGCCGGTTTCCGGGCGGCCAAGACAGCGTGAGCGGCCCGGGAACGACGGCGGTCCCCGGACCGGGCGCGGCCGGCTCCTTAGCGGTCTGCCCGCCACCCGGACCGGCATCGGCGGGACTGGCATCGACCGGTGAGGTGCCGGCCGGAGCACCGACCGATTCGCCGACCGGAACATCGCCGCTCGCCACGGCCGACGGCGAAGTAAAGTATGCGCGGATCGGCGACCTTGATCTGGAGGCCGGCGGACGGCTGCCGGACGTCACCGTCGCGTATGAGACGTGGGGGACGCTGAACGCCGAAGCCTCCAACGCGGTGCTGATCGCGCATGCACTCACCGGCAGCACCCACGTTTCCCGCGGTGGTTCCGCGGAGGACGGCTGGTGGGAGGGTCTGGTCGGTCCGGGCCGGGTCATCGACACGGACCGGTATTTCGTTGTGTCGCCCAATATGCTGGGCGGCTGCTACGGCAGTACCGGACCGTCCAGCATCGCCCCGGACGGACGCCCCTGGGGGTCCAGATTCCCGTTCGTGACGATCCGGGATTCCGTCCAGGCCGAGGCTCGGCTGGCCGATCAGCTGGACATTGGCTCCTGGTATGCGGTGATCGGCGGGTCGATGGGTGGAGCACGTGCACTGGAGTGGGCTGTCACGCTGCCCGCACGGGTACGCCGCTGCGCCGTCGTCGCCGCCTGCGCGGCCAGTACCGCAGAGCAGATCGCCTTCGCCCAGGCCCAGGTGCTCGCCATCCGGCTGGATCCGGACTTTGCCGGCGGGGATTATTACGACGGGGCAGCGCCGGTGGCCGGACTCGGACTGGCGCGGCGGATTGCCCATATTACCTACCGGTCCGAGCCGGAGATGTCGGCGCGGTTCGGCCGGAGCGCACAGCCGGGGGAGGCTCCGGTGAGCCAAGGCAGGATCCGCAATATTGCCGGGTCTTCCGCCGGGGAAAGGTATCAGGTGGAAAGCTACCTGGACCACCAGGCGCATAAACTGGCCCGGCGATTCGACGCCAACAGCTACATCGTCATCACCGAGGCGTTGATGAGCCACGATGTGTGCCGCGGGCGCGGTCCGCTGCTGCAGGCACTGGAGCAGGCCGCGGACGTCGAATTCCTGGTTGCCGCTGTGGCCTCGGACCGGTTGTATTTCCCCGCACAGTCGGATGAATTGGCGGCGGCGCTGCCCGGAGAAGTAGGCGTGGACGCCATCGAGTCGGAGATCGGGCACGACGGTTTCCTCACCGAGACCGAAGCCGTCGGAGTGCTCCTACGGCGGAGGTTCTTCGGTAACCCTGCCTCGATTGGGGAGCTGCGCCCTTTTTAGGTCTGTAACAGGCACCTGCTCGGTTAAAGGTGGTCAAACCTTGACGGTCGATGTACCTACGCTCCGGCCCCGGGCGGCATCCCGGGGCCGAAGACCGGGCCCGCCGTCGGACGCTTGGCACTGATGCCGTCGCCGGAGGACTGATGGCGCACTCGGCGCAGCACCCACGGCACAAAGAACTCGCGCGCCCAGACAAGGTCCTCCGACCGGGCCGTACGCCAGTTCCGCACCGGAAGTGGCTTGGGGAACTTCGGCTCCAGGGTATGCGGAACGTTGAGTGCCTCGAGCGCCATCAACGCAACGGTGTGGTGGCCCAGCGGGGAGAAGTGCAGCCTGTCACCGGCCCACATCTGCGGATCCTTCAGCTGCCGCAACGACCACATGTCAGCGATGATGGCGTCGTGACGGGCGGCGATGGTGCGCAGGTTTTCGTTGTAGATCGCCACGCGGCCCCGGACCAGGCCCAGCACCGGGGTATCGCGGATATCGGGACCGTTGAAGAGCAGCACCGTGGCGCCGGACGTCGTCATCCGTTCCACAGCGCCGTCCAGGGACTCGGCCAACGCGTCCGGGTCCGAGCCGGGACGGATGAGGTCATTGCCGCCGGCCGAGATCGAGATCAGTCCGGGTTTGAGTTCCAGCGCCGGCTCCAGCTGCTCGTCCAGGATCTGCTGCAGGAGGCGGCCGCGGATGGCCAGGTTCGCGTAGGCAAAGTCCTCGTGGCCCCGGCTCAGCTCCTCGGCCAAACGGTCGGCCCAGCCGCGATGTCCGCCGGGGCTGGATGGTTCGGCGTCCCCGATCCCTTCGGTGAACGAATCACCCATGGCCACATAGCGGTTCCACGGATGCAGCCTGCCCGGCAGCTGTTCGGAATGGGTGCGGGCGTCCTGCTCAGTCATTGGCGGCGCTTTCGATGGGAATCACCGCTCCATCCTGCCCATGTCCGGCATGGTTACGCCACCGCAGTCCATTTTCACGGTCAGCGTCGTACGGCTTTTTTGGCGCCAGGACGACGACGGTGGGGGGCTCGGTTGCGCCGGCCGGCGCCCAGCCGGGCAACACGCTGTCGGGGCCCCGTTTCCCATCCCTCGGCGGTTCTGATTGACTGCCCGGATGGATAAACAAGCAGTACTTGCGGCCTTCAACGAGCAGATTCGCCGGCGTCCGGGACCGGCCTCCGGGGACGGAGTCATCGAGACGGAAGGCCACGTGGTCCGGCAGATGGGCACCGGGTGGTCCGGGGTGGCCTGGAGCGATCTGAATGCCGTCGGCGCCGACCGGGCCATCGCCGCGCAGGTCGAACGGTTCGCCCAGGCGGGCAGGTTGGCGGGGGCGGCTTGTCCCTGGGAGTGGAAGCACTACTCCTATGACCTGCCCGCCGATCTGCCCGACAGGCTACTGGCAGCGGGGTTGGCTCCGGGGCCCGCGGAGGCGCTGATGGTGGCCGAAATCCTGGATGACCTAAACCTCAATGTCCCGCCGCCGCCGGGCGTGCAGCTGATGCCGGTGCTGGACCGGGACGGCGTTGACTCGCTCGTGGCGGTGCACGACGAGGTGTTCGGCGGGGACCACTGCGCCATAGGCCAGGCGCTGCTCGCTGGCATCGGGCACCAGCCGCCGACCACCGCGGCCGTTGTGGCCATGGCCGATGGGATCCCGGTCTCAGCAGGCCGGGTCGAGTTCCACCCGGGAACCGAATTCGCCAGCCTGTGGGGTGGAGGCACACTGGCCCCATGGCGCGGTCGGGGTGTGTTCCGCTCGCTGGTGGCGCACCGTGCGGCAATTGCGTCCGCCCGGGGTTTCCGGTACCTCCAGGTGGACGCTTCGGCGGACAGCCGGCCCATCCTGCGGCGTCTGGGATTCGTCGAACTGGCCACCACCACACCCTTCACGCACCCGGGCACAGCGGTCTGACGGCTCAGCGTCCGCGGCCGGGTCTGAACGATGGGCCGGTACGGTGGAGGAATGACCGCCGAGCATCCGCCCGAAGACCTCCAGTCCCTTCCGGTCGCCGAGTTCGCGTTCCCCGGCCCGCTCCGCGACAAGCTGGTCGCCGCGGTCCTTGACGGAAGCAAGACCAGCACCACTGGACTTGTCGCCGACTACGAAGCCTGCGGCGACCCGATTCCCCGCGTCGGGGACCGGTCGGTGGTGATCGACTCGGAGGGCCGCAACGTGGCCATCCTGGAAGTCACCGGGATCGTCATCTGTCCGTTGGATCAGGTCGATCTGCAGCACGCACTGGACGAGGGGGAGGGACACGCATCCGTTCTCGACTGGCGCAAAGACCATGAGGAGTACTGGCACAGCCCCGCGATGCGCGAAGCCTTGAAAGATCCGGGCTTCACCGTCAATGAGGAAACACTGGTGGTCCTGGAAAGGTTCCGCGTGGTCAGCGTCCTGACGGCCGGGCGTGGAAAGATGGACGGATGATTGAAGCGACAAACACCGCGGCCCCTTCCGTCGTCTGGTCCAAGGCCGAACAGGCCCGCCCCGGGACGCCCTTGCTCGTGATGCTGCACGGCTACGGCGCCGACGAGGCTGACCTGTTCAGCCTGGCCCAGCTGCTGCCGGACGAGTTCACCGTTGCGTCCGTGCGCGGGCCGGAGCGTGCCGGTCCCGGGTACTCCTGGTTTCCATTGCGCTCGGATGTCTCCTATGCGGTGCAGACAGTGAAGACGACGACGGCGGCCGTCACGGCTTGGCTCGACGTCGTCCGCGGGCAGCACAGCAGCGTCACCCTGCTCGGCTTTTCGCAGGGAATGTGCATGGCCACCTCGCTGGCGCGGCACCGTCCGCACGACTATGCCGCCGTCGTCGGCCTTTCCGGTTTTGTTATTGACGCCGGGACGGAAGGGGAGGGCTTCTTCCACGACGCGGAACTGGCCGCGGCCCAACTGCCGGTGTTTTGGGGCCGTGACCAGGCCGATCCGGTGATTCCGGTCGAAGCCGTGGACTTCACCGCCGCCTGGTTGCGCGCGCATTCGAAGCTGACCAAAGTCCTCTATACCGGAATCTGGCACGGCATCAACGACCAGGAAATGGCGCACGTCAAGGAGTTCCTCGGACTGACCGTGCTCAAGGCCTGATGGTGCGGCGTGCTCAAGCCCTCACCGTGGCCCCGGCGGCGTGCGGTGAGATCAGGGCGCGGTTATCCGCACGGTTTGGCCATTGACGGTAACGGTATCGCCGACGTGCAGCTGGCGTCCGCGGCGCTCCTCGATCTCGCCGTTGACCTTCACCAGCCCGTTTTTGATGAGCTCGGCGGCCTCCACCCCGTCCTCAACCAGGCTGGCCAGCTTCAGCAGCTGTCCCAAGCGGATCATGTCGTCGCGGATGGAAATGTCGGTAGTGTCCCGGTTGCTCATACAAGCAATAATGCCTGACAGCGGGCCGGTCCATGTACCGCCGGACCGGTGCAGGTAGCGCCGTCTGCAACAGCGGGCCGGTCCATGTACCGCCGGACCGGTGCAGGTATCGCGGCAGCGCAGGCGGGTGGCCGGTGTGCCTGCACTCCGAGGAGATCACTCATCCGGGCTCCGCAGCTTGAGCGGGCTCCGCAGCCCGTCCGGGCTCCGCAGCTTGAGCGGGAGCCGCAGCCCGTCCGGGCGCCGGGCGCTGCCCGGTAAGCTAGGGTTTAAAGTTCTCCGGCGCACTGTCCGCCGCATCCCGGACCACGGAAATCCCCGTCGGCACCGGCCATGATCTCCACCGCGGGATACTTACCCTCGGCTCAGGCGGACCGCACCCAGCGGCCCCGCGACGCTCCTAGAAAGGGACAACGCCACAATGGCCAATAAATCCTCGCTCGACCCGATTATTTCCCTGGCCAAGCGCCGTGGATTCGTTTTTCAGGCCGGTGAGATTTACGGCGGTTCGCGGTCGGCCTGGGACTACGGACCCCTCGGTGTGGAACTGAAGGAGAACATCAAGCGGCAGTGGTGGCAGTCGATGGTCCGCGGCCGCGACGACATCGTCGGTCTTGATTCTTCGGTGATCCTGCCGCGCCAGGTCTGGGAAGCCTCCGGTCACGTGGAGGTCTTTTCCGACCCACTGGTCGAATCCCTGCACACGCACAAACGCTACCGCGCCGACCACCTGCTGGAAGCATACGAGGAGAAGCACGGCCACCCGCCGGTCAATGGACTGGCAGATATCAAGGACCCGGAGACCGGACAGCCCGGTTCCTGGACCGAACCGCAGAACTTCTCCGGCCTGCTCAAGACCTTCCTGGGTCCGGTGGATAACGAGGAGGGCATGCATTACCTGCGCCCGGAGACCGCTCAGGGAATTTTTGTGAACTTCAACAACGTCCTGACCACCTCGCGCAAAAAGCCGCCGTTCGGCATCGCCCAGATCGGCAAATCCTTCCGCAACGAGATCACACCGGGAAACTTCATTTTCCGCACCCGTGAATTTGAGCAGATGGAAATGGAATTCTTTGTCGAGCCCGGCACCGACGAGCAATGGCAGGAATACTGGATGGAAACCCGGATGAAGTGGTACACGGATCTGGGCATCCGGGCGGAGAATCTGCGCTTCTTTGACCACCCCGAAGACAAGCTCAGCCATTACTCCAAGCGCACCGCGGACATCGAATACCGCTTTGGATTCCAAGGCTCCGAATGGGGCGAGCTGGAGGGTGTCGCGAACCGCACGGACTTTGACCTGTCCACGCACTCCAAGGCCTCCGGAACGGACCTGAGCTACTTCAACCAGGCCACGAACGAGCGGTTCACCCCCTACGTGATCGAGCCCGCCGCAGGCCTGACCCGCTCGCTGATGGCGTTCCTGGTGGATGCCTACACCGAGGATGAGGCCCCGAACGCCAAGGGCGGGGTGGACAAGCGCACCGTGCTCAAGTTGGATCCGCGGCTTTCCCCGATCAAGGCGGCCGTGCTGCCGCTGAGCCGCAACGAGGACCTCTCCCCGAAGGCCCGCGAGCTCGCGGCCGCCCTGCGGAAGAACTGGAACATTGATTTCGACGACGCCGGCGCAATCGGGCGCCGCTACCGCCGTCAAGACGAGGTGGGCACGCCGTTCTGCATCACGGTGGACTTCGACACGCTGGAGGACAACGCGGTCACCATTCGGGAACGCGACACGATGGCGCAGGAACGCGTTCCGCTGGACAAGGTGGAGGGCTACCTTGCCGTGCGCCTGATCGGCGCCTAGGGATATCTCATGAGCGAACTCACTTACCGCGCCTGGCGCGACGGCGACGACCTGGCCCTGAACGAGCTCTGGGGCGACCCGGAAACGTATCAAGGCGGCCAGTTCCGCGGCGCGCTGGCGGAGAATTCCGACGCCGGTCCTTGGCGGCGCTGCATAATCGCCGAGGATCAGGGGATTCCGGTGGCGGCCGGCGTAATTTATGAGACCAGTCTGCATGCGCAAAGGCTCTGGACCTACCTCGAAGTCGCCAAGGATCACCGCCGCGCCGGTGTGGGTGCCACCTTGCTGACCATGCTCCGCCGGGAAGGCGAACATGCGCCCTCGGGGGTGCGTGCGCTGCGGACCAAGGTGGAGCCGGGAACGCCGGGTGCCGCTTTTACCCGGACCGCCGGCATGCGGCAGCTACAGCGCAGCAGGATTGTCCGGGTGCAGCCGGGCGCCGTACGGCTTCCGGTCTTCGGGGACGGCAGCGAGGCCGCGGCCAGCGCCCGGATCCAGGATCTGGCCACGGGTTCGGTGGAGCTGACGGACGTCGTGGGCCGTTACTACGCATCCGCCCACGAGTGGGACCCCACCGGCGTACTCTCGCCAGGCACGGTGCAGAAGCTGTTCCTGGACGATCTCTCCGGCGCCCACGGGGCCATCGTGCTGCGCGGGACGCCGGAGAGCGCTTTCGGCGGCGCGGTGGCGACGGGCAAAAAGAGCCGCATCCAGGCCTTCGCGGTCAGCTACACGCAGGGTGCGACGGACGAGCCGACGGATGTTTTCCTGGGCCATGAGCCGTCGCTGCCGCCGGAACAGGCCGCCGCGGCGGTCCGAGACCTGCTGGCGCTGATTTCGCATCAGTACCCGGTGGTGCTGGAACTGGACGATTCCATGGCAGCCCTGTCCGCCGTCGTCGGGCCCCTGCTTGACGCCGGCAGCGCACGCGTCCTCGGTGCCGAAACGCTCGTCGTAGGCGACTAAGCCACCGCTCCCGTCGGCCACCGGAACAATGACGGCAATCCCGCCAAATGAAGTGGTAACTTTGCCATCATTTGGCGGGAACGCCGTCAGTAAAGGACGGCGGCTGGTCGGGGGCGGGCGACGGTGCGGTGTAGAGGGCAATGATGACGGCGAAGCCGCCGCCCCCACCGATGCTGGTGAAGAAATGGGCCAGATGCTAGGAGATTGACAACCTGCCGGTCCCTTGGACCTTGGGCAGAATGGCTGCCATCGCCGCGTACAGCGGGAATTGGACCAGTATGCCCGCTGTAGCGGGGACGGCCTTGGTCACGGCCTGCAGGAAGCCCAGCGTCAGCAGGCCTGCAAGGACGGGCAGGATGCCGCTGTATTCCAGCCATTCGCGCGGACGGCTGCGTGGGGCGGATTCCTCCGGCTGGTCGTTCAGGTCCACGCCCAGATCCTGTGCCGTGCGGATGGCGGCGCCGGTCGGAGCGGAGAAATGCGCACTGACCGTGGTGAGCAGAATGAGAATGGCGAGCGTCAGCAGGGACTGCCAGGTGAAGATGGTAGTGCCGAAATCCAGCACGCAGGTGATTTTCAGGAGCGCCGGCGGAATGGATGCCTTGGTTGCCTGCAGCTGCGCGGCCGAGGGCGAGAGGCCCAGGGCCCATACCGTGCCCCAGTGACGATGAGCGGCGCGACCGTTCCCTTACCCATGGAGCATAACTAGACGGGTCCGCAGATCATGTCAGCGCCGTCGCGGGTGGCGACAGGCCCCAAAGGTGGGTGTCCCAATCGGTTTGGATCGGTCCATCGATGTCGCACTTCGCGCCGATGTTTTCCAGCCGGGCAGGTGCCAGTTGCGTCCTCGATGAGGGGGCGGGCAGGATTTGCGCGACTTTGAGAGAATTGCTGTGTGACTGTTACCGATCTGCCCGCCAGCTCCACCAGACTTGAGCTGCCACCGCTGAAGCTGGGCAACATAACCGTGCCCACCCCCGTCGTGCTTGCACCGATGGCAGGCATCACCAATACCGCGTTCCGCCGGCTCTGCCGGGAATACGGCGGCGGTCTCTACGTTTCCGAAATGGTCACCTCACGTGCGCTGGTCGAGCGTACGCCGGAATCGCTGCGCATCATCAAGCACGACGACGACGAAAAGGTCAGGTCGGTGCAGCTCTACGGCGTGGACCCGGCCACTGTCGGCAAGGCCGTCCGGATGCTGGTCGAGGAAGACCGCGCCGACCATATTGACCTGAACTTCGGCTGCCCGGTGGCAAAGGTGACCCGCAAGGGCGGGGGAGCTGCGCTGCCTTGGAAGACGGCCCTCTTTACCGCCATTGTGCGCACCGCCGTCCGTGAGGCCGGCAGGGGAAACATCCCGCTGACCATCAAGATGCGCAAGGGCATCGACGACGATCACCTGACCTATCTGGAAGCCGGCCGGATCGCGCGCGACAGTGGCGTCGCCGCCGTCGCCCTGCACGGACGCACCGCTTCCCAGTTCTATTCCGGCCAGGCCGACTGGTCCGCCATCGCCCGCCTGCGCGAGTCGCTGCCGGACATTCCGGTGCTCGGCAATGGCGATATCTGGAGTGCCGAGGACGCGATCCGAATGGTCCGTGAGACCGGCGTCGACGGCGTCGTCATCGGGCGCGGCTGCCAGGGTCGGCCGTGGCTGTTCGGCGACCTGATGGCCGCCTTTGAGGGCAGCGAAAACCGGTACAAGCCCGGCCTCGCCGAGGTTTCGGACAGCGTCTATCGGCACGCCCAGCTCCTGATCGACACCTTCGGGGACGAGGACAAGGCGCTGCGGGACATCCGCAAGCACATGGCCTGGTATTTCAAGGGATACGTCGTCGGCGGCGAACTCCGCGCCAAGCTCTCCACCGTCCCCACGCTTGAGGTACTGCGCTCGCTGCTGGACCAACTTGACCGGGACGCAGCCTATCCCGGGCCGGATGCTGAAGGGCCACGCGGCCGCGCCGGTACGCCCAAACGGACGGCGCTGCCCGATGGCTGGCTGAATGAACGCGCGCTCAGCCCGGCGCAGCAGGCCGTCATCGGTGCGGCGGAACTGGACGTGTCCGGTGGCTGAGGCCAACTCGCCGAACGGGCAGGGGCAGTACGGGCAGGGCCAGAGCGGGCAGGGCGCCGTCCCCGGCGCCTACACGGAGCAGGACGCCGAACGCTGGGTCCGGGAAGCGCCCAAGAGCAACTACCGCACCCCCTTCGAACGGGACCGCGCGCGGGTGCTGCACTCCTCTGCGCTGCGTCGGCTGGGAGCTAAAACCCAGGTCGTCGCCCCGGACACGGACGACTTTGTCCGAACCCGGCTTACCCACAGCCTCGAAGTGGCGCAGGTGGGCCGCGACCTGGGCCGGGCCCTGGGCTGTGACCCGGACGTGGTGGACACGGCCTGCCTCTCCCACGATCTGGGCCACCCGCCGTTCGGCCACAACGGCGAATCCGCTCTCAACGACATTGCCCACGCCATCGGCGGCTTTGAAGGCAACGCGCAGACGCTGCGGCTGCTGACCCGGCTGGAACCCAAGGTCCTCGACGCCAACGGCCGCCCCGCCGGCCTGAACCTGAGCCGGGCCAGCCTGGACGCAGCCTGCAAATACCCCTGGGCCGCGCCCGACGCCCCCGCCATCCACGGGCAGCGGACCAGCAAATTCGGCGCCTACCAGGATGACCTTCCGGTGTTCGGCTGGCTCAGGGCCGGAGCTCCGCGGGCGCATGCGTGCATTGAAGCCCAGGTGATGGACCTGGCGGACGACATTTCTTACTCGGTGCACGACGTCGAGGACGCCATCGTGGCTGGCCATTTCCAGCTCAAATGGCTGGACAACACGGACCAGCGCAGCCGCGTGATCGGCTACACCCAGCAGTGGTACCTGCCGCACAGCGAACCGGCCGCAATCGACGAGGCGCTGCGCCGGCTGGAGGCCACCCCGGTGTGGGTGCGGCACGCCGATGGCAGCCGGGCCTCGATGGCTGCGTTGAAAAATATGACCAGCCAGCTGATCGGCCGGTTCTGCCAGAGCGCGCTGGAGGCCACCCGCGGTCTCTACGGCCCGCAACCGCAGACCCGCTACGCAGCGGACGTCATTGTGCCGGAAGAAACCGTGACAGAAATCGCCGTCATGAAGGGCCTGGCCACCACCTTCGTGATGACCACCGACCACCGCCAGCCCATTTACCAGCGCCAGCAGGACGTGCTCCACGAACTCGTCGCCGTGCTCAGCGCAAGCGGTGCGCAGCATCTGGAGACGATGTTTGCCGCGGACTGGCGGGAGGCGTCCGACGACGGCGCACGGCTGCGCGTGGTGGTGGATCAGGTGGCGTCGCTGACTGACGTGTCCGCGCTGGCCCTGCATGAGCGGCTGGTGGGCGTGCGCCGAACCCTGCTGTGATTTCCTGTGCTGAACTCCCGGAGCGTTAAGCACAGGGCCGACGCCGGCACACAGTAACGTCCGCGCGGTCCCGTAAACTTGGCCCATGGCCGGGCTGATCAAACGCGAAGATATTGACGAGGTCCGCTCACGCACGGATATCAAAGAGGTGGTCGACGGTTACGTCACGCTCAAGAGCGCGGGAATAGGTTCCTTTAAGGGTCTTTGTCCGTTCCACGATGAGCGCAGCCCGTCCTTCCACATCCGACCGCAGATGGGGTACTTCCACTGTTTCGGCTGTCAGGAGAGCGGCGACGTGATTGCCTTCCTGCAGAAAATGGACCACAGCAGTTTCAGTGAAACGGTGGAGAAGCTGGCGGCCAGGATTGGCTTTGAGCTGCATTATGAGGACGGCGGCTCGGGTCCGCGCCGCGAGGAAGTGGGCCGGCGGCAACGGCTGCTGGATGCGCACAAGATTGCCGGCGAGTACTTCCGCGAACAGCTGCTCACCCCGGCGGGATCCACCGGCCGCAGGTTCTTGGCCGAACGCGGCTTTGAACGCTCCGCCGCGGACCACTTCGGCGTGGGATTCGCCCCGCAGGGGTGGGATTCCCTGCTCAAACATCTCCGTGGCCGTGCGTTCACCGAAGAAGAGCTCAGACTCACCGGAATGTTCTCCGGCGGCGCGTCCGTATCCGGCCAGGACCGAATCTACGACCGCTTCCGTGGCCGGCTCATCTGGCCTATCCGCGACATCGCCGGGGATACCATCGGCTTCGGCGCGCGACGGCTCTTCGATGAGGACCAGGGACCCAAATACCTGAACACGCCGGAAACCGTGCTCTACAAAAAATCCAACGTGCTCTACGGCATCGATCTGGCCAAACGGAACATCGCCAGGAAACGCCAGCTCGTCGTCGTCGAAGGTTACACGGACGTCATGGCCTGCCATCTGGCCGGCGTGGACACCGCCGTGGCCACCTGCGGCACGGCCTTCGGCGCGGACCACATCAAGGTTGCCCGCCGGCTGCTCTCCGACGACGGCAGCGGCGGCGAGGTGGTGTTCACCTTCGACGGCGACTCGGCCGGCCAGAAGGCGGCGCTGAAGGCCTTCGACGAGGACCAGCGCTTCGTCGCCCAGACCTACGTCGCCGTCGAGCCCTCCGGCGCGGATCCCTGTGAACTCCGCCAGCGCAAGGGCGACGACGCTGTGCATTCGCTGATCCGCTCCCGGCGGCCGCTCTTCGAGTTCGCGATCCGCTCCACGCTCGCAAAATTCGATCTCAGCACCGTGGAGGGCCGGGTCCAGGGACTGCGCGCCTCCGCCCCGGTAGTCGCCGCCATCAGGGACGGCTCCACCCGGACCGGGTACAGCCAGGAGCTGGCCGGCTGGCTCGGCATTGCCGATCCGAACGAGGTCCTGCGCGCGGTCAACACCGCGCTCAAACGCGGCCCCGCCCCGACGCGGACCGCGGCACCGGGAACACCCACCCAGGCACGCACCGAACCGGCCGCGCCGACGTATGGGCGCCCGGATCCGAAAGACCCGGTGGTCCGGATCGAGCGCGAAGCACTGGAGGTTGCCCTGCAGCAGCCCGGACTGCTCAGCACCGACGACTGGGCACGTTTTTCCGAGGCCGAATTTGCCGTCCCCGCCTACCGCGCGGTGCATCAGGCCGTTCGCGCGGTCGGGGATGCGGGAACCGCCCCGGCGCAGTGGCTGGAGCAGGTGCGGGAGGAACTTCCCGAACCACTTCGCCCGCTTGTCGCCGAGCTTGCCGTCACACCCCTGCCGGCGACCAACGCGGACACCCTGCGCAACTACTGCCTGGACATTATGCGGCGGCTCTTCGAAATGCAGATCACCCGGCTCAAGGCAGAAAAGATGGGCGCCCTGCAGCGGATGGACCCGGGCGCGGACCCGGCCGCCTCCCAGCAGCTGCAGCGGGAACTGATGGAGCTGGAAATCCGCAGGCGCAACCTTCGAGGCGACTGACAAGCCCCGCCAGGAGGGCCCCGCAGACCCTCGGCCGCCGTCGATTTCGCGCTACGGTAAACCTTTGTTATTCTTGAACCTGCTTCATTCCCCTGTAGCTCAATTGGCAGAGCATTCGACTGTTAATCGAAGGGTTGCTGGTTCAAGTCCAGCCGGGGGAGCGGCACGAAGAGGCCCTGATCAGCGGAAACGCCTGTCGGGGCTTCTTTTCTTTTGTCGCGATTTGTCGCCCCGACGGGCCTGCCGAAGGTGGAGCCCGGCTGGCCACTCTGCCCTCGTCCCGGCCAGCCTGGTTCACTGAGGGCGTAGCTTTTGCCGGATTAGCACGGCGCTAAGTGCGGTTGTCTATAGATAACCAGCATCCCCAGGAGGTGCACCGTGAACACGACTCCCAATACCCATACAGCTCGTTCCCCCGATGACGAGGACCCGCTCGACAGCTATTCGCGGACCGTCATCCAGGTCGCGGGAATTGTGACCGGGCAGGTGGCGGCCATTGAGGTGACGGGCGGCGGACGCGGTGGGCAGGTCCGGATCGGCGCCGGCTCGGCTGTTGTGTTCACCGCGGACGGCTACATGCTGACGAACGCGCATGTCGTCGCCGGGGCCCGTGCCGGGCAGGCTGTGTTTGCCGACGGCACCGCCACCGAGGTCGACATTGTGGGATCGGACGCGTTGTCCGATCTGGCCGTCATCCGCGGTTGGACGGCGACGCCGGCGCCCGCCACGCTCGGCGATGCCGAAACACTTCGCGTCGGCCAGCTGGTCATTGCCGTCGGCAACCCGCTGGGCCTGGCGGGCTCCGTTTCGGCCGGCGTCGTCAGCGGTCTGGGGCGTTCAATCCCCACCTGGGCCGGGCCGAACCGACGGGTGATCGAGGACGTCATTCAAACGGACGCTGCCCTCAACCCGGGCAGTTCCGGCGGCGCACTGGCAGATACCCGCGGCCGCATCGTCGGGATCAACACGGCGGTGGCTGGGGCCGGCCTTGGGCTGGCTGTGCCCATTAACGCCACCACCCGCCGGATTATTTCCGCGCTGCTGACCGACGGACGGGTCCGACGTGCCTACCTCGGCCTGGTCAGCACGCCGGTTTCGTTGAACGCGGGCCTGGTCTTGCGAACCGGGCAGCGGCAGGGGCTGCGCGTCGTCGAGGTCATTCCCGGGTCCCCTGCCGACCAGGCCGGACTCAAGGGCGGCGATCTGGTGCTGAGCGCCGGCCGGCGCCCTGTCGCCAGCGCTGAGAGCCTGCAGAAACTGCTCTTCTCCGACGCCATCGGCGTCCCGCTGCCCATTACCGTGCTGCGCTCCGGTGCAGCGGTCGACGTCTTCGCCGTTCCGCGCGAAATGGTGGACACCCACTGAATGCCGATATCACGCCAGGTTTGTGGGAGCAGAAGATTACGACGACGGCGACCGCAGGCTGGCAGAATGAAATCAGACGAAGCTCATCTCCGCCTGCAAAAAGCGCTCCGCCTCGGCCACTGCGGCCAGAAACGCCTCCTGCTCGGTGGGGGACTGTCGAGGCTCCCGCGGATGCCATTCATGGGGCGATGAATGCACGCGCTCGAATCCGGTCTCAGGCGGGGCATAGAAAATCCCAAAGCGCTGCACCGGCCACTCCGGGGAAGTCTCCGGAGCCACGAGCATGGCGGCCCCGAGCGCGGGGTTAAACCACTGTGCAATCGGCCGCCGCCGGTCTTCAACAAATAGTCCGCCTGCATACAAGGCCGCTGATTCCTGACCGGAGTGTGCGCACAAACGATCCCACCACATGGTCAACAATCCGTTATCACACCGCTGCCACGTGGCTGGAAGGGGTTCGGGATCCTGCCTCTTAGGCATGTAAAGATTTTATCCCGGCGCGGCTGCTTAGAACAGGGGACCGCCCTATTTGCGCCCGGGATTGATCCGGTACATTGCCGCGCCCAGAACTACGGCACCGATCAGCGCGGGAATCAGCCTATTTCCGAAATAGCCGCCCAAAATGAGGCCTAGCACGGCGCCAAGCAGGATGCCGACGAACAGGCCGCGGCCGTTTCGGGACGGAGCCGAATTGGTCATGACGACAGCTTACCAATCAAGGACGACGGCGATGCTGCCGCGGCTGGCGGAGCGATCAGCTGTGGCAGAGGCCCCCATGAAACCCGCGGACGCCACCACTTCCCTGCTAGTGGTGTGTCTCCCAAATAAGTAGGGATTTGGGTGTTAAGGTTGGGGTATGTCGAATTTTGCTCCCGCTTTGGTGGTTTCCGACGTTCAGCGCGCCCTGCTGGAAACGCTTTCTAAATCCCAGACGGCATCCCACCGGGAGGTGCAGCGCGCCCAGGTTTTGCTGATGGCCGCC
>NZ_JASISR010000032.1 GCF_030063245.1 Paenarthrobacter sp. PH39-S1
CCATGCCAATACCATACTTTAGGTCATACATATCTGGGTGACATGAAGGCCCCGACACGCCGCAACTTACGCGGTTTCTATTTCGCCGGGGCCCTCAAAAACAAAATAACCGGGAAACTCCCGCTAGGTCATACACGCGCCCGCTCGTGAGGAAAAAACTGTCCAAATGCAGATTCGTCCCCCTGCGCAATCAGGTGGGGCAGCGTTGACAGTTGGTCGCGCTCTCCCGTTACAGAAGAGGCAATTCTCGCCCCGCCTTGCTCGCTCGCTAAGTCATCAAGAGTCGTCGTGGAGGTGACCATTAAGGTTAGGCATAAAGTGCTGAAGTCTGAACGCGAATCGATCCCCTGGCCAGACCTAATAATTTTGTTGGGATGGCAATCTTGTTGGGATGGCAAAAAGTGCCGATCGTTCCGCCTTTGGACTCACTGTCGGCTTCCGAGCGATTACCGGTCAGGAGGCGGGAATGCAGGAGGCCTCGTAGATACCAAAATCATCATGAGGTGCCCTTCCAGCAGGTGACATCCAGTGTTAGGCGGATTTTGACTGCCTTCTGCGGATTCGGGTTTCCTGCAGTGATTCGTCCTGGAGGCTGCGTTGGAGGTTCGTGAGGACGCGGGACAGCAGGCGGGACACCTGCATTTGCGTCATTGCCAGATGTTTGCCGATCTCTTCCTGGGTTTCTTCCTGAAAGTACCGCCGATACAGCAGCTGCTGTTCCTGTGCAGGGAGCCTGCGGATGGCGCCGCGGAGCATTAGAATTTCCTCGATCCTGTCAGGCCGGTTGTCCCTGGCCGTAATGATCTCTGACAAGGTGACCGCGGTCTCGTCCATCGGCGCCTCCAGAGATTCCGGGTGGAGACTGCTTTGACAGTTCAGGGCTTCGGCTATGTCCTGCTCGTCGTAGCCGAGTTCGGCTGCGAGTTCGCACAGGGTTGGTTCCCTGCCGAGCTGCTGGGCCAACGCCGGCTGTGTTTTGGAAACGGTAGTGCGCAGGTCCTGTAGATGCCGGGGCGGCCGCACCATCCAACTGCTGTCGCGCAGATAGCGCTTCAACTCCCCTCTGACCGTCGGCACGGCGTAGGCCAGAAAACTCGTTCCCCTGTCCGGATCGAAGCCGCGCACCGCCTTGATCAGACCCAGCGAAGCAATCTGCTTCAGATCATCCAGATCCCGTCCCGCTATGACATACGCACGGGCCGCCGTGTCGGCGATGTCCAGGTGGCCAAGAACCAGCTCATCCTCGATGGCCCGCCGCAGTGAGCCCTCGGACCGTCGTGCCTTGCGGAATGACTCCAGGGCCTGGCCGTGGCCCATGACTGGGGACATGATGATCTCCGCTCCATTTAGTGGACGGCCGCTTGGGCTTCCTCCCAGAGAATCAGAAGCATGCTTCCAATACAACAGATTTTCCAAAAAATTCGTGCGGCAAACTTCTACTCCCGCGAAGCAGAAGGTATAAGCCGGTCCTCCGAAGATGTTTGGTGGCCAAACCAGTGACGTGTCAGCGCTCCGGGAAATCATCAAGCATACTTATCGTAAGGTAGGGCCATGATCCGCGGCCCTTAGGTCAGGAGAGCAGCCATGAAGTTTCCCTCAGCCCGCGGCCCGGTCAGCATTTTCCTGTTTGACCTCCTCCGCGCCGGGCCGGAAGGTACCGCCGACCAGACGTACGTCTTACGGACGCTGGCGGCACGGAGTGTGGCGTCGACGGAGAATGTCATCAATGATGAGGATCTTCAGCTGGCCATGTTCTGCCTGTACGAGCTTCACTACGGTGGGCTGGCCGGGGCGGATGAGCGGTGGGAATGGAATCCCGGTCTTATCGCCATCCGGCAGGAGATCGAGGAGGGTTTTGAGCGCGCCCTGCGCGCCGCCGTCGAACTTCCTGCCCTCGATGCTGCAGACAGCGACAGCGTGGCCAGCGTCCTCTTCGGCCTTGCAGCCGCGGATAACGGCCCGTCCATGTCGCGCTACGTCGCCAAGGAAGCGTCCTTGGAACAGCTGCGGGAGTTCCTGATCCACAAATCCATCTACCAGCTCAAGGAAGCCGATCCGCACACGTGGGCGATTCCCAGGCTGAACGGCCGCCCGAAGGCTGCGATGGTTGAAATCCAGGCTGACGAGTACGGCGGAGGGCGCCCGCAGCGCATGCATTCCGTCCTTTTCGCCCGGACCATGCGCGGGCTCGAACTCGACGATGTCTATGGCGAATACGTCGACGCCGTACCGGCACTCACCCTCGCATCCACCAACATGATGTCCATGTTCGGGTTAAACCGACGGCTGCGCGGCGCCATCGTGGGGCATCTGGCGGCCTACGAGATGACGTCGTCCCAGCCCAACCGGCTGTACGGCAACGGATTCCGCCGCCATGGCTTCAACGAAGATGTCACCTGGTACTTCGACGAGCATGTCGAAGCCGACGCCGTACACGAGCAGATCGCCGGCCGGGACCTGGCCGGCGGACTCGTCGAGGCCGAGCCTGCGCTCCTGGAAGACGTGTACTTTGGCGCCGCCGCGGCCTTGGCCGTCGACGCGTTGCTGTCCGCCCAGACCATGGCGGCATGGAAAACCGGGACGTCCTCGCTGCGGATTCCGCTGCCGGCCGGCGCGTAACCGGGCGTGGAGTCCGCCGGCCTGTTACAGGGTGCGAGCTACATTCTGCCGCTGCGCTGGGAGGCGGATGAGGGGCTGGAAGAACTGGCCGGATACCTGCTGCGGCTCAGCGGCTGGCTGTCGGTGATCGTGGTGGACGGTTCGCCCTACGCGCTGTTTTCCTGCCATGCACTGGCGTTTCCGCCTAAGGTCCGTCATGTTGCCCCGCAGCCGCGGCAGGGCGCGAACGGCAAGGTGGCCGGTATCATGACGGGAATCGCGCTGGCCGAGGACGAGCTGCTGGTGCTGGCCGACGACGACGTCAGGTACGACCGCGCGACGCTGCAGCAGGTGCTCGGCCTGCTCGAGGACGCAGACGTGGTCCGCCCGCAGAATTACTTTCTGGCACTACCGTGGCACGCCCAATGGGATACCGCAAGAACACTCGTGAACCGGGCCTTCTCGGCGGACTACCCCGGCACGCTGGCGGTCCGACGGTCGGCGCTGCTGGCCACCGGAGGCTATGACGGCGACGTCTTGTTTGAAAACCTCGAACTCCTGCGGACCATCCGGGCGGCCGGCGGACGGGAGCTGTGTGCCAAGGATGTATTTGTGGGACGGATTCCTCCGCGGACCGGACACTTCCTGCGCCAACGCGTCCGGCAGGCCTACGACGACTTTGCCCAACCGGCACGCCTGGCCGTTGAGCTGTCGGTATTGCCGCTGATCCTGGCCACCGGCTACCAGGCGGTCCGCCGCGGGTCGGCCCATCACGGGGCTGGCCACTACCTGGCCGCCCACCACAGGGCCGGCCGCCGCCGTCGTCCCGTGGCGGCCCTGACGATCCTCGCCGCGGTTGCCGTCGCCGCGGCCGAAACCGGACGCAGGAAAGACGGCGGCCAGCACTTTTTTGGTCCATCCGCCGCGCTCTGGGCCCCGCTGTGGCTGCTGGAGCGCTCCGTCTGCATTTGGGCCGCCGTCGCCCTTCGCTGTACGGGAGGTGTCCGGTACGCCGGGACCCGTCTTCGCCTCGCCGCCAACTCCCCGGCAACACTGCGTGAACGGTACGCCGGAAAAATCAGCACATCGCGAACAGAAAAGAGTGACCATGTCTGACGAATTGTCCCCGCTGCACCGGGACCGGGAACCGAAGGATGCTATCGTCGTCTGCCCGGACGGACCACTGCTGGTGCGTGGAGACTTCGAGATCGTCTCCACCACGGGCGAAAAGCTCCCCCGCCAGCGCAGGACCGTCGCCTTGTGCCGGTGTGGTGCTTCCGGCATCAAGCCATACTGTGATGGCACCCATAAGCTGATCGGCTTCCGCACCGATTTCCCGGACCGCAAGGCAACGTAGCGTTCGCCGGCCGTCGGCAGGACATCCATCTACTGTCGACGGGATTCCCGCTGTCTGATCGTGAAACATCCCCTACGTGCTGCCGTGAAAGGCGTCACTGCCGGTCTTCGCTGGCGCCGCCGGGGAAGTCGATGCCCAGCACACCGGCTTCATCGCCGTGATTCGTCGACTGGACACTCGTAGGCTTCCCATCGTTTTGCTCCCGCTGCCGGGCGTTGATCCAAATACCAGTCTGGTCACCCTCGCCGTCGGCGGCATTGACGCCGACTCCAACGGTGTCCTCGCCGCTTGTGCACCCGATCCGACGTCCGTCGCATGCACAGATGCCCTGAACGCGAGCCAGGCGCGGATAGTCGAACTGCCCGCGAAACTCCTGAGGACCTACGCCGCGGTGGCGGTCGCAGTGCCCCGCGCCCGTATCGCGATGCTCGGCTACCCCACGTCTTTTCAACGCGGGAAACCCCTTTGTCGACAAGATCAACCAAGCCACAGATGTCCTTAATCAAGTCATCTCCGGTGCTGTAGCCACTGCCGCAGCCACGAACAATCCCAGAATCAGCTTCGTTGATGTCAGTCAGGAATTCCTGAACCACGGCTTCGGCGCTGCCGTCCCCAACATCAACTACAACCCAGCAGACCCGATGGCACCGGCCTCCGGCCGGGCACAGCAGGCAACAGCGGTCAGCAACGTCCAGCGACGTCCGGCAACTTGTGAGTCTGCAGGAGACGGTCACCGCTTCAATGCCGCATCCCGTTCCTGCCGATGGCAGCCGCAACGGCGGCGGAGCGGGATTCCACGTCCAGCTTCGCGTAAATGTGGGCCAGATGAGTCTTTACCGTGGCTTCGCTGATCAGCAGACGCTTACTCAGTTCCCGGTTGCTGAGCCCCTGGGTCAGCAGTGCCAGGAGTTCCGCCTCGCGCGCGGTCAGCGTCTCCTCGGGGTGCTGCATCTGATGGAACAGCCGGGACGCAACCGGCGGTGACATCACACTGCGGCCGGCCACCGCGCCCCGGATAGCAGCGAAGATTTCCTCCGGCACCGAGTCTTTGAGCAAATAGCCCATGGCTCCGGCATCCACGGCGCGCACCAGGTCAGCGTCCGAGTCGTAGGTGGTGAATACCAGCACCGCTTGCGCCGGCCGCACCCGGCGGATCTGCGCGATCGCGGCAATCCCGTCCATCCCGGCGCCCAGGGCCAGATCCATCATCACCACATCGGGCCCATGCAGCTGCGCCGCCTCGACGCCGAGCTCCCCGGTTGCAGCCTCTGCAACGACCCGCAGATCGGGCTGGGAGTCCAGCAGCGACTTCAGACCCGCCCGAACCACCATGTGATCGTCGACCAGCAGCACCGAAATCATGGCATCACGTCTCTGCTCGGATCGTCCGCTGCGCCAATGCCGCGGCCGGAAGCTGGGCCGCGATAATGCAGCCTTCGCCCGGTGTGCTTTCCACGAACAGCACACCGCCCAATTGCTCCACCCGCTGACGCATCGCGCGCAGGCCGTAACCCCCGGCGGCCGTGGGCTCCGGGACTGCCGCCGGGTCGAAGCCGGCGCCGTCGTCGAAAATGTCAAGCGATACAGAGTCCGGCAGATAGCTAACGGTCACACTGACCGTCAGTGCATGTGCATGGAGCTTGATGTTCGCTGCGGCGCTTTGAGCGACGCGCAGCAGAACGTGCCGGATATCGGGCGGCAACGGCCGCGGCGTTCCATTACTGAAGAACCGGGCGTCCGGAAGATACAGCAGGACCGCTTGCTGCAGTGCCTCCCCGAGCGGCAGCGCGTCCGCCGGAGAGGACAGAGTGTGTACCAGGTTCCGGGTTTCGGACAAATTGCTGCGCAGCAGAACGGTCGCCGCCGCCAGATTTCTGCGCGCTACCCCGTCAGGCTGTTCCCAGGACTGCTCCGCTGCTTCCAGATGCAGCAGGCTGCTGGTCAATCCCTGCGTCACGGTATCGTGGAGCTCACCCGCCAGCCGCTCCCGCTCGGCGATGATTTTCGCGTCGTGCTCATGCCCGGCCAGCTGAGCCTGAGCCGCAGACACCTCATGCAGTAGCCGAGTGCGGGTTCTGGCATCGCGCTCGATCCGTTCGTAGACCAGCAACAGCAGGACGCCGGCGGCCAGCGGCCCGAGCAGCATCGCGTAGTCCGTTCCACCACCGAGCAGAAACAGCCCCAGGGCCGCGGGAACGACGACTCCTGCCACGCCCACGTATCCGGCCCGGCCGGAGAACGTACTGCGGCAGACGAAAAACAGGGAAAAAGCACACCATGCGAAACTCGGGGCGTTCAGGACCAGCCCGGCCCACAACAGCACCAGCAGCCACACCCAGCCCGCGGTTTTGTCGTGCCGCGGAGCCGCGGCAATAACCCCATAGACCCCGGCCAGCGCGAGGCTGAGCACCAGCACCAGCTGCCAGCGCTGATCCAGTCCATGATGGGTCAGATAGCGGACCGCCGAAGCACCGAGCAGGAGCAGGAAACTCAGATGCACCACCCGCCCGGCGCGCCCCGGAAGCCCGGCCAAGTCCGCAGGCATGGCGGGTTTCTTACCCGGCGCCGCTGTGTTCATTTCGCCTGTCCGTCCACCGAAAATCGTCCCGCCAGTTTATCCGACCAGCGGTCCGGGCGGCTCATCCCATTGGCGCAGGCTCCACGCCAAAAGGATGAGCTACCCGGGAACCAACGGTCGATGCGCAGCGGGACAAACGCTGCCAGCATGGAAGTGCGGGACGCTGACCACTGGCATGCGTTCCGTTCGCTCCGGACGGAACCGTCCCGCAGCGTTCCGTCAAATAAGGAAGTCCCATGAAAATCACCCGCCCGATACTTTTCTCCGCCGTTCTGGCGTCCGGCGCGCTGGCCCTGTCCGCGTGCGGCGCCCCGCAGTCCGCACCGTCCTCGCCTCCCTCGGAGGGAATTGCGTTAGCCGCGGCCGTGGGCGCCGTCAACGGCCAGCCCGTCGGCGGTCAGACCATCGGCACCGTACCCGTTGAGAACACCGTGCAGCAGAACAGGATTTCGGACGAAAAGTCCGCCGCAGCCGTGCTGGCCGCACTGCAACAGTGCAAGTCGGACCAACTGCCGTTCGTGTCTGTTGCCCTGGTGGACCGCTTCGGCACCGTGCAGGCCCTGCTGCGCGGTGACAACGCAGCCCAGCACACCATCGAGTCCGCTCAGCAGAAGGCCTACACCGCGGCTGCCTTCGGGTCCCCCACCAGCGAACTCGCCAAGCGGATCAGCGGCAACGGCCCGGGAATCGACGATCTGCCCGGAACGCTGTTCCTGGCCGGCGGCGTCCCCCTGAAGGTCGACGGGGTGTCCGTAGCAGGCATCGGCGTCGGCGGCGCGCCCGATGGAGCCCTGGATGAGAAATGCGCCGCGGCCGGAGCCACCGCTCTCAGCCAAGCCGTGGCCAAGTAGAGCCCGACGGCGGGATCAGCAGGGAACGCAGCGTGCCCACCGGCTCAGCAGATGCCCGTGCAAAAATATGGACAGGCGCCCTGACAGGGGCGCTGATGGCCCTCGCTTTGGTGTCCTGCGCAACGCCGTGGCCCGCCGGAGCTCCGGTCGTCGGCACCGGAGCCTCCGCCTCATCACCTGGCCCTGCTGCACCCAGCGTGGTGCCGCCGTCGTCGTCCCCAACCACGTTCCTTCCAGCCGTCACACCGCCCGGCATCCCATCCGGCGCCGCGCCTGGCACTCCCCGCCCGGCCGGGGAGCTGGCCGGGCTCAATGCGCGCCTGCTGCAGGCATCAGCCGCCAACGATGCCGCCGAAGTCACAGCTCTGCTGGACCGCGGCGCGGAGTTGGAGGTCCGCAATGCGGACGGCCGGACACCTCTGATCGCCGCCACCAAAACCAACGGTGTGGGAGCCGTCGGTGTGCTGATCGCCGCTGGGGCCGATGTCAATGCCAAGGACGTGATGGCCGACTCAGCGTTTCTCTACGCAGGCGCCGAGGGGCTCGATGAGATTCTGCTATTGACCCTCAGCCATGGCGCGGACGTGGCCAGCATCAACCGCTACGGCGGAACCGCACTGATCCCGGCCAGTGAACACGCCCACGTACGGACCGTGCAGATCCTGATCACGGCGGGAGTGCCGGTAAACCACGTGAACAATCTCGGTTACACCGCCCTGCTGGAGGCCGTCATGTTCGGCACCGGCAGCACCGATTACCAAGCGACCATCGGGCAGTTGATCGCTGCCGGAGCGGAAGTTGACCGGGCGGACAACGCCGGCGTGACAGCGCTCCGGCACGCCGAGCTTTTACGGCAGAGCGGCGTTGCCCGGATCCTGCGCGACGCCGGGGCACGCTGACGGCCGGTCCATCGTCATGCCAGCAGACGGCCTCAGCGCGGGTCGAGACCGGCGGCTCCGGTCATGGCCAGGCACTGCCACAACGTGACGGCAACCGAGTCGAGCACGGCGGCATCCGATTGTTGCTCCACCTGCTGCACCACGGGTGCTCCATAGAGGTTGGTGCAAAGGTAGATCAACGCTTGCGGCCAGCTGTTCCCCGACCCGTCCGCCAACTCGGCCGAAGGTGCCAGAAGCTCTGAAGGTTCCACCCGGGCGAAGTATTCGTTGATGCTAAGACCAAGATGGCGTTCTCCGGTGATCGTCATTCCTTCGGTGCGGTAGCCGCGGATGATGGCGTCGTTCACGTCTTGGGTATACGGGCTGACTAAACCGACCCGCGAGATCCCGAAGGCTTTGAAGGCGTCCAGGTAGGCCAGCGTCGAGGTCGTGGCCGGGATTCCGGTCGCCGCACTGATCTGGCTGACCATGTCCCGGGTCGTGATCGGCTCCAAGCCAAGAACCCGCGGTGCCGTTCTAGTTCAGCAATCGCACAGTGCCTTCGACCGTCACGACACCGAGGCGGCAAATGCGGCCAATGCGGCGTTCCACGACGAGATCATCGACTTTTCCGGGAATCTGGCACTCCGACACCCCTCATGGGCCGGCTGCACTGGCTCTTCGGCCAGATTTCGGATTTCGATCAAGTGTGCCGGGAGCATGCCGTCCTGTGTGCCGCGATCGAATCCGGTGACCCCGTGCTGGCGGCTAAGGAAGCCCAGAAGCACGTACTTTCATACCGGAAACAGACCCTTCAGTACCTTTTCGAGAAAACGGCTTAGTCCCGCGGGACAGGGGGTGTGATTCTACGCAGGAATCCCCGCCGGCGTACGTCTCCGGCGGGGAATCTTTGCTGCTTGTGGTGGCCTGCCGGCGTGCATCGCCGGCGGGGGCGCCGTGCTACTTGGTGGCTCCGGCCCACAGATCGTCGAAGGCGACGGTCAGTGGGGTCGGTGTGCCGGTGGTGCTGAGGTAGCTGTACAGGCCGATCGCGCCGGCTGCCTGCAGACCGGCGGTGGAGTCGGTGGTGGTCAGCTGCCAGTTCGCCGGTTCGGCGGTGCCGACCTTCCAGACCTTGGCCTGGACGGTGGTCGGTGAGGTCCCGGTCACCTGCAGCCGGAGCTGGAGCTTGTCGCCGGAGTTGAAAGTCAACCCGGAGATCGTGGCGGCCTTCAGGATCGTATCGGTGTTGCGCTGCAGGTTCAGTTGTACCGATCCGGTGGAACTGACCACGACGCGGGCACCATAGCTGGCAGTACCGACGCGGCGCCCGATCAGACCCGCATAGATGCTGCTCGCCGTCGGCCGGTTGAAGCCGATATTGGCCCGCACCTCCGTATCACTGGAGGAGACGCCGTTGAGGTAGGCGTAACGGTTGGATTTGGCCGGGCTGGCGACGGTGGCGGCGCTGCCGTTGACCGCGAAATCGGCGACGGCGCCGGAGATCGTCCAGGCCCCGCCGGTTTCGGCCGTTCCCAGGCCGCCGCCGACGGTGCGGGTGAATGTGTCCTGCGCCAAGGCTGTCCCGGCTGGCGGCGTTGTACTGGTCACGGTGACCGGATGATTCACCGTTCCCGTGGCGCCGCCGTTGTCCGTCACGGTCAGGGTGACCGTGTAAGTTCCTGCGGTGGCATAGGTGTGCTTCGCGCTCACGCCGGTTCCCGTGCCGCCGTCTCCGAAGTTCCAGGCGTACGAGGAGATCGTGCCGTCGGGGTCCTTGGAACCCGAGGCGTCCACGCTCGCCGCCAACCCGTTCACACTGCTCGTAAACGCGGCCGTCGGAGCCACATTCGGCGGCGGGGTTGTGCTGACGGTGACCGGATGGTTCACCGTTCCCGTGGCGCCGCCGTTGTCCGTCACGGTCAAGGTGACCGTGTAGGTTCCTGCGGTGGCATACGTGTGATCCGCGCTCACGCCGGTTCCCGTGCCGCCGTCTCCGAAGTTCCAGGCGTACGAGGAGATCGTGCCGTCCGGGTCCTTGGAACCCGAGGCGTCCACGCTCGCCGCCAACCCGTTCACACTGCTCGTAAACGCGGCCGTCGGAGCCACGTTCGGCGGCGGCGTCGTGTCGACGGTGTTCGTTAGACCCGGCGTGCCGTCCGTGGTCGACGCAGCCCTCCAGTTCGCCGCCACGGCATTGTCCGCCGTCGGCGATACCAGCTCAAGCGACGGCCCCGTGCCGTCAGCTGCAGCCGGCCACGGCGCCTGGTTTGTGTACGTCACCGAGTCGACCACCCCGCCTGTGTTGCGGAGCACAACCGCCTCACCGGCGTCGTCGAGGGACCCGGTGAACTGGCCTCCCACCAGCCGGTTTGCGCCGGTGTAGGCCTGCCGGAATGCCTTGTCGTTCGCCACAAACACGACCTGGCCACCGGCCGGGATCACCGTACCGGCTTGGATCGTCAAACCAACGGCGTCGATCGCCCAGCCGGAGATGTCCACCGCGGTGTTGCCCGGGTTCGACAGCTCGATGTATTCCCCGCCGGTGCCGGACGGGTGGTACTGGATCTCGTTGATGACGACGCTCGCGTCTGCCGCCTGCGTGGTCGGCACCGGCTTCCCGGCACCGGTGTTGTTGTTGATTGCGTTGCGGCGGTCCGTCAGCCCGTTGACGAAGGCGCTCCGGGCATAGGCGGGCGTGTAGCCGCGCCACTTCGCATAATTCAGGTTCCAATCCGGAGTTGTCTTGGCCGAGATGGCGTCCCACTGCGCCTCGTACTGGCCGGCCGGCAGGAACTGGTCAGCAAGCGTGCGCAGCCGGCGGTAGAACATTTCCTTGATCTCGGGGTAGGCGAGCATGGCCTGCGTGAAGTGGTTCGATGTGTCCGGAGTCAGGAAGAGTCCCTTGCCGTCGGAGGCCGCGGTCGTGAAGATCCAGTTGAGATCCCACTGCCACATTTCCCAGCGGCCGGTTCCGTCGGTGTCGCGCGACAGCCACCAGTTGTACCAGCCGCTGTCCTGATGCCGGATGATCGAGTTGATAGCCATGTAGTTGACGAGTTCTGGAACGTTCACGTTCTGGTAGATCCAGGCCTGCTGCGCGGCCGACGGCGCCGCGTCGACCGTGTTGGACAAGGTCCAGACGTCGCTGAAATCCTCGGTCTTTCGGGTTTTCTTCTCGAGCCAGCCCGACGCAGCGAGCGTGGTCGCCGACGTCGACTTGCCGACGCTGCCGCCCGCGCCCTTGTAGATCGCCCAATCCTTCACGCCCTGGTCGGCCCGCCAGGAGCCGTCCTCGGTCTCCATGATGCGGCCGAGGCTCCAAAAATCCGCGTTGCGCTGCGTGCGCACCGGAACAATGTTCAGCGCCCGGTTGCCGGCGGCCTTCACGGTCGCCCAGCCAACATCGGCAAAGTTGTCAGAGTAGTTCTGTAGCGCGAATTCGTCGAGGGGGTAGGGCAGCTGGCCGCCGAGGTCGAAGGTGTAGCCCTTTGGGAGCTCGACCTTCCAGTTCACCTTCGCGTCGGTGCGGGAGGAGTTGCCGCGGACACTCATCAGGGCGCCGTCGATGACCTGGCCTTTGTAGGACCACACAGCCGCACCTTGGACATCGTCCTGGCGGTGATTGGCGAGGATGTCATTGTAGACGGCGTCGTCCATGAACCACTCGATGACCGGAAGCTGGCTGCTGACGGTGGTGTTCACCACGACCACGCCCCGGTAACGCACGGAATCGCCCGCCGCGGGCTCGGAGTATGTTGTGCCGCCGGTCGTCGCATCGACCCGATAGCGGATCAGCTTGCCCGCACTCTGGCCGGGAATCGAACCGGAATACACGCCGTCGCCCGCGCCGCCCGGGCTGGCTGCGTCGTCGAGGAACGGCACCACAGCGTCGGCGCCGAACATTACCTTGTACGTAAGCTGAGCGGTGGAGCCGGGCTGAAGCCGGGCCGAGACCACCACCGCCTCATTGACGGCGGGACGGGCTGGATTCGCCGCCAGGCTTCCGACAGCCGGGGCGCCCCCAGCGCCGTCGATCGAGTTCCTTGCGCCGGGCGTGCCACCGGCGGCCAGGCTGGCACCCCAACTGCCGGGCAGCGTCTTGTCGGACATGAGGTCACGGAGTTCCAGCGAGGGACCCGTTCCGTCGGGCGTCGTCGGCCAGGGGGCGACGTCGGCGTAGGTGACAGTGTCGATCGTGGCGAGCGCGCCATCGACCACCGTGACGGTCTCGCCGCCGTTGCTGAGGTTCCCGCCATAGACAGCGTTCGGCGCGAAACCGTAGGTGGTCTGGAACTGGGCCGCGTCCTTTGCGACCACAAAGTAGCCATGGGCAGAAACGACGGTGCCGGCGGCGAACGTTCCCGTTACGCCGGCACTGAACGACCATCCCGAGATGTCGAGCGGAGCGGCCGACGTGTTCGTCAGCTCCAGGAAATCATCCGCGTCGAGGTCTGACCCCGCGTGGTAGTTCAGCTCCGAGATCACGAGGCCGCCCGCCGCTGCGCTCGCCGGCCCAGCCGCGGAAACCACCAACATCCCGGCCATCATCGATGTTAACGCAACAGCTGATGCTGCGTGCCATGCTCTTCCAACTGTCATTGCAGGGTCCCCTCAACGAAGATTTGGGCGCCCGAGGTGCGAAGCCGGCCGCCCACGCCGCACTGTCATGCGGTGTCAGGCACGAGTATGGATGACAGCCCGGTAATTGTCGACGCGTATTGCAGACGGTTTTTGCGGGTCCACGCCAGGTGCCCCAGCGGCCGGCAGCGATGCGCGTTCGCGGCCCGACGTCCGAACCCAAAGGGTTCCGGTATGAAAAGTCTTCCAACCGCCGTTGCCGATCCTGCCAGACGTTCCCGCCGCGGGCGGATGGTCCACCCGTCGTCCCCCGCAGGGTATGACGGAACGGCCGCCACCCGGGGGTGGATGGTGGCCATACCCACGGCCGGTGAGGCCTTGGTCTGTGAATGTCTTCTCCGCGTCACCCCAAGAGTGACCAGGGCGTTTTTCTGAGCGGTGAGGTTTTGGTCGTTGGTGGATACGCGCGTATCCGATGAGGAGTCCGGTCATGGTTCTGAATGTACCGTTTAGCCTCCGCCGTCACCGGGCAGGCAGCCACCCAGGTTGATCCGGTGCCCGGCAAGGGCGGTTTCGGTCAATCAGGTGCCTCCGATTGACGCCTCCGGGAGATCGACCCGTTATCGAACGTCACTGGACCGGCCGTGCCCCTGTAAACGCTTTCGGCGGCATCTCAGCGCCCGGTCACTCCCAGGGTGGTTATGTCCGAGCCGGTGGCATTCCTCAGGGCGGCCGCAAGCCGGGCGACGATGTGTAGTGGTGCGGTGGGGGCGAGTCCGGCTGTGAGATCGAGCATGCGCCGTACCTGGGCGACGTACCCATTGCAGTGGTGGCAGGCTGCTAGGTGTTCCTGGACGCGGTCTCGCAGCCCGGTGTCGAGCGTGCCCTCAAGGTAATCGGTCACCAGCTCGACGAGCTGGCGGCATACCACTGGTTCACGGGAGCCGGGACGAGCCGGGCGTCGTTGCACCGCTGGCTCGCTCATCCGTGCCCTGCTCGGTACCGCCGCTGCCGGGTCCGGTCGGCCGGTGCTTGTCGCTGCGTAGTGTTCGACGGCGGCCCGGACCTTGCTCCGGCCCCGGTGCAGAAGTACCCGCTGATTGCCGTCACCGAGCATGTACAGGGTGCCAACCTCTTCTCCGGAGAGTCCCAGCACGTCCCGGGCGATCATGACGGCCCGTTGCCGCTGGGGAAGCGCGGTCAGGGCGGTGTCGATGACGGTTCGCAGCTCAGCGGCGGTCAACTGTTCCTCTGGCAGCAGGTCCCAGCGCAATGGTGACGACACCCAGTGACCGGTCTGCGGATGGAACCGCCCTGGGGCGACCGCCGGATCCCACTCGTCCCCACGGTCGGCCCACCCGGTTGCCGAGAATGGAAGGGTGCGGTGCTCGCGCGCTCCGGCGCGGCGGGCGGTGTTGATGACGATCCCCATCACCCATGTACGAAGCGTGCTGCGGCCCTCGAAGCGCTCGATCCCGGTGAGCACCGTGACCCAGGCGTCTTGGACGGCGTCCTCGGCGGTGGCGTCACTGACTGTGTGTGCGCGTGCCAATCGCAGCATGCCGGGAGTCCACGCCGCCACCAGCTGCCTGACCCTGGCCTCGTCGCGAGACCGCAGGGCGGCGATGGCGGCGGGGTCATCGAATGCGACGTCCACCGGGTCAGTCTAACCGATGCCGCGAGATTTGCGGGCACTACGCAGGTTCGGGCAGCGGCGGCATGAACTACATCACCTAATCGTGTAACGAACGCGGCGCTGGCGGGACTAACTCCTGATGAAGCGATCCTGGTGCCGCTCGGTACCCGTCGGATGAATCCGTTTCTTGAGGAGCAGCAGCATGCGTACCACGTCGATCCCGGTCCTTCTCACCGCAGCCGGTGCCAGTGTGGGGCATCTCCCTGACGACGCAGGCAGTGGCTGCGCCCGTCAGCGCGCCTGCGGCACACCCTCACCAAGCCCGTCCTCGGGTCGTGACGCGTCACGGATCACCCCTGTCGCCCTAAACGAGGGTGCTCAGGCAGGGACACGAGCATGAAAACACGACACGACGCCACCCAGGCTCTTCAGTCGATCGGAACCTCGACTCTGCGCTCCGCGCTGGCGATGAACCTCCTATGGATCGGTGCACTGAAGTTTGAGGACTACGAGGTGGAGAACATCCACCCCCTGGTCTCCTCGAGCCCGCTGTTTGCTCCGGTCCTCAAGAAGCTCGGCGAGAAGAAGACGGCAAGGATCGTGGGGATGACCGAGATCGCGTTGGCATCATTGATCGCCGCGAGGCCACTCGCGCCCCGGCTCTCCGTGCTCGGCGGGCTTGGAGCAGTCGGGATGTTCGCCACAACCCTGAGTTTTCTGTTCACGACACCAGGAGCCTGGCAGGAGGGCCACGGCGCCCCGAAGCTATCCATGGTGGGGCAGTTCTTGGTCAAGGACAGCGTGTTCCTCGGCGCTTCTCTCCTCGTCACCGCCGAGTCGTTGCGCGCCGCGCGGCGACGTTGATGGAGGTTCCGGCCCGCGGAGGCCGCCAACGTTCGACGTCCCGCGTGGCGAGCCAGGGTCCGCGACACGGAGGCGATCGTGAGGACCGAGATCCGGCTTCTGCCGGGTATCGCTTCGTTTGCCGCTCTCGGTCATCGTCCGGGGTGGGCGGGTGAGTGACGTCCCCCTCGGTGAGCACGCCCTGCTGTCTGACTGCGGCACGGGTGCGTTGGTGACGGCCGGGGGTTCAGTGGACTGGTTGTGCCTTCCCCGTTTCGACAGCCCGCCGGTGCTGGGCCGGCTGCTTGATGCGCAAGCGGGGCATTTCCTGCTGGCGCCGGCCGCACGGGGCTTCGTGGCCACCTGGCGGTACCGGTCGCCGGGACTCGTGCTGGAGACCACCTGGTCCGGGCCTGGGGGTGAGTTGGTGGTGCTCGACGCGTTGGCGTTGGGCGCGGGTGAGCGGGGCCATGATCTGGGCCGGTCTGCACCGGGCGTCATACTGCGCCTGGCGAGGTGCACCCGCGGGACGGTGCCGGTGCGCGTGGAGTACGCGCCCCGCCCTGAGTACGGGTTGGTTCATCCCCGGCTGGCCCGCACCGGCGGGTCGATCGTCTCCCGCGGCGGTGCCACGGTCTTGGTGCTCAGCACCGAGGTGGACATGGACCTCACGGACGCGACGGCGTCGGCCACCGTTTCACTGGCCGAGGGTGAGGAGCTGGCGTTCGCGGTAGCGCAGTGCGACCCATGGGGACCGATACCGCCACCGTGGAGCAGGCACCAAGTCCGCCGCAGGTTGAAGGCCACCGAGGCGGGCTGGCGCAGCTGGTCTGCGCTGCATCAGCACTACGACGGGCCGCTGCGCGAACTGGTGCACCACAGTGGGGTTGTGCTCCAAGGTCTGACCTACGCACGCAGCGGTGCTCTCATCGCCGCGCCCACCACGAGTCTGCCCGAAGGAGTCGGCAGCGGCCGTACCTGGGACTACCGCTTCACCTGGCTACGGGATGCGAGCATGACGATGCAGGGCTTGTTCATTGCCGCCTGCCCCGAGGAAGCCGGACGCTTCTTCTCCTTCCTGTCCCGGGCTGCGGGCACCCAACTGGACCGCGGCCTGGATCTGCAGATCGTGTTCGGCGTCGGTGGCGAGCGGGACCTCAGCGAGCGAGAAATCCCACGCCTGTCGGGGTGGCGGGACAGCGGTCCCGTGAGGGTGGGCAACCAGGCGTGGGAACAGCGGCAGCTCGACGTGTACGGCGCCGTCCTGGACGCCGCGTACACCTTCCGCACCCACCTGGCGGACATGTCCGAGGGGACGCGGGTGTTTCTGACCGCCGCTGTCGAGGCGGCCTTCACCCGCTGGCGCCAGGATGACCAGGGCATCTGGGAGGTACGCGGGCAACCGCGGCCCTATCTGCACAGCAAGCTGATGTGCTGGGTGGCCCTGGACCGAGGTATAGCCATGGCCGAGCTGCTCCACGCCAGTGACCGCGTCGCCCGGTGGTCCGCCGAGCGCACGGAACTGCGTGAGACCATTCTGCGTCGCGGTTGGAACGCCGACGTTGGAGCGTTCACCCAGTACTTCGGGTCTGACACCCTGGATGCGTCAATCCTGCTGATGGCGACCGTGGGATTCCTCCCACCCGTCGAGCCCCGCCTCCTGGCCACCATCGACGCCATCGAAGCGGGCCTGACAGACCAGAGCGGGCTGCTGTACCGCTATCGCGGAGGCGACGGGCTCAAGGGCGGGGAAGGCAGCTTCCTGCTATGCACCTTCTGGTTGGCCCACGCCCTGGCCGTCACCGGTCAGGTAGGGCGCGCCCGGAAGGCTCTGGAACGCGCCGCCGGGTTCGCCACCAACCTCGGGCTATTCTCCGAACAGATCGACACCACCAGCGGCGAGCTGTTGGGCAACTTCCCCCAGGCCTTTAGCCATCTTGGTCTGGTCACCGCCGCCCAGGCACTCGCCGATGCTGAGCGTGCCCAATTCACCAATAGCCACACCGTCACGACGTCATCCTGACGAGGATCGGACTCCGTCATGACGGCTCATCGCACTTGACGGGGCTGAGGCGCGGATAGTCGTCCCAACCTAGGATGGGGTCAGGCTGGCCAGGTTCTCCTGCACCACGCCCATCCGGTCCGCGCCAGGCTGAGCTCGCAGCCGGGCGATCATCGCGTCGCTGGCTTCGATGCCATCCACGGACACCCAGGCACGGGCCAGCGGAATGGCCAGCCGCCGGCGCCCAGTACGGACCTCCCAGCTTCGCCTCGGCACTGCCCTGGTCAGTCCAAGCGGTGCGGCGGGCCAGAAATGCCGACAAATCCGCAACCTCGTCTAGCCCTCGGGGAAGAGATGGGTCGAAAGCGTGACGGTGCCACCGGCGCGCAGGGCGGCTGTGACCATCAGCACATTGCTAACCACGGGAAGTACACCTCGAGGTGACGCTGGAGCCCAAGACGACACCCGCAGCAGCATGCCAACGGGCGATGCGTCCTTCCCGATATTAGGCTGGGTATGGCATCCTGAAATGACCCCTCGGGGGGGGTAACGGGGGTCGAACCGTGAAAGGCGACCCGATCGGACGAATGGTTGGGACCAGCGAACGCACGGGGTGGAGGTACCGGACCGGATCCAGAATCGCTCCGGGACAGCCTCAGGCGGCTCCCCGGGCCGGGTATTCGCTCTTCTGGGCAAACTGCAGGCCGGCGAGCACGTCGTCGATAGCTGGCCGACCGAACGGCATCGAGGACACGCTGCTCCAGAACAGGGTTCCATCGGCGTCCAGGACGAACATTCCAGGCTCGTTGAACACCGGTGCCTCGCCGTCCTTGATCGCAGTGGAAATGAACAAGCCCCACTCCCGCGCGGAGGCCTCGGTGAGGCCACATGCCACCGGCAGGTTTCGCAGGTGCCACTGCTCGACCAGTTGAGCGCTGCGCTCGGGTGTCTCCATGCTGACCGCAAGAACCCGGCCCACGCCGGCGTCGTTCAGGTCAACGAGACGTCGATCGAGTTCACCGAGCTGCTTACGGCATACCGGACAGTGCAGCCCTCGGAAGAACACCACGAGGGAGAACCGTCCGCCGGCACCACTTCCCAACGCAAGTTCATCGGTGCTCCCGCCTCCAGTGAGCGGTAGCGACAGGGTGGGTGCGGTCTGGGTGGGATGGAGAGTCATGACAGATTCAACAAAGACACCACCAAAAAGTATTCCGGATCGGTGGTTGATCGTAAGGATCGGACCGTCCGCGCAGCCCAGCCGCAATTTAAGCCATGGCAATGCGGCCAAGAGGAAAAACGCGAGCTTCTGTTGCGCACCCCAACAGTGTCTCCGAGGTCGTTCTAGGCGCCATCGGCGAATACCTCCATGCCAGCTGACGAGTTCCAGCCCGCCGTTCCCCTGCCGGGACGGTGGGCTGGAACGAATTCTCTGAACTTGAGAGCGGCTCTGGAGAAGCGACTGACTTTGTCAATTAGTTTCGTTTCGGGCAGTCAGTATCGTGCAATTAGGTGTTCGCGGCCTGGCGGAGGTTCGTATGGCTCGGGCCAGAATGCGGTGAAAGCGCCGCTGCGTCGTGGTCCACGAGGAAGAACGTCAGCGCGGGAACGGTGTCGGCAAGGGTCGATCCGAACCGGGGCCAATCGCGGTCTTCCAAGCTGTCCCAGAACTCTTTGAAGATGGTCATTGGCCCAGACTATAGAAGTCGCACGCGCTCTTTGGATGAAACTCCGACAGCACCGGGGGCGTAAGCAGCGGGCACCCCTCTGCGTCGCGTTTTCCCGTGCATTGAAGTATGGGCTCTTGGCTTTTCGCCACCTGCGAGGACGGCCCAGGACGCACCCGAGGAAGAGAGCTCGACAAAGTGCTTGCCCGACAGCCGGATATGGGAGTCGGTCCGTTCGGCGTTCACCATACGGACTGAAGTTCTGTACCAGCGGGCAGCAGGCGGACAGTTCAAATGCGTCCGTTGCACATCCGCTTAAGTGTGCCAACAACGAGTGGAATGGCATCGAATGAGCGAACGAAAGGCGTGATGCCTCTGTTACCAACATCCGCGAGAGGATTCACCACATGTGTTTCGGTGCCGGACAAATCATGGCTGTCCAGAACGTGCATAGACCCTGTAGCGTTTGGACGTACATCCGATGCTGACAGGAGTACTGACATGCATGCGACAAGCATCATGGCGAACCTTAGAGTGGCTAACGTCGAGGCCGCGAAGGGGTTCTATACCGACTTCCTCGGGCTCAGTACCGAGGAGTTCAACATGGGCTGGGTGGCCCGCTACACCTCGCCCGCCACACCAGCGAACGTCCAGCTCGTCGTTCGGGACGCAACCGCACCCGAAGACGCGGTCATCTCCGTTTTGACGGATGACATCGAGGGGGCTTATGCACAAGCGCAGCAGCTCGGCTACGAGATCGTGCATCCACTAACGACAGAGCCATGGGGCCACCGCCGCTTCTTTGTCCGAGCGCCGGACGGAAACGTACTCAACGTCGGCTACCACCGGGACTGAAACAACGGCGGGCGGCAAACAACCAACCGCGATTCTGACGGACGCGGCTTTCACGGCGGCCGATGGCAGATGGCCGATCGGCTCGAGAGCGATTTGAACCGCCCTGCAACCAGTGGCAACGGGCAGCCCCGCGCGAACCCGTGAGCCTGCCGCCTCGGTGACCTTGGAAGTGCCGGCCTCGTATCGGCATTCACGAAAAGTCGCGCCCCTGGCAGCGAAACGGAAAGCCCATTTCATACTTTGTCCGAGTACTTGGGCCTTGACAACGCCACGAGACGCGGATAGGCCAATATCAAAATGACCATCGGCGGTGGTCTGAACGAGCCGAGGGATGTGCTCGGCGTGGCGGTCTGGGCCCTGCTCAACCACCCGCAACAGCTGGCCCAGGTCGTAGCCGATCCGGCACTGTTCCCGCTGACCTTTGAAGAGGCTGTCCGTTGGGTTGCCCCGATCGGCATGTACCCCCGCGAAACCACGAAATCCACTGTTCTGGACGGCATTCAACTGCCTCGGGGGGCACATTTGGGCGTAGTGATAGGCGCGGCAAACCGGGACCCGAAGGTTTTTGCCGATCCCGAATCCTTCAACATCAACCGGGAGAAGAAGCCCCATCTGGCCTTCGGCGGCGGCAATCATTTCTGCGCCGGAACGTGGGTGGCCCGGGCCTCCGTCGCCGGCGTTGCCCTGCCCGACCTCTTCAGGGAACTGCCGGGTCTCCGGCTTGACCCCGAACGTCCCGCCGTCGATGCCGGCTGGGTCTTCCGTGGCATGACTGACCTCCCGGTGACCTGGGACAGCAACTCCGCCAGCCAACTAAGCATCTAAGGAATCAGCAGCATGACAAAACTCAGCTTTCACCACTCCGACGGAAGCATCGACGTCGTCGAGACGGACTCCGAAACATCCATCATGCGGGCTGCCGTGACGAACGGCGTCCGCGGCATTGTCGGCGAATGCGGCGGCCAAGCCATGTGTGCCACCTGTCATGTGTATGTACGGCCGGAATATCTGGGCGGACTCCCCGGAATCGGTGACGACGAAGATGAAATGCTGGACTGCACCGCGGATCCCCGCGACGACGTCCGCAGCCGCTTGGGCTGCCAGATAAAACTCGGCACCGGCTTTGATGAGCTCGAAGTCGACGTCCCGGGCAGCCAGGTCTAGCTCCCATGGACGATCGGATGAACTTTTCCACGAACGCGCCGGCGCACCACGTCGTCGTTGTGGGTAACGGCCAGGCCGGAATCCAGCTTATCGATTCGCTGCGTACCGAGGGCTACAGCGGTAGAGTCACCCTCCTGGGTGAGGAGACGCATTTCCCATACCAGCGTCCCCCGCTGTCCAAGGACTATATGGCTGCGGGGAGCACACCCGAAGCGCTGCCGTTGCGGGCGGAGAAATTCTTTCCCGAGAACGACGTCGATTCCCGGCTTGGCGTCCGCGTCACGGCCATCGACCGCGCCGCCCGGACGGTAACCCTCGACGACGGCAGCACGGTGGCGTACTCCACACTGGTGCTCGCCACGGGTGCTGCCAATCGCTCGCTCAGCGTTCCCGGGAGCACGCTGGCAGGGGTCCACGGACTGCGGACTCTCGCCGACGCCGAGGCTGTCCATGCCCGTTTGGGCGATGTTGGCGCCGTCGTCGTTATCGGTGCGGGCTTTATCGGGCTTGAGTTCGCCGCGGCGGCCCGGCAGCGCGGCATCGCGGTGACGGTACTGGAATTTGCGGACCGCCCGATGGGACGCACCCTGTCCCCCGCCCTGTCACGGTATTTCGTTGGCGCGCATGAGCGCATGGGTGTCACCCTGCGCCTCGGTGAGGGAATTGCATCCTTTACCGGGAACGCCGGCCGGGTCACGAGTGTCGAGAGCACCACCGGTACGTCCTATCCGGCCGACCTGGTGCTCGTGGGGATCGGCGTGGTCCCGCGGACGGACCTGGCCGCCGCCTCCGGGCTGGCCGTGGAGAACGGGATCACGGTGGACAGCAGCCTGCGGACCGCGGACCCGAATGTCTTCGCCATCGGCGATTGTGCAAACTACCCCAGTCACCATGCTGGTACCCGAACGCGGCTGGAGTCCGTGCAGAACGCCACAGACCAGGCTCGGCACGCGGCCAAAGCTATTTTGGGCCGCAGCGGGAGCTACGCACAACTACCCTGGTTCTGGTCCCAGCAGGGTGCGCTGAAGCTGCAGATCGCGGGTTTGGTGCAGTCCGGTGACACAACGGTGCTGCGCGGAGATCCGGCGACGGATAAGTTCTCCGTCTTCAGCTTCCGCGGCGGCCGGCTCGCCGCCGTCGAATCCGTCAACAAACCCGGCGATCACATGGCGGCACGCCGGCTTCTGGATCAGGGCCGTTCGGTGTCCCCGGAGCAGGCCGCAGACCTCGGGTTCGACGTCAAGTCCTACTCCAAGGCCCAATAGGCGGAGACCCGCGTCACAGTGGGACATGAGCTGCGTCATACTTGCACCTGATTATCGTATATGATTTCATACATCATTAGCGGTTCACCGACAGCGTTCGCCTCCGGCCACAGTGAGGTGGCCACAATACTAAGGAAAACCCATGAGCACCCTGCCCCTTGCGCAGCGCAGACCGGCCCGGGATAACCGGCGGGTAGCGTTTGCCACCATCGTCGGGACCACGATCGAGTGGTACGACTTTTTCATCTACGCCAACGCCGCCGGATTGGTCTTCGCCAAGCTCTTCTTTGAGCCAGCTGGAAGCGACATAGGAATCCTTATTTCCTTCGCCTCAGTCGGCCTGAGCTTCCTGTTCCGTCCGTTGGGCGCCTTCCTCGCCGGGCATTTCGGTGACAGGATCGGACGGCGGGCCATGTTGGTGATCACCCTGATCATGATGGGAGCGGCCACGACATTGATCGGTGTGCTCCCCACCTATGAATCGGCCGGAATCGTCGCCCCGATCCTCCTGCTGATGCTTCGCATCCTGCAGGGCATTTCCGCCGGCGGCGAGTGGGGCGGTGCCGTCCTGATGGCCGTCGAGCACGCTCCCCGTTCCAGGCGCGGTCTGTTCGGTTCGTTCCCACAGCTGGGTGTTCCACTGGGCATGCTGCTTGCCTCCGGCGTCCTGGCGCTTATGTCCGGAGTCATCTCCCCCGGCCAGGCCTTCGTTGAGTGGGGCTGGCGCGTTCCGTTCCTGCTGAGCTTCGTTCTGATCATCGTCGGATACATCGTGCGGCGCAGTGTTGACGAGAGCCCCGTCTTCGAGGAAATCGCCAGGAAGAAGAAACAGACTCGTGTGCCGATCGTGGAGCTATTCAAGAAGCATTGGCTGCTGGTCATCATTGCCGCCCTGGTCTTCGCGGGAAATAACGCCGCCGGCTACATGACGACCGGCGGGTACATCCTGAATTACTCCACCAACCCCAAGGGTCTGCACATGGACCGCACCGAGGTACTGCTTGCCGTCACCGGCTCTGCCGTTCTCTGGTTCATTTTCACCCTCGTGTCGGGATACCTCGCTGACTGGATCGGCCGCAAGAAGACCTACCTGATCGGCTACTCCTGCCTGGTGGTTACCGTCTTCCCGCTCTTCTGGATGGTGAATACGGGGAACATCTGGTCACTCTTCCTGGGACTCGCCATGTTCACCGTAGGGCTTGGACTCACGTACGGTCCGCAGGCCGCCCTGTACAGCGAGCTGTTCCCGGCGTCCATCCGCTTCTCTGGCGTTGCGATCTCCTATGCCCTCGGTGCCATTCTCGGTGGCGCCTTCGCGCCAACCATCGCCACTGCGCTGGTCCAAGCCACCGGGACCACCGTTTCGGTATCCATCTACCTCCTGATCCTTGCGCTGATATCCATGGGTGCGGTCTTGCTCATTCGTGAACGCAAAGGTATTGACCTGAGCATCGACAATCAGGCCGAGCAGGAAGTTGGCGGTCTCATGCTCGACCAGCGGCGCGGCGTTTCGACCGACGATGTGGTCAAGACGAGGGCCTAACCGCACGGCAATATGAGGCAGTGAAATATGGGGCAGTCCGGTCCGGGCTGCCCCATATTTCCGCATTCATCGTCTTCGGCTCGACCCGCGGGTGACGCCTCTCTTTACGACTCTCTTTACGGCGCACGACGCCGTCACCCGATCTTGGTGAGTGCCGGCGTCGTGCGCCGTTTAACCGGTCGAGGGGACACCGTAACCCACCCTTTGCCGGTCGGCAGAGCACGGTTACGTGTCACCTCAACGGTGGGTCCGCCAAGTCATTCCGCGCCGCAGGAGCGTGCGCGCCGCATTGTCCACGCAGCCAGCATGGCCACACCCAGCTCAAGGGCGACGACGCCTAACATCGTGGCCGAGTTGGAAGCCGTACCGGTCATGCGAGTGCCGTTGGGACCCGTGGTGCCGTGCTGGTGGCCGGCCATGGAGCCGGGCGCCAAGAGAAGGGCGGCGTGCACAGCGACCATGATCAAAGCCATGGCGAAGAGGACGTGCACGGCCCTGTCATTGGTGTTGCGCCACACGGCCAGTGCACACGGGAGGCACGCGGCGGCCATGAGCAGCATCAGCCCGCTTTCCCAAGGCATCACCCGGTGCTCCCAGCCCATCCACAGGTGCGCGATGACCGAGGCAAGCGCGACGGCGGCGCACAGGCGCGCGTGCTGCCTGCCTCGGACGCCAGCCCCGATTTCGGGACGGGTGTCAGCAACGGCAGCGGTCGTCACCATCGGGTCCACTCTCATGCCGGGCCGGCCCGCTGGCCGGCACGTCCAACACTGGGCTGCGGTCAAAGAACCCTTCCGGCCGCAGCTTGAAGCCGACGGAGTCAACGGGCATGATCGGCCAATCCTCCACCCTCGGGAAATGTGTCAGCCCGAACGTGTGCCAGACTACGATGTCCTGGCCGTCGATGTCGCGGTCCGCGGCGATGTAGGCGGGCAGACCGGCCCCACCACTATGCTGGTTGACGAAGTCGCCCGTCGGGTAGTGCTCGCCCTCAGCGAACTGCGTGACCCAAAGATCCTTCGTCGCAAACGCGGCCCGTTTGGCCACCGACGACTCCGGGTCCGCCAACAGCATGGGCTGGCCCTGGGGATGGAGCTTGTAGGCCACCGGGTCCCCCAGCCGGTTGAGTGACGTCGGGTTGGATATCACCCACGTCCGGCCGCTGCGCATGTCCGCCTCCCGGACGGCCTGGGACTCCGTGGCCAGCACCGTGCGCGTGCGGCTGAAGGCGTTGCCGCGTTCATTTCCCTCGCCCATCGGCACGCGCACCACGTCCTCCTCCTCCACCCGGTTCGCCAGTCCATCCACGGCCATGTCGAGGCGCGCCCCGAACAGGTGCTGGTGGTAGGGCGCGCCAAGCCCGGGCGCCAGCTCGGAAGCGTACGGGTAACCCTTCCCGGGGTAGGCGCTGGTGAAGACGATCCCGGTGGCCTTGGCCTCAAACTCGATGGTTCCGTCCAGGTAGAGGTACCAGTAAAATCCGTAGTCGTAATTGCCGATGGTGGTGAAGAAGGAAATCACCAGGCGGCGGTTGCGGCGGGTGTAGTCGATCCCGCTCCACAGGTCCGAGTGCTTGGACAGGATCGACCAATCCTCTTCATGCATGCAGATGCCGTTGTGGATCTCGCGGGGGTTGCCGAAGGCGTCGCTGATCACCGGGCTCAGGTAGGTGATCTCACCCAGGCAGTCGCATCCGAGTTCCAGGGAATTTGCGTACTGGCCGACCAGGTATTCACCCGTGTCGAAGTAGTTTTGCCAGGACCGCACGGGCGAGGGGTCGCCGTAGGGGACCACCATCTCGGCAATGGAGGCGCGATTGATGATGGAGCGCTTCCGGCCGCCGTCGGCAAACGAGAGGTTGTGCAGGATCACGCCTTCGCGGGCGTCGAAGCCGACGTCCAGACTCCACTTCTCCCACTCAATGTGGTTGCCGCCCGCGACGGTGAAGCTGGAGCCTTCCGGCTGGGTGATGATGATCGGCTTTTGCGTCTCCCGCATCGGACCCGTCAGCTCGGGGTCGGTGTAGTTGCCGTGCTCCGCGGGAACAGAAACCGCGCCGTAGTCCAGGACCGCGTCCACAGACTTGTTGACGACGTCGACATAGGCCACGAGCCCGTCGACGGGGTGAGCCCAGGGGCTGTCCTCCGGGAAATTTTGCACAAAGGCGAGCCCGCGCAGGATGCGCCGGCCCTTTTCCTCCGGATATTCGAAGACACCTGCGGAAAGCGGCGCCACGCGCACCTTGGCAACGTCCAGGTTCCGGGCTGCGAGCGCCTTGAGCCATTCGGCGTTGGTCGAGAGTATCGCCTCAACGACCTCGAATTCCTCTGCCAGGACCGGAAGCTCCCCCATCACCGCGGTGTCAAGCTCGACGGCGGATTCGACGGCGCCCCGGGTCACCGAGACCACCACGTCCTTGGTGGCGGCTCCGGCAACGTCATGCAGGAACGCGCGGTACCGGCGGTCAACCTCAGCCGCCACGGAGTGTCCCCGCGGCGGGTCCAGCAGTCCCAGATAGGCAAATCGCACGGCGTCCCCCAGCAGGCCGGCGGTGAGCAGGATGTCCCGGACTGCGGTGATTTCTGCGGCGGAGACCAGTGAATAGGAGGAGGCTTCGACGTCCGTGGCGGCAGTCATGGCTACCCTTTCTGTGGTGCGGCGGCCATGGCAGGCCGTTGGAAAGTTTTTATTCTATGAATGTAGAGAATACTCACACGTAAGATGCACCACAAGGGGTCAGCCCCATTTTGTTTGCCGCGACGGCCCGCCAGGAGAACTTCAATGCCCAAGATTGTCGACCACGACCAGCGTCGGCTTGAGCTGGTGGATGCCACCTGGCGGATCATTGCCCAGCATGGGATTGAGGGTGCCACCATGCGTGAAATCGCACTGGAGGCAGGCTTTGCGAACGGCGCCCTGAAGCCCTACTTCCCCAATAAGGATGAGCTGATCACCTTCGCCTTTGGCCACGTCTTCAACCGGACCAACCAGCGCATCGCCGGCACCTCCGCAGGCAAGGTGGGTCTGGAGGCGCTGCGCGCCTTTTGCCAGGAGGTGCTCCCCCTGGATGACGACCGCATCTACGAAGCCCGCATCGTCATCCCGTTCTGGCAAAAGGCCCTCACCGACCCCGCCAAGGCCGAGTTGCACGAGACGTCCATGAACCAGTGGCGCTCCGCCATGGACGGATACCTGCGAGAGGCGCGGGCCCGCGGGGAAGTTACGGCATCCACAAGCAACGAAGACATCGTCAACCAATTGCTGAGCATGCTTCTGGGTGCCCAGATCGTTGCGGCCATGTCCCCCGGGGCGCACCTGCCGGCGCAATTGAGCGCCCAGCTCGACGCCTACCTGCTGCTCCTGCATGCTGAAAGTCGGGCCGCCTGAGGCTCGCATCCGCTTTTATTCGCCAATTGTCGAAAATAAGTGACAGCGGCCACACCAGCAGCTAAAGTGAAGGAAAAGTGCTGTCCGCCACACCTTCGCAGGAGCCTCCCGCGCCCCGCAGAGGCCCGTCGGGGCGGCATGCTCCCGCCACAGGCCTTCGCACCACTAGGGAATTTGCCAATGACCGTCTCCCTCGACACTTGCTCTCCCAATACCGCCGAAGCCGTCCAGACGGCCGTTGCCCACTCCTTCTCCGCCTGGCATGACCTCATCTCCGAATCCTTCGTTCCGCTGCATGTCCGCTCCAGCGACCCGACCCACTTCCACGGCCGGCTCCGCTCCCGCCTCCTGGACGAGCTGTCCATCGTCGAGGTCACGGCCACGGGGCACAGCGTGCACCGGACCCCGTCGCTGATCTCCCGATCGGACCGGCTGTACTTCAAGTTGAACCTGCAGCTTGAAGGCAGCGGGATCCTGGTCCAGGACAACCGCGAGGCCGTCCTCCTGCCCGGGGACCTCGCCGTTTACGACACCCACCGCCCCTACACGCTGGCCTTCGAATCCGATTTCCGCACACTGGTGCTGATGTTCCCGCACGACGCCCTGGACCTGCCGGCCGGTTCCGTGGGCGGGCTGACGGCGACGCGGATGGCCGCCGACCAGGGGCTGGGTCGCATGATCAGCCCCTTCATGACCCAGCTGGCCGAAAACCTCGAGGTGCTCTCCGGTCCCAGCGGCCACCGTCTGGCCCACAACGCGGTGGACTTGCTCGGCACCTTGTTCGCCGCGGAACTGGACCACCGCCAGGACGGCACCGGTCACCCGCACGAGGAACTTTTGGGCAGGATCCGCCGCTTCATCGAGGTCAACCTGGCCGACCCCGGTCTATCCCCGGCAAGCGTCGCTGCGGCGCACTTCATCTCCACCCGTCACTTGCACAACGTCTTCCAGGAGGCCGGCACGACGGTGGCCCAGTGGATCCGCACGCGGCGGCTCGAGAACTGCCGCCGCGAACTGCGCGACCCGCTTCAGGCCCATCGCGCCGTCAGCGCCATTGCGGCACGCTGGGGCTTTCTGGAAGCGGCGCACTTTAGCCGCATTTTCCGTGCCGCCTTTGGCGAGCCGCCGAGCAGCTACCGCAGGGCCGCCGCCCAGGCCTGAGCCTGAAACCGCCTTTGCACCGGGCGAGGCAGTTGTTCGCCTGGGGTCAACAGCCTTTCACTAAATGACAAGACGGCCCGGTGGCGATCGGTGAAACTGGGGGCAGCAAGGAATTACAGCATTGCCCCACAGGCAGTGCACCCACCGACTCGAAGTGGAGTTTTCATGGAAACGTATGCCGACCTCCTCACATCCATCGCACCGGCCGCCGGCCAGAGCCGAACACTGCTGGACCCGGCAACGGGTGAAGCAGTGGGCGAGGCGCCGGTCCACACAGTTAAAGACCTGGAACGCGCAATCGCCGCCGCCGCGGCAGCCCAGCCGGCCTGGGCGGCCCTGGGCCACGAGGCCCGCAGCGCCGCGCTGCTCAGGGCGGCAGACGCCGTCGAACGCTCCGCCGAGGCACTGGCCGTGCTGCTCTCCCGCGAGCAGGGCAAGCCGCTCAACGGCCCCAACGCCCGCTTCGAGGTCGGCGCCTGCGCCGCCTGGCTGCGCGCCACCGCCGCGACCGAACTGTCCCCGGAGACGGTGGTGGACGACGGCGAAACGCACGCCGAGATCCACTACCGCCCCATCGGCGTCGTCGGTGCGATCGGGCCCTGGAACTGGCCCATGATGATCTCGGTCTGGCAACTCGCCCCGGCCCTGCGCATGGGCAACGCCGTGGTCCTCAAACCCTCCGAATACACCCCGCTGAGCGTGCTGGCCCTGGTCAACGTCATCAACCAGGAACTCCCCGAGGGCCTCCTCTCGGTGGTCTGCGGCGGCCGGGACGTGGGCGCCCGCCTGGCGGAGCACCCCGCCATCGGCAAAATCATGTTCACCGGCTCCACCGCAACGGGGAAGGCCATCATCAAGTCCTCGGCCGGCACCGTCAAGCGCCTGACCCTTGAACTCGGCGGCAACGACGCCGGAATTGTGCTCCCCGACGCCGATCCGAAAGCCATCGCTGAAGACCTGTTCTGGGGTGCGTTCATCAACACCGGCCAGACCTGTGCGGCCCTGAAACGGCTCTACGTGCACGAGGACATCTATGACGATGTCTGCCAAGCCCTCGCAACCGTCGCCGCCGCAATGCCGATGGGCGTGGGGCTGGACGAGGCCAACGTGCTCGGACCGCTGCAGAACAAGGCGCAATACGACATCGTGGCGCGGCTCGTGGAAGCTGCCAAGGACTCCGGTGCGCGCGTGCTGCTGGGCGGGAACCCGGACCCGGCGCAGCCCGGCTACTTCTACCCGACCACACTCGTGGCAGACATCGACAACAACAACCCCCTGGTGGCAGAGGAACAATTCGGCCCGGCCCTGCCCATCATCCGGTACAGCACCGTTGACGAGGCGGTGGCCATGGCCAACGGCCTGGACGTCGGGCTCGGCGCCTCCGTCTGGTCCTCCGACCCGGCCAGGGCCCGCAGCGTGGCGGCGCGTATCCAGGCCGGCACCGTGTGGATCAACAAGCACGGCGCCGTGGATCCCCGCATTCCGTTCGGCGGGGCCAAACAGTCCGGCTACGGGCTCGAATTCGGCGTCGAAGGCCTCAAAGCCCTCGGCGTCCCCCAAGTGATCAACGGCTAATTCCAAGCCCGGGACCGCAGCCATCCACCTTGGCTGTGGTCCCGTCGCATGCCCCGGTCGGGCGTTTCCGGCAGGCGTCTCAGGACGTGCTGGCGACAAACTTTGCACTGGCAGTCAACGGCGGTGCCGTCAACAACAAGTCGCAGTCGGTGATTCCTGCCACACTCAAGGCATCTTTATTCTCCAATGGAGGTTTTAATGTCACACGAACAAACCCTTCCGGCCGCCGGCACCGCCGCCAGCAACGCGGACACCAGGGGCCTGAGCAAGCGCACGCTCGGCGTGCCCGCGCTCGTCTTCATGATCATCGCCGCATCCGCCCCGCTGACCGTCGTCGGCGGCGGAGTGCCGAGCAACTTCGCCGTCAGCGCCAACCTGGGCATTCCCTTATCCTTCGTCGTACTGGGCGTCTGCCTGGCCCTGTTCGCCGTCGGCTATGCTGCCATGAGCTCGCACATCCGCAACGCCGGGGCGTTCTACGCCTACATCGCCCAGGGCCTGGGCCGGGCCACCGGCGTCGGCGCCTCATGGGTCGCGCTGGTCTCCTACAACGCCATGCAGGTGGGCATCTACGGCCTGTTCGGCTTCGCGCTGTCGTCGTTCATCAACGGCAAGCTCGGCACCAACATCCCCTGGTGGGTCGCGGCTCTCGTTGGCTTCGTGATTGTTGGCTGGCTCGGCGTGAACAAGGTCGACCTGTCGGCGAAGGTGATCGGCGTGCTCGTCGCCGGTGAGTTCCTGGCCGTTATCGTCTTCGACGTGATCTCCTTCGTTGTCAGCCCGGAAGGCACCAGCGGTGCCGGATTTGCGCCCTCGGACCTGTTCACGGCCAGCGTCGGGGCCGCCCTGTCGTTCAGCATGGCCGCGTTCATGGGCTTTGAATCGGCCGCGATCTACAGCGAGGAGGCGAAGGACCCGAAGCGCTCGATCGCCCGGGCCACCTACATCGCCGTCGGCATCATCTCGGTGTTCTACGCCGTCTCCTCGTGGGCCATGATGATCGGCATCGGTCCGGGCAACATCATCGCCGAGTCCCAGAAGCAGGGCCCGGATCTGCTGTTCAACTTCCTCACCGACCATGGCGCTGTGATCGTTTCGGACGTTGCCCAGGTCCTGTTCGTCACCAGCCTGCTCGCCGCGCTCATCGCGTTCCACAACGCCGTCGCCCGCTATGTCTTCTCGCTCGGCCGGGAGGGCGTGCTGCCGCGCTCCCTGGCCCGCGTTAACCGGCGCCATGCCCCGGTGGCTGGCTCGCTTGTCCAGTCCGCGCTGGCCCTGGTCATGCTGGCCGTGTTCGCGATCGCCGGCACCGGCTCCGAGCTCGGCCTGCTGTACCCGGTCCTGACGTTCTTCACCTGGCTGACGAACACCGGCGCGTTCGGCCTGGTCCTGCTGCTCGTGATGATCTCGGTGGCCGTGATCGGTTACTTCCGCAAGCACCGCGGCGAGTACTCGGCCTGGACGCGGCTCGTCGCCCCTACATTAGCGGCCATCACACTGGGCATCGTGTTCGTATTGATCGTGGTGAACTTCAATGTACTGATTGGCTCCACCGAGTTCTCGCCACTGTCCGTGATCCTGCCGGCCATCGTGATCCTGCCCGGCATCGCCGGCGTCTTCTGGGGGCTGCGGCTGAAGAAGCACCGGCCGGACGTCTACCGGGGCATCGGCTTCGGCGGGGCACCGGACACCTCCTCCTGACACCACATTCACCGAAACCGAGGATCGCGCCGATCGCGTACCCGATGGAGATGCCCGAGTAGCGTATGTACGCCGGGAACATTTCGGCGTACATCGCCGACTGCGGCCCGTAGGACAGTCCCAAGCCGATGGTCAGGACGAACCGCTGCGAGACCCTAGCGGAAGTCGCTGCTCGCGTCGATCAGCAGGAACATGGGAATCATCCAGACGAAGATCAGCGCGTGGCCGTCCACGAACGTGGCACGGCGCCCGATCTTGGGACCTCCAGGCCCGGCCGCTGAAGTGACAGCACCTGCGGGTGTCAGGCCCGTCCACGGAATGAGAAGACAGCGCCTAGGAGTTCGCGAGCATGCAACCCTAGGATGCTGTCCTCCAAATACCCCGAATATCCGGCCACACGCAGGAGCTGTCTTCTGAATTTCGGTGCCGGCAGCCCTGGCGTGTCCCGCTCTGAATAATTCTTTCGCCCGGGCAGTTGACGTGACGGGGGCAACATGGCAAAGTTGATCGTATACGATATCGTACTTGATGGTGTGGGGTCCCCGCAGGCCCCCGCAACTCATCCATCCCCAGCCCAGGAGAGTTCCGTGGAACAAGTCACCGCAGCCACCGTCAAGCAGGCCGGCAAGGTTGTTGCCGTCCATCTGGCGTACCAGTCGCGGGCTGACCAGCGCGGGCGCACCCCGGCCAAGCCGTCCTACTTCCTCAAGGCGTCGTCGTCACTGAGCCTGACCGGTTCCGAGATCGAGCGCCCCGCCGGTTGTGAACTCCTCGCCTATGAGGGCGAGATCGCCCTGGTGATCGGCACCGCCGCACGCCGCGTCAGCGTCGAGGACGCCTGGTCCCACGTCGGGTACATCACCGCCAGCAATGATCTTGGCGTCTATGACCTCAAGTACGCGGACAAGGGATCCAACGTCCGCTCCAAGTCCGGGGACGGCTTCACCCCTTTCGGCCCCGGACTGATTCCGGCGGCCGACGTCGACCCGACCGCCCTGCGCGTGCGCACCTGGGTCAACGGCGACCCCGTCCAGGACGACACCACCGAGGGATTGATCTTCCCGTTCAGCCAGATCGTCGCGGACCTGTCCCAGCTCATGACGCTGGAACCGGGCGACGTCATCCTCACGGGCACCCCGGCCGGCTCCTCCGTCGCCGTGCCCGGCGACGTCATCGAGGTGGAAGTCAGCTCCCCCGCCCCGGGAGCGGGCACTGCAGAATCGAATACGGCAGAATTGAGCACCGGGCGGCTGCGCACCGTCGTCGTGCAGGGGGAAACGCCATTCGCGGACTTCGGCAGCGGGCCCATGGCCACCGACGCCGACCGCGAGGACGCCTACGGCTCCGCAGAAGCCGCCGGCCTGACACCAAAGGGGCTCAGCGCCGAGCTCAAGCGAAAGCTCACCAGTGTCGGCACGGCCACGCTGAGCGCGCAGCTGCGCAAGCGCGGGTTGAACAACGTCAGCATCGACGGGCTGAAGTCCACCCGCCCCGAGCTCCGAATCGCCGGCACCGCCCGCACCCTGCGCTATGTGCCCAACCGCGAGGACCTGTTCAAGGCGCACGGCGGCGGCTACAACGCCCAGAAGCGCATCATCAACACGCTCAACGACGGCGACGTGCTGGTCATGGAGGCCCGCGGCGAGCCCGGCACGGGCACTGTGGGCGACATCCTGGCCCTGCGCGCCCAGATCAAGGGCGCCGCGGCCATCGTGACCGACGGCGGCGTCCGAGACGTTGCGGCTGTGGCCGCCCTGGACATGCCGACCTTCTTTACCGGCGCCCACCCCGCGGTCCTGGGCCGCAAGCACATCCCCTGGGACACGGACCTGACCATCTCCTGCGGCGGTGCCACCGTCCAGCCCGGCGACATCATCGTCGGCGACGCTGACGGGGTGCTCGTCATCCCGCCGTCGTTGGCGGAAGAGGTGGCCGACGACGCCATCACCCAGGAGCACGAGGAAATCTACATCGCCGAAATGGTCGCGGAAGGCAACAGCGTGGAGGGACTGTACCCGATGAACGCGGCCTGGAAGGCCAGGTTCGCCGAATGGGCCACCACGCATCCGAACCCGGCGGCACAACCGTGAGCAGCACAACCGCGAGCAGCGAAACCGGCAGCAGTGAAACCGGCAGCAAGTCCGAGCGGGCCTACGCCGCCATCAAGGAAAAGATCCTCGGCGGTGAGTACACCCCCGGCTACCGGCTGGTACTGGCCAAGCTGGCCGATGACCTCGGTTTCTCCGTGGTGCCGGTGCGCGAGGCCATCCGCCGCTTGGAGGCCGAAAGCTTCGTCACCTTCGAGCGGAATGTCGGCGCCACGGTGGCCGGGATCGATCCCACCGAGTACCTGTACACGATGCAGACCCTGAGTATCGTGGAGGGTGCCGCCACGGCACTGTCCGCTCCCCTGATCACCGGCTCCGACATCGCCAGGGCCCGGGCCGTCAACGCCGCGATGCGCGAGTCGCTGGAACATTTTGACCCCATCCGCTTCACAGCGCTGAACCAGGAGTTCCACAGCGTCCTGTTTGAAAACTGCCCTAACCCGCACATCCTTGACCTGGTCCACCGCGGCTGGAACCGGCTGCAGGCCCTGCGTTCCTCCACGTTCGCCTACGTCCCGGGCCGGGCCAGCGAATCAGTGGCCGAGCACGAGGCGCTGCTGAAGCTGCTGGAGAGCGGGGCCAAGGCCGACGACGTCGAACGCGCCGCCCGCGCCCACCGCGCTGCCACCTTGGACGCCTACCTTGCCCGCAACGCCCGTGACCAGCCGGTGGCCCTATTTCATGAACACGCCCCGTTAGCCCCCTCTCACTAGCACCACAACAGAAGAAAAGGACATCTTCAATGGCTGAGCACTACCTCCCGGAGAACCTCCCCACCCACATCCAGCACTACATCGACGGCAAGAAAGTCGATTCCATCGGAGGGGCGACCTTCGACGTGCTGGATCCCGTCTCCAACACCAACTACGCAACGGCCGCCGCCGGCCAAAAAGAGGACATTGACCTCGCCGTGGCCGCCGCCACCAAGGCCTTCAACGAGGGCCCCTGGCCGCGCATGAAGCCACGCGAGCGGGCCCGCATCCTGAACAAGATCGCCGACGCCGTCGAGGCCCAGGAGGCGCGGCTCGCCGAGTTGGAAACCTTTGACTCCGGCCTGCCCATCACCCAGTCCCGCGGCCAGGCGCTGCGTGCCGCGGAGAACTTCCGCTTCTTCGCCGATTTGATCGTGGCCCAGTTCGACGACGCCATGAAGGTCCCCGGCGCCCAAATCAACTACGTCAACCGCAAGCCGATCGGCGTCGCCGGGCTCATCACGCCCTGGAACACGCCGTTCATGCTGGAATCCTGGAAGCTGGCCCCCGCGCTGGCCTCCGGCTGCACCGTGGTGCTCAAGCCCGCCGAGTTCACGCCACTGTCCGCGTCGCTGTGGGCCACGATCTTCGAGGATGCCGGCCTGCCGCACGGCGTGTTCAACCTGGTCAACGGCCTGGGCGAGGACGCCGGCGACGCGCTGGTCAAACACCCGGACGTGCCGCTGATTTCCTTCACCGGCGAGACCACCACGGGCCAGACCATCTTCCGAAACGCCGCCACCAACCTCAAGGGACTGTCCATGGAATTGGGCGGCAAGAGCCCCTGCGTTGTCTTCGCCGACGCCGACCTCGACGCCGCGATCGACTCCGCCCTGTTCGGCGTATTCTCCCTCAACGGCGAGCGCTGCACCGCCGGCTCCCGCATCCTGGTGGAGCGCGCCATTTACGACGAATTCTGCGAAAAGTACGCCGCCAGGGCCAAAAACATCGTGGTCGGCGACCCCCACGACTCCAAGACCGAAGTCGGTGCGCTGGTCCACCCGGAGCACTACAACAAAGTCATGTCCTACGTGGAAATCGGCAAGTCCGAGGGCCGCCTGCTCGCCGGCGGCGGCCGCCCCGAGGGCCTGGACACCGGCAACTATGTGGCCCCCACCGTCTTCGCCGATGTGAAGCCGGAGGCCCGGATCTTCCAGGAGGAAATCTTCGGCCCCGTTGTCGCCATCACCCCTTTTGAGAACGACGACGAGGCGCTGGCCTTGGCGAACGGCGTCAGGTACGGACTGGCCGCCTACATCTGGACGCAAAACCTCACCCGCGCCCACAACTTCGCCCAGAACGTCGAGGCCGGGATGGTGTGGCTGAACAGCCACAACGTCCGCGACTTGCGCACCCCGTTTGGCGGGGTCAAGGCGTCCGGTCTGGGCCACGAGGGCGGCTTCCGCTCCATCGACTTCTACACCGACCAGCAGGCCGTGCACATCACCCTCGGCACCGTCCACACCCCCAAATTCGGCAGCGTGGAAGCCGCCGCCACGCTCGAGGGCTAGTCCGGCTTCCCCTCCCCTACTTACTCAAAGAAGAGAGAACCCCATGACCGACTTCATCACCACCCCCACCATCCCGGCCCCGGACATCGTCCGCTGCGCCTACATGGAAATGGTGGTCACCAACCTGGCCAGGTCCCGCGAGTTCTACGTGGACGTACTGGGCCTACATGTCACCGAAGAGGACGAGAACACCGTCTACCTGCGCTCGCTGGAGGAGTTCATCCACCACAACCTCGTGCTGCGCCAGGGCCCTGTCGCAGCGATCGCCGTCGCCGCATTCCGCGTCAAGTCCCCGGTGGAAGTGGACGCCGCCGAGGCCTACTACAAGGAGCTGGGCTGCCGCACCGAGCGTCGCAAGGACGGCTTCGTCAAGGGCATCGGCGACGCTGTCCGCGTGGAGGACCCGCTGGGCTTCCCCTACGAATTCTTCTATGAGACCACCCACGTGGAACGCCTGACCCAGCGCTACGACCTCTACAACGCCGGCGAGCTGGTCCGACTGGACCACTTCAACCAGGTCACCACTGACGTGCCGAAGGGCCGCAAGTACCTGGAAGACCTGGGCTTCCGCGTCTCGGAGGACATCAAGGACTCCGACGGCGTCAGCTACGCGGTGTGGATGCACCGAAAGCAGACCGTGCACGACACGGCGCTGACCGGCGGCGACGGCCCCCGCATGCACCACATCGCCTTCGCCACCCACGAGAAGCACAACATCATCCAGATCTGCGACAAGATGGGTGCCCTGCGCATCTCCGACCGGATCGAGCGCGGCCCCGGGCGGCACGGCGTCTCCAACGCCTTCTACCTGTACATCCTTGACCCGGACGACCACCGGGTGGAGATCTACACGCAGGACTACTACACCGGAGATCCGGACAACCCCACGGTCACCTGGGACGTCCACGACAACCAGCGCCGCGACTGGTGGGGCAACCCCGTGGTCCCTTCCTGGTACACCGAGGCCTCCCTGGTCCTGGACCTGGACGGTAATCCGCAGCCCGTCATCAAGCGCACCGACGCGTCGGAGATGGCCGTCACAGTCGGTGCCGACGGCTTCTCCTACACCCGGGAACCGGGCGAGGAACGCGGCTTCAAGATGGGCAACCAGCTCTAAGGGAGACAGAACATGCTTGATGATGACACCATTGCGCGCATTGCCGACGAGCTGGTGGAGGCCGGCCGGAGCCGTGTTCCGGTGCCCCGGCTGACGCAGCGGTACCCGGAGATGACGGTGGAGGACTCCTACCGTGTGCAGAACTTGTGGCGGCAGCGCGGCGAGACTGCCGGACGGGTGCTCGGCGGGCACAAAATCGGCCTGACGTCCAAGGCCATGCAATACGCCACGGGCATCACGGAGCCGGACTACGGGATCATCTTCAAGGACATGATCCTGGAGAACGGCTGCACGGTTCAGTGGGACCAGTACTCGCACCCCCGCATTGAGGTGGAGCTGGCGTTTCTACTCAAGAATGACGTCAGCGGCCCGGACGCTTCCATTTTCGATGTCCTCCGGGCCACCGAGTACGTGGTGCCCGCCCTGGAGATCCTCGATTCCCGGATCGAAATGGAGGGCCGAACCATCGTGGACACCATCAGCGACAACGCCGCCATGGGCGCCATGGTGGTGGGCGGGACCCCGGTGAAGCCCGACGACGTCGACCTCCGCTGGGTCTCCGCCATCCTGTACAAGAACCAGACCGTGGAAGAAACCGGGGTGGCGGCCGGCGTGCTCAACCACCCGGCGTCGGGCGTGTCCTGGCTGGCGAACAAGATCGCCCCGCACGGTGACGTGCTCAAGGCCGGGGAGCTCATCCTCGCCGGCTCCTTCACCCGCCCCATGTGGGTCCATGCCGGGGACACCGTCTTCGCCGACTACGGAAAGCTGGGCACCATCACATGCCGCTTCGAATAAAGCCCGCTCCGTCGTTCAAGGACGCGCTGGCCGCCGCGGACCGCCCGCTGGCCGGCATGTGGGTGTGTTCCGGCAGCCCGCTGGTCGCGGAAGTCTGCGCCGGGGCCGGGCTGGACTGGCTGCTGATCGACGCGGAGCACAGCCCCAACGGCCTTGAATCCATCCTGGCCCAGCTGCAGGCCGTGAACGGCTACCCGGTCACGGCCGTGGTGCGCCCGCCGGTCAACGACGCCGTGGTGATCAAGCAGTACCTGGACCTGGGCGCGCAGTCGCTGCTGATCCCCATGGTCCACACGGCCGACGACGCTGCTGCCGCGGTGGCCGCCGCCCGCTACCCGCCGCACGGCGTCCGCGGCGTCGGTTCCGCCCTGGCCCGGTCCGCGCGGTGGAACCGCATCCCGGACTACCTTGCAACGGCAGCGGAAACCATCACCCTGATGGTGCAGATCGAATCCACCCAGGCCGTGGAAAACGCGGCCCGGATCGTGGCCACAGACGGGATCGACGCCGTGTTCATCGGGCCGTCGGACCTGGCCGCATCCATGGGCGTGCTGGGACAGCAGGAACATCCCGACGTCGTCGCCGCCGTCGAACACTGCATCAAGGTGGCCAAGGCGGCCGGCAAGCCGGTGGGGGTGAACGCCTTCGCCCAGGAAACCGCCCACCGCTACCTCGATGCAGGCGTGGACTTCATTCTGGTCGGCGCCGATGTCGCCCTGCTGGCGCGGGGCAGCGAAGCCCTTGCCAACACGTACGTCCCGGCGTCCGACGCCGGGCCAACCACCAGCTACTAATCCCCACCTCCTCCCACGTTAACAGCGCTAGAGCGCTGAACACGCGGGGCCCTCGGAGCTGTGGGCCCACCCACGCCATCCCACAGACTTTTTCAAGGAGCACATTCATGACCATCACAGTTGACCGCGAAGCGAACCTGCTTGCTTCCGTCCCCACCGGGCTGCTCATCAACGGACAATGGCGCCAGGCCTCCGGCGGCAAGACGCTGGACGTCCACGACCCCGCCACCGGCAAGGTGCTGGCGTCCATCGCGGACGGCACCGGCGAGGACGCCCTGGCGGCGCTGGACGCGGCATCCGCAGCACAGGCCGGCTGGGCCCGGACGGCACCGCGGGTGCGCGCCGAAATCCTGCGCAAGGCGTTCGAGCTCATCACGGCACGGACCGAGGACTTCGCCCTGCTGATGACGCTGGAAATGGGCAAGCCGCTGGCGGAGGCCCGCGGCGAGGTGGCCTACGGTGCCGAGTTCCTGCGTTGGTATTCGGAGGAGGCCGTGCGCGACTATGGCCGCTATGTGACCTCGCCGGAAGGCAAAAACAAGATCCTGGTCCAGCACAAGCCGGTGGGCCCGTGCCTGTTGATCACGCCGTGGAACTTCCCGCTGGCCATGGCCACGCGCAAGGTGGGTCCGGCCGTAGCCGCGGGCTGCACCATGGTGCTCAAGCCCGCGAAGCTGACCCCGTTGACCGCGCAGCTGTTCGCCCTGGTCATGCAGGAAGCCGGCCTGCCCGACGGCGTCCTAAACGTCGTCTCCAGCTCCAGCGCCTCCTCCATCTCCGGGCCGCTGCTGAAGGATTCGCGGCTGCGCAAAATATCCTTCACCGGTTCCACCGCGGTGGGTAAGCAACTGATGGCCGCCGCCACCGAAAACGTGCTGCGCACGTCGATGGAACTCGGCGGCAACGCCCCGTTCATTGTCTTCGGCGACGCGGACCTGGACGACGCCGTTGACGGCGCCATGGCCGCCAAGATGCGCAACATGGGCGAGGCCTGCACGGCCGCCAACCGCTTCCTCGTCCACACGTCGGTGGCCGAAGAGTTCACGGCGAAGCTGGCCGGGCGCATCGGAGCCCTGACCGTTGGTCGCGGCACCGAGGCCGGTACTGACGTCGGTCCCATGATCGAGGAAAAGGCACGGACCGGCATCCACGCCCTGGTCACCGAGGCCGTGGCCGCAGGTGCCACGGTCCTGGCGGGGGGCAGCGCCGTGGATGGTGACGGCTACTTCTACCGGCCCACGGTGCTGGGCAATGTGCCCAACGACGCAGCGATCCTCCAGCAGGAAATCTTCGGCCCCGTGGCCCCCGTGACAACGTTCACGGACGAGGACGACGCCATCCGCATCGCGAACTCGACCGAATACGGCCTGGCCGCCTACCTGTACACCAAGGACTTCTCCCGGCTGCTGCGCGTGAGCGAACAGCTGGAATTCGGCATGGTCGGCTTCAACGCCGGCGTCATCTCCAACGCGGCCGCCCCCTTCGGCGGGGTCAAGCACTCCGGCCTGGGCCGTGAAGGCGGCTCCGAGGGTATTGCCGAATATACCGCAACCCAATATATCGGCATTGCGGATCCGTACGCGTAAGCCATGAAGGCAGCCGCAAGGCTGCGGAACGCGCCCCCGCGTTACTGCTCGGGCCGCCGCGCGGTAGCGTTAAAGGACAGGCGGCCCGGCGGTTCCGGGCCCGGAAGGAGCATCGTGTCCATCGTTGTCATTAACGCACTCAAGGTCCCCGTCGAGGCCGGGTCCGAGCTGGAAGCGCGCTTCGCTGCCCGCAAGCACTCGGTGGACGGTTCCCCGGGCTTCGAGGGGTTCCAGCTCCTGCGCCCGGTCGCCGGGGAGGACCGTTACTTCGTCTACACGCAGTGGGCCACCCGGGCAGACTTTGAGAACTGGCGGGCCCAGCGGCCCGGCCACGACAACTCCGCGCAGGCCCCGGTGGCCAGCGGCATGGACCTGCTCGAGTTCGAGGTTGTGGACCTGGGGTAAGCAAGGCACGCAGTTGGCAGCAAACGGGCCCCGCAGTGAAATCGCTGCGGGGCCCGTTAGTGCCCGCGCGGATATGCCGCGGGCACTACGTCGGGTGATCCGTAGGTGGCCGGGCTTGGGTCAGGCCCTCTTGGCCTTGCTCCCCGACAGCACGGGAGCGAAGAACTCGGCCAGTTCAGCAGTTGCGGGCAGCGGCTGGATGTTCGCCACGTACTGGTCCGGGCGTACGACGACGACCACGCCGTCGCGGGACAGCCCGCGCGCCTCGAAGATGTCATCGGCCTCGACAACGCCGTAAACCTTCTCCAGATCCGTGAGCTGGTACGGGCCAACCTCGGGCTTAAACACGTCGGGCACGGCGTTGATGTCGATGTCCTGGTGCTTTTGCTGGTAGATGACCTTCACGTCGAACCAGGCATCGGCGTCGAGCCCCTGGGGGGTGGCGGCAAGCGGTGATTCCGGAGCGTTCGCAAGCCACTGTGCCAGGTCGGCGGTGGGCGACGCGGCACCGGGCTTGGCCGCATCGGCGAAGACGTAGATACGCCAGCGGCCGTCCGCGGTGGCCTGGTGGCCGAGGTGCAGGGTGTTGGTGTCGCAGACGCGGGAGACGCGGGCGGACTTGAAGCGCTTGCCAAGCGGGAACCCCGTGGCCAGGTCCTGGTGGGCGTCCCCGGAGGTGAGCATCGAGCGCGTGTACTGCGTCATGAACCCTGCCGGGAACTCGGCAGTGCGAACGTAGAAGTCCTCCAGCTCCGTGGGGTTGGCGAATTCCTCAGGCTTCTTGGCCATCATCGTCGACCATTGCTTGTCGAAGTCGATGAGGTTCTTCGCAACGACCTGGCGCTCGGCGGAGTAGGTGTCCAGCAGCGACTCGGGGCTGCGGCCCTCGAGCACGTGGCCGAGCTTCCAGCCGAGGTTGAAGCCGTCCTGCATGGAGACGTTCATGCCCTGGCCGGCCTTGGCGCTGTGCGTGTGGCAGGCGTCGCCGGTAATGAAGACGCGCGGGCTGCGGGTGCCGCGGTCCTGCGCCAGAACGTCGTCGAACCGGTCGGTGAGGCGGTGGCCAACCTCGTAGACGCTATGCCAGGCAACGCTGCGCACGTCCACGGTATACGGGTGCATGATCTCGTTCGCCTTGGCAATGATCTGCTCGATGCTGGTCTTGCGCACGGCGCCGCGGTCGTCTGCAGGCACCTCACCCAAGTCCACGTACATCCGGAAGAGATGGCCGCCTTCGCGCGGGATCAGCAGGATGGATCCGCCGTCATGCGACTGGATGGCGCACTTGGTGCGGATGTCGGGAAAATCAGTTTTGGCCAGCACGTCCATGACGCCCCAGGCGTGGTTGGCGGCGTCGCCGGCGAGGGTGCAGCCGATCGAGGTGCGGACCTTGCTGCGCGCGCCGTCGCAGCCGACGACGTATTTGGCGTGAACGATGCGCTCGGTGCCCTCGTCCGGTCCGGCGCTGCGGACCAGCGTGACCTTCACGGGGTACTCGCCCTCGTCGGTGACCTCGAGCGACTGGAAGTCCCAGCCAAAGTCGGGGGTGAGGCGGCTGGGTGAGTTGGCCGCGACCTCGGCAAAGTAGTCGAGCACGCGGGCCTGGTTGACGATGAGGTGCGGGAACTCGCTGATGCCCATCTCGTCGTCGACTGCGCGGCCGCCGCGGACGATGTTCTTGGGGTCCTCGTCGCCCGGGCGCCAGAAGTTCATCTCGGTGAGCCAGTAGGCCTCCGCGGTGATCTGCTCGGCGAAACCGAACGCCTGGAAGGTCTCGACACTGCGTGCCTGGATGCCGTCGGCCTGGCCGAGCTCCAGCCGTCCACCGCGGCGTTCCACGAGGCGCGTGGTGATGTCCGGGAACTGGGCAAGCTGGGCAGCGACGAGCATGCCAGCCGGGCCCGAGCCCACGATGAGCACGTCCACGTCGTCGGGAAGTACCTCGGGGCGGTCGATGCCGACGCCGGCGGCCGGCTGGACCCTCGGGTCACCGGAAACGTATCCATGGTGGTGGAACTGCACAAGAATCTCCTCATTGCACTGTGGCGGCGCGTTCACCACCACTGAATTTAATTCACTATTTGAATATACAGTTCTAATAGTGCACACTAAGCATAATTGTGTGCGCCATCTCACGCAAGCCTGTGAGCTGGGCTGCCCTGGACGGCTGAGTTATATTCCGCGCCCGTTTCCGCATGGTCGGTAGAATTCCAGCATGTTTCGCTACACCCTGCGGCAGGTGCTCCACTTTGTCGCCATCGCCGACCATGGCTCGATCCGGGCCGCTGCCGAGGCCACCCACGTCTCCCAGGCCGGGTTGTCGCTGGCCCTGACGGAACTGGAAAAGGCCCTCGGCGTTCAGCTGGCGGTCCGGCAAAAGGCGAAGGGCATCACCCTGACCAGCGCGGGGCACAGGTTCCTCGCCGACGCCCGCATGCTGTTGCGCCGGGCGGACGATCTCCAGGCGACCACCGCGGAATCACCGGACGCCCTGGCGGGCCCCTTGGACCTCGGCTGCTACAGCACGCTGGCCGACTTCTGGGTTCCGCCCATCACGGCAGGTTTTGCCGCCGCCAACCCGCACTTGTCACTGACCATAACAGAGGGCCCACCGCTACAGCTCCAACTCGACATGCTCGAGGGCAGGCTTGACGCCGTCCTCACCCATACCCGGCACGTGGTCGACGGCGCCGAATACCAGGTCATCAGGGAGGGCCGGCCCTACGTGCTGGTGGGTGCCATGCACCGCCTGGCGGGGCGCAGCGGCGTCCGGCTGGCCGAACTGGCTGACGACGACATGGTCCTGCTCAACATTCCCACCGTTCGCGACAACCAACTGCCCAATCTGCGCGCGTCCGGCCTGGACCCGAAAATTGCATGGCGGTCCACCAGCTTTGAGGCCGTGCGCGGCATGGTGGCCCGTGGCCTGGGCTACACCGTCCTGGTCCAGCGCCCACCCCTGGACGTCAGCTACGAGGGCCTTCCGGTGGTCCCTCTGCCCATCGAGGGCCCCATCGGGCACAGCGACATCTGCTTCGCCTACCCCGCCCGGCAAAAGCCCAGCCGCAAGCTGCAGGCGCTCATCGACTACTGTGCCGCGTATTCCCCACCAGTTGGCCCGTAAAGCGCTGGCGCGCTTTTCGGGAACCTAACCAGCGTGGCCCCACCCACCAGTTGGCCCGTAAAGCGCTGGCGCGCTTTTCGGGAACCTAACCAGCGTGGCCCCACCCACCAGTTGGCCCGTAAAGCGCTGGCGCGCTTTTCGGGAACCTAACCAGCGTGGCCCCACCCACCAGTTGGCCCGTAAAGCGCCGGCGCGCTTTTCGGGAACCTAACCAGCGTGGCCCCACCCACCAGTTGGCCCGTAAAGCGCCGGCGCGCTTTTCGGGAACCTAACCAGCGTGGCCCCACCCAC
>NZ_JASISR010000033.1 GCF_030063245.1 Paenarthrobacter sp. PH39-S1
GCACGTCGCCCAGGAACTCAACAGCAGACCACGCAAAACGCTCGACTGGAATACTCCAGCCCAACGACTTCGTGATTTACTGATACCCAACTGACCCCGGGTGTTGCCACGACCCCTAGAATTCAAGTTCGCGGCAGTGGTTTTGACCATTGGCTGCAAGTAGTTTTGAACAGCCGCCGGCGGCTCGTGCCGGCTGTGTGTGCTGGGATTCCCTTGTCCATCCCTCGTGTCGCTACGGGGAGAGCCCCCCTTCCTTCCGGGTGAAATGACGATGCCAATCGTTTCGATTTCACCCTCAAGGGGAAGGAAGGGGCTTGTTGTGAAGTCTCCAGGAGAGTTCATGGAAATTTTAGCTGTTTATGATTTGACCCCGTCATTCTGGGATGCCGCCGTCGTCTGCGGGGTTTCCCATAACACGGTCCGCTCCTATGTGAAGGCCCGCGACGAGGGCCGGCAGGCCCCGATCGCCCGCCAGCGCGGCCGCATCACCGACCCGTTCCTGCCGCAGATGAAGTCCTGGGTGCAGCAGTCCCGCGGCAAGATCCGCGGCGACGTCGTGCATGAGAAACTCGTTGCCCTCGGATACGGCGGTTCGATCCGCACCCCCGCTACGTGCTCTCCGGGTTGAAGTCCGAATACCGGGCCCAGAACACCCGTGTTCACCGGCCTTGGACTGTAGAGCCGGGCCTGTGGCTCCAATGGGACTACGGAGACGGTCACGTCGTGGACGGCGTGAAGACCGAAGGTTATCCAGATCCGCGACGTCCCCGACGAAGTACATCGTTCTTTGGCCGCGGCCGCAGCGGAACAAGGTCTATCCCTGACGAAGTACGCGCTGCTTGAACTTGAACATGCGGCCGCACGAGCTCGGGTTATCCGATAATGCCGCCATCATCCGCGAAACACAGGCAAAATTCCGGGGCGGGGCCAGCAGTGATGCCATACACGCAGCGTTGCGCGAGGGCCGCGGCGAGTGAATGTTGTCGACGCCAGCGCCGTTATCGAGCTGATGCCAACAATCCCGATCCGGATCGGCTCGGAGACGATGAGCTCGCAGCGCCGCATCTTATTGACAGCGAGGCGACCAACGTTCGTCGACGCCTCCTGCTTTCCGGCACGCTGACCGAAAAGCAGGGTGCGCTGGCGCTGGAGGGTTTTGTCGGCCTGACTTTACGAAGGTTTCCCGCAGAATTTCCGCGGCCAAGGATGTGGGAACTGCGCCATCATTTGAGCGCCTACGATGCTACGTATGTGGCACTGACTGAGATGGTCGGTGCAACCGCAATTTTTGACAACTGATGCACGACTGGCCGACGCCGCCGGTTTGAGATGGGTGGTCCGGGTTCTGTAGATGGGTGGTCCGGGTTCTGTGACCCGGTGAGGCTTGGCAGCAAAAAACCGCCGCCTGCCGGAACGATTAACGTCCCGCAGGCGGCGGTTTCCTGGTCCCGAAAGCCGGTCAGATGTTGAAGCCCAGGGCCCGCATTTGGTCACGGCCGTCGTCGGTGATCTTTTCCGGACCCCACGGCGGCATCCAGACCCAGTTGATCCGCCATTCGTCGACCAGGTCGCTGACGGAGTTCTCCACCTGTTCTTCGATGACATCCTGCAGCGGGCACGCCGCCGTCGTCAACGTCATATCGAGCAGCAGCGCGCCGTCGTCGGCATACCGCAGGCCGTAAAGCAGCCCCAGGTCCACCACATTGACGCCGAGCTCGGGATCGATGACGTCCTTGAGAGCCTCTTCGATGTCCTCAAGGTTCGTCTGCGCCGGATTGGCGGGAGTGGTATCGGTCTCAGTCATGATTCCTTCTCGGTTCGGATCCTCAGGAGGGGTTTCAGGCCTGCGCGGCGGCTGGGAGGAAACGATCGTAACCCTCGGCCTCGAGACGGTCGGCCAGCTCCGGCCCACCCTGCTCGGCGATGCTGCCGTCGACAAACACATGGACGAAGTCCGGCTTGATGTACCGCAGGATTCGCGTGTAGTGCGTGATCAGGAGCGTGCCCATGGTGCCGTCCTCGTTGGCGCGCATAACGCCCTCGGAGACAACCTTAAGAGCATCCACGTCGAGTCCGGAGTCCGTCTCGTCCAGGATGGCGAACTTGGGCTTGAACAGCTCCAGCTGCAGAATTTCGTGCCGCTTCTTTTCTCCGCCCGAGAAGCCTTCGTTGACGTTGCGCGAGGCGAACTCGGGCTCGATCCGCAGCTGGGCCATGGCCGCCTTGACGTCCTTGGTCCAGGTGCGCAGCCTCGGTGCTTCGCCGTCGATGGCGGTCTTGGCGGTGCGCAGGAAGTTCGTCACCGTGACGCCGGGGATCTCGACCGGGTACTGCATGGCCAGGAAAAGACCGGCCCGAGCCCGTTTGTCCACGCTCATCGCCAGGACATCTTCGCCGTCGAGCGTGATGGAACCGCTGTCAACCTTGTAGCGCGGGTGTCCTGCAATGGTCGAAGCCAAGGTGGATTTACCGGAGCCGTTCGGGCCCATGATGGCGTGCGTTTCGCCCGAATTGATGGCCAGGCTGACACCCTTGAGGATCGGCTTGTTGCCCTGCTCGGTGTCAATGCTGACGTGCAGGTCCTTGATTTCCAGAGTAGACATACTCTATTTTCTCCTTGTTTAAGCTTCGAGTTCCGGGGCCGCAACCCCGTTAAGAATGTTTTTCACGTCCACGTACACATCCGGGCCGTCCACGGTCAGGTCGAAGACCGGTACCGGCTCGTAGGCCGGTAAGGTCAGCGGCTCACCGGTGCGCAGGTCGAACGAGCTTCCATGCGCCCAGCATTCGATTGTCCGGCCCTCGACGTCGCCCTCGCTGAGGGAAATTTCCCCGTGCGAGCAGGCATCGCCGATGGCGTAAAGGTTGCCTTCGGAGTCCTTCACCACGGCCACCGCGTAACCGTCAATTTCAACGCGCAGCGCCCTCTTGAGGCCCACCTCGTCGACCGTGCAGACGAACTGACCCGCCGGCCGCTCAGCTTCCGAAGGTGCGCTCATTAGAGTGCGCCGGCCTTGAGCTCACGCTCAACCGCATCGCGGAGGCGTTCCTCAAGGGCGGGCACCTTGATCTGCTGGATGATTTCGTTAAGGAAACCGCGGACCACCAGGCGGCGGGCCACATCCTCGGGGATGCCGCGCGCCTGCAGGTAGAACAGCTGCTCGTCGTCGAACCGTCCGGTGGCGCTGGCATGGCCCGCGCCCAGAATCAGCCCCGTCTCAATCTCCAGGTTTGGCACCGAATCGGCGCGCGCGCCCTGGGTGAGAATCAGATTGCGGTTCATCTCGTAGGTGTCCGTACCTTCGGCTTCCTTGCGGATCAGGACGTCACCGACCCACACGGAGTGCGCGTTCTTGCCCTGCAGTGCGCCCTTGTACGTGACGCGGGACTTGCAGTTCGGAACGGCGTGGTCCACAAAGATCCGCTGCTCGAAGTGCTGTCCGGCGTCGGCAAAATACAGACCGTACATTTCCACATCGCCGCCCGGACCGCTGAAACGCGCCGAGGGGTTGATCCGGACCAGGTCTCCGCCAAGGTTCACCACCACATGCTTAAGTTTTGCGTCACGGCCGATTTTCATCTGCTGCGAGCTGGCATGCACGGCGCCGTCGGCCCAGTCCTGAATGCTGACCACGGTCAGCTGCGCGCCGTCCTCAACCAGGATTTCCACATTTTCCGAAACCACGGCTGAGCCGCGGTGATCGAGAACGACGACGGCGGCGGAGTTGGCTTGGGCGTGCACGAAGAGATGGCTGGCTGCCGGGGCCTCCCCCGCGCCCGTGAGGGTGACGGTGGTGACGTGATCCTCGGCGGTGCCGGCGAAGTCCGCCGGAACGGTGATGACGGTGGCCTCGGTGAAAGCACCCCAGGCGGCTGCGGACACACGATCATCCGGGATACCCGCGGAACCTATGCGAGCGTCGCAGCGGTCCACAGTTTCAACCCTCACGGCGTCCGGCTTCTGGATGCTCAGCCCGGGCGCGGCACCGTCAAGTGCCACCTTATCGAGACCGCGCAGCCGCTTGAGCGGGGTGAACCGCCAGTCCTCTTCACGACCGGTAATGGGCGCGAAATCAGCCGCGTTGTAAGAGGTCAGCCGGCCGGCACGTGAACTGTCCGGGATGCCGGCGCCCGCGCCATGGCTGTGCGACTTGGCGGCCGCACCGCCCAGCGGGGAGGACACCGGGTTGATTTCGGAGAGCTGCTCGCCCTCCTCGTTCATGCCGGCTATACGCCGCACGTTGCTGGCCGCCTGGGCTTCCGCTGAGGGAGCGCCTATGCGGGCCTTTTCGGCTGATTCGGCAGTTCCTGCCACTGTTTCCTTGGTGAGTTCAGCGTTCGTCATTAACCCACGGCTCCTTCCATTTGGAGTTCGATCAGGCGGTTGAGCTCTAGGGCGTATTCCATCGGGAGCTCGCGCGCAATCGGCTCAATGAAGCCGCGCACGATCATCGCCATGGCCTCGTCCTCCGGCATGCCGCGGGACATCAGGTAGAAGAGCTGTTCTTCGCTGACCCGCGAGACCGTGGCCTCGTGCCCCATCGAGACGTCGTCTTCGCGGACGTCAACGTAGGGGTACGTGTCGGAACGCGAAATGGTGTCCACCAGCAACGCGTCGCAACGAACGGTGTTGGCGGAGTGGGTCGCGCCCTCACGGATCTGGACCAGGCCGCGGTAGGCCGACCGGCCGCCACCGCGCGCCACCGACTTGGAAATGATGGAGGACTTGGTATTCGGCGCAATGTGCACCATCTTTGACCCGGTGTCCTGGTGCTGGCCCTCGCCGGCAAACGCAACCGAAAGGGTTTCACCCTTGGCGTGCTCGCCCACCAGATATACCGCCGGGTACTTCATGGTCACCTTGGAGCCAATATTGCCGTCAACCCACTCCATGGTGGCGCCCTCATGTGCAATAGCGCGCTTTGTGACCAGGTTGTACACGTTGTTCGACCAGTTCTGGATGGTGGTGTAGCGGACCCGGGCGCCCTTCTTCACGACGATTTCAACCACGGCGGAGTGCAGCGAATCCGAGGTGTAGATCGGCGCGGTACAGCCCTCGATGTAGTGAACGTAGCTGTCCTCATCCGCGATGATCAGGGTGCGCTCAAACTGGCCCATGTTTTCCGTGTTGATCCGGAAGTAGGCCTGCAGCGGGATCTCCACGTGGACACCCTTGGGCACGTAGACAAAGGAACCCCCGGACCAGGCGGCGGTGTTCAGCGAGGCGAACTTGTTATCGCCCACCGGAATGATGGTGCCGAAGTACTCCCGCATGATGTCCGGGTGTTCCTTCAACGCGGTATCGGTGTCGAGGAAGATGACGCCCTGTCGTTCCAGATCTTCACGGAGCTGATGGTAGACCACCTCGGATTCATACTGGGCTGCGACGCCGGAGACCAGCCGGCTGCGTTCGGCTTCCGGGATGCCGAGCTTTTCGTAGGTGTTCCGGATGTCTTCCGGGAGGTCCTCCCACGATTTGGCCTGCGACTCGGTGGAGCGGACAAAGTATTTGATGTTATCGAAGTCAATGCCGGAGAGGTCAGCCCCCCAGGTCGGCATGGGCTTGCGGTCAAAATACTTCAGACCCTTCAGGCGCAGGTCCAGCATCCACTCCGGCTCACCCTTTTTGGCCGAGATATCCCGGACCACGTCCTCGTCAATGCCGCGTCGGGCGTTGTCGCTGACTTCGTTCTTGTCCGACCAGCCGAACGCATAGGTGCCAATGCCCTCAAGCTCCGGGTTCTTTTCCAGGATGTGCGAAATGGTGGTGTCCTCGACAGCACTCTTTCCGCCTACGTCCTGCGCTAATTGATCCGTCATCATGGCCTTTCTTGCTGATGGTTGGATACTTCCGTTACCGGGCCGGGAGTGTCGCGTTCCTTGGTGGTCCGCACCACGATCCGGCCCGTTGGTATGTGGGTTGTACAGACATGGCCGCCGCCCGCCAGAGTGGATAGCCTGCGCACATCCACTCCCAGGAGCCGGGAAAATACTTCGGTTTCCGCCTCGCAGAACTGCGGGAATTCGGCGGCGAGTTCTTGTATCGGGCAGTGTCCCTGGCAAAGCTGCTGGGCGGACAGCGCCGAAGCGCCGTGAATGGTGGCCGACGACGCCACGAAACCGTCGCCGCTGAGCGCGCCAGCCAGGGCGCGCGAGCGTTCTGCGACGTCCTGTCCAGCTGCATCCACCACCGGCAGGTACCGCTGCTCCATGCCCGCGAAACGCGCCGCGGCGAAGTCCTTCACAGCCGCTGCGCCGCCTACGGCGGAGAGCTGCGCCAGCGCCGTGCGGGCAATTTCCAGATAATCGTCTCCGAGTTCACTCTGGCCGCGTTTGGAAAGCACGTACCGGCGCGCCGGGCGGCCCGCCCCAGTCTTCGCATGGCTCGTCAGCTTCACTTCGATGACACCGTTTTTGGACAGCATGTCCAGATGACGCCGGACAGCCGCCGGGGTCAGCCCCAGCACGGTGCCAAGCTGGACCGCGCTCACCGGCCCGCGCTCCAGTACTGCTGCCAGTACGCGGTCGCGCGTGCGTTCGTCACTTTCCGACGGGCCAGCAACCATGCGCTCCGCCGTGCCGTTCGACGTCTGGCGAGTCGACGTCTGACGAGCCGGTGTGCCGCGGTCCCGTTCCGGTAGCGGCTGGCCGGGGCGTGTCCTGCCTGCGTGTGTCTTGTCTGCGCCGGCCGGCATTGCCGCTGCGCGGCCTGCCTGCACGGTCGCCCGCGGGGGGGACAGCTGGATGGACGACCCTTTCATAGGCATACCTCCGCTTCCTGCTGGGTTCCGATCACACAATACACAACATAACCATGACCTAATTTAGTCCCGTTGACCAGTAAGGTAAACCTACCCCTGCCCCCATCCGATGCCGGGTGCGGGGCGCACCGGTGGCCAGAGACTAACTTATCCCCGCCCGGACTCAATGCCCGGCGCGGGGCGTGCTGACCGCGGGCTTGGCTGCTGCCGGCCGCTCCCGTCACACGGGCAGCCCGCTGCGCCCGTCAAAAATGCCTTCAATGGCGGCCCCCCTGAGACCGACCCGTAGTCGTTATCTTCGACGAAGACGGCGACGGCAAGATCTCCCTGCGCGGCGATGATCCAGGCGTGTGTCTTCAGTGGCAGCTCTGTGCCGTATTCCGCCGTGCCCGTCTTCGCCAGTACCGGTCCGCCCGGAACGTCTGCGAGGAATCCGGCATGGCCGCTGATGACCACGGCCCGCATTATGTCGGCTGCCTTCGAAGTGGGTCCCGCCAACGTCGGTGCGTGAGCAGTCGGTGCGTGAGCAGCCGGTGACGGAGCAGCCTGTGCCTTGGGAGAGGCGGTCCCGGAGCCGCCGGGCGCGGGCAGCACCAGCCGGGGCGAGACCAGTCCGCCGTGCACCACCGAAGCGGCCACCGTGGCAATGGACGGCGGAGACACCAGCACCTTGCCCTGACCGATCATGAACGCGGCGTGCTCGGTTCCGACAGCCGACGCGGGCACCGTGCCGAAGAACGCCGGTGCTCCCAACTGCTGGTCGTCAACGCTGATGCCCAACGACGCAGCGGCCGACGCAAGATCGCCCTGCGGCACGGCTGCCTGCTGGGAAATGAACGCCGTGTTGTCATAGCCGTTGCTGCCGGGGCGGCTGGCCGCCGCGACGACGCCGCCGTTAGAGGGCCGGATCGCCACGATAGCGGCGGCGCCAGCCTGGTCCGCGAGAACCGACTCCGCAAGATTCTGCAGCTTCACGTTCAGCGTCGTCACGATCGGCGTGCCCGCCTTCGGCTCGGCGCTGAAAAGAGCCTGCGGCGCCGACATCTGCTGTGGATCGGCGCCAGTAGCAGGCCCGGGCCCGGAGCCGCCGGCCGGGGCCGGAACGCGGCTCACCGTGATCCCCGGCGTGCAGCTGAGTTGGCCGTCATACTGCTGCTGCAGACCCGATAGCCCGGTGACATCTCCGGCCTGCAGCTTTCCACCGGACTTGTCGATCAGCTCAGCTGTGGCATCGCCAACGGTGCCCAGCACAGCACGGTAAATGTGCGGCTTGGGGCGAGCTCCATGGTGTCCTTGATGGCGGACGTTCCCGGAACCGCCTTTATCCGGGCGTCGGTCACGATCCGTGCGGTGTCATCGCGCAGGACCAGCGCCTCGACAAATGCCGCGCTTCCCGCGATGGTCACCTGCTGCGCATAGGTCTCCGGGTCCGCATCCAAAGGGACCGCCAAGGCCTTCGCTGAGTCCGAGTGCGCTGACACCTCGATATGGGATTTGTCGATGCCGACGCGGATGACCGGCCGCTCCGTGACCACCACTTCTCCCCCGTCCCCGAGAACGTCCGCCGGGTGGGCAGCGACACTGGCGACCTTGAGTGCATCGCGGTCCTGAAAGCCGGGCAGCAACAGGTCCGGTCGCCACGCAACCATCCAGCCGCCGTCGTTCTTGTTCAATTCCGCGCTGGTGCTGTAGTTCCAGTCTCCGCCCTCGAACTTCCACCGCACCTTCAGCGCCGCGGTGGCTTTGCCATCGGCGACCTGGACGTTGTCCACGCTGACCTCGGGCTTGACCGGCAGCGCCGCCCGGGTGGTGGCGCCCAGTTTTTCCGTCACCGCGGCGCCGTCCGCATTCCTAAAATGCACAGCGGTGACGTCCAGGGCGGACAGCTCAGTGGCTCGCTTCCGGATCCCCCGCGGACCGACGTGGGGGCGGACTACGCTGACTACTACGTCACGTAGAATGGCGCTGTGCCCGATTCCTCTGCCCCTGCCCTCGTCATTGACGGACTGATCCGCGACGTCGGACCCATCGCCGCACTGGACGGACGCATGAAACGGATCGTCAGCGGTGTCAACCTGACGGCACGTTTCGGCCAGGTGACGGCACTCCTCGGGGCCAACGGCGCCGGCAAGACCACCACCATTGAATGCGCGCAGGGCCTGCAACGGCGCGACGGCGGCACGATCACCTTGCTGGGCGAAGATCCGGACCGGCCCAGCGCCGCACTGCGCGCCCGCGTGGGCGTCATGCTGCAGGACGGCGGCCTGCCGCCGTCGGCCCGTCCGCTCGCCTTGTTGCACCATGTGGCCGGAATGTATGGGTCGCCGCGCTCCGTCGATGAGCTCGCGGACCGGCTTGGCATCACCTCGTTTGCGGACACCACCATTCGGCGGCTCTCGGGCGGCCAGAAACAACGGGTGGCTCTCGCCGCGAGCCTGGTTGGCAATCCGGAGGTGCTGTTCCTGGATGAGCCGAGTGCGGGGCTTGATCCGCAGGCGCGCCTGATGGTGTTTGAACTGATCCGTGAGCTGCGCGACGAGGGCCTGGCCATCATCCTGACCACCCATCTGCTTGACGACGCGCAGAAACTTGCCGATTACGTCTACATCGTCGACGACGGCGCCACCGTGGCGTCCGGAACCGTCCCGGAGCTGCTCAGCCAGGCCACCTCGGCGGAAGCTCAACGGACCATTACGTTTGAGGCACCGGCCGGACTGGATCCGGGCGCGGCGCTGCGCGCCGGACTGTCGGTACTGGAGACCCGTCCCGGTAGTTACGCGGTAAGCGGGCCGCTGGAACAGGGCGACCTGCTCGCCCTCGCCCAATGGTGGGCCCGGCTGGGCATTATGCCGACGTCCCTGCACCTCGCGTCGCGCTCGCTGGAAGACGTCTTTTTGGCCCTGTCCGGAACGGAGATGCGATGACGCCGGCCGCCGCTACCATACGGGGCGCCTCGGCTCCGGCGCCGCTGGTCCGCCGCGTCCTGCAGCAGGGGAGATATGAAACCCTGACCATGCTGCGCAACGGCGAGCAGCTGATCCTGGCCGTTGTGCTGCCGCTGATGGCGCTGGTGGCCCTGTCGGTCACGCCGCTGCTCGATGGTCTCGGTGCCAGCCGCATCAATATCGCCACGCCCGGTGTGCTCGCGCTGTGTGCGATGTCCACGGCCTTTACCGGTCAGGGCATCGCCACCGGGTTCGACCGCCGGTACGGTGTACTCCGCTTCCTGTCCACCACGCCGTTGGGCAAAGCCGGGCTGATCGCGGGCAAGATGCTGGCCGTGCTGGCCGTGCTGGTCATCCAAACAGCCATCGTTACAGTCGTCGCGCTCTTCCTTGGCTGGCAGCCGCCGCTGGCCGGCGTCCTCCTTGGCGCGCCGCTGCTGGTTCTTGGGGCCCTTTCCTTCACCGCGCTGGGCCTGCTGGTGGCGGGCACCGTCCGTCCCGAGGCCACGCTGGCCATTACCAATCTGCTCTGGATCCTGTTCGGTGCGCTGGGTGGGATTGTGCTCCCGTCGTCCCGGATTCCGGGGCCGTTCTCGGGCGTGGTGGACTTCCTGCCCTCCGGCGCCCTGGGCGGTGCCATGCGTGCTGCGCTGGTGGGCGGCCAGCTGAATATTTTGGCGGTTGTAATCTTATTGGGGTGGTCCGTTCTGGCCGCCGCAGCAGCAATTCGTTGGTTTAAGTGGAGTTGAAGTCGTGACTGTTTTCCAGGAAAAGACCGGACAGATCAAGCAGAGCGCCCGCGGCCTCGGCGGCCGGCTGCCGAACAGGGTTACCCCGGCGCTGCGCCGGCTGTCCGTCGCCTCGCTGATCGGCCAGTCGGTCCTCATCGTCAGCGGCGGTGCCGTGCGGCTGACGGCCTCGGGCCTCGGTTGCCCCACCTGGCCGCGGTGCACCGCCGGCTCGCTGGTCAATACGCCGGAAATGGGAATCCACGGCGTCATCGAGTTCGGCAACCGCACCCTGACGTTCGCGTTGGCATTGGTCGCGGCGCTGATGCTGGTCTTCCTCTGGAATCTGCGGAAGGAACGAAAGGACCTGTTCTGGCTCTCCTTCGGGCTGCTGGCCAGCATTCCGGTGCAGGCCGTGATCGGCGGTATTTCGGTGCTCACCCAGCTCAACCCCTGGGTAGTGGGACTGCATTTCCTGGTTTCTGCTGCCCTCGTGGCCTTTTCCATGCTGCTGGTGAACCGTACCTATGACCGTACCGGGGCGGCCGCGCCCGTGCACCGGCACCGGCCGTCCAAAACGATCAGGCAGTTAAGCGTCGTCGTTGCTGCCTGCACCGCACTGGCCGTGGTGCTGGGAGTCATGGTCACCGGCTCCGGTCCGCACGCAGGGGACGCCAATGCTCCGCGGAATGAGCTGAATCCGGACCTGATCACACGGTTCCATGTACTGCCGGTGTACGTCCTTGTGATCAGCAGCGTAATTCTGCTGATCCTGCTTTGGCGTCGTGGCTCCAACGACGCCTTGCGGGCAGGAGCTGTGCTGCTGATGGCCGCGGTGCTGTTCCAAGGCGCGATCGGTTATGCCCAGCACTTCACCGGTTTGCCGCCGATCCTGGTGGGTTTGCATATGCTCGGGGCGGCTGCGCTGCTGGCCGCTGCAACAAACTTCACCGACCTGGCCCTGTCACGCCGGCGGCGCTAAGCGGCGCCTGAAAGCGGCCCGGGACCGGCACCTCGTTGCGTCCCCGTGAACACCAGTTTCAGCCACCGGAAGCGCTCGGTTTGGGTGGCCTGCCCGCCCCGATGGCGGTCCAGCCCGCTCCCCTTTTTCGCTCCCAGCAGCACCTGGCGGAAAATGACGGGCATCCCCGAAAATGACGGCTGCGTCCCATGTCATTTGTGGGGAACGGCGTCCGAAATCGAGCCCGCGGGTGGGGCCGCTGTCATTTCCGGGAAGGCCGTGCGCTAGCCAAACAGCGGCGAGCCGACGAAGGGATCGACGGCGAGGGCCAAGAAGAGCAGCGTCAGGTAAGTGATGGAGCCATGAAAGACCTTCATCGCGCCCTTGTTGGTGACGTCGTCGTGCCTCGCCTGATTGTACAACTTGTGGGCTTCGGAGAGGAACCAGGCTCCCGCGGCCACGGCCACAGCGGAATAGACGATGCCCGCGCGGCCCAGCGGGATCATCAGCAGCGAGCAGACCACCATCGCCCAGGTGTAGAGGACCACCTGGACGGCCACAATTCTGGAACCGGCAATCGCGCCGAGCATAGGTACCTTGGCCGCGTTGTAGTCATCGCTGTAGCGCATCGACAGCGGCCAGTAATGCGGCGGCGTCCAGAGGAAAATCACCATGAACAAGATGACGGCCGGCCATTCAAGCGTGTTCGTGACGGCCGCCCAGGCGATGAATACGGGCATGCAGCCCGCGGCGCCGCCCCAGACAATGTTCTGCGACGTGCGGCGCTTGAGGATCAGCGAATAGACCACGACATAGAGGAATATGGCCGCAGCGCCCAATATTCCGGTCAGCGGATTCGCTCCGAACCAGAGCATGACGATGGCGGCGACGGCCAGGACCCAGGAGAAGGTCAGCGCCTCGCGGGGTGAGACGGCCCCGGTCACGAGAGGCCTGTTTTCGGTCCGGTGCATCAGTTTGTCGATATCCCGGTCGATGTAGCAGTTGAAGGCGCCGGAGCTGCCTGCGGCCAGGGCGCCCCCCACCATGGTCCACACCATTAACCAAACGTTCGGGACTGCTCGGGCCGCAAAAAACATGGTCGGAAGGGTCGTGACCAGCAACAGTTCGATCACACGGGGTTTAGTCAGCGCCACATAGGCCTTGACCTTGCCACCGAACCCGAGCCTGCCGGTCAGGCTGGCGGAGGCGATCGGTGTATCAGTTGCACTCACGGAAGGTCACCATGCTCTATCTGCGATGTTTTATCGGCGTTCGGGTGTCAGGAAAATGCTCAAAGCATCCCTATTATCATAGCCGTGATCGCATCGGAAGCATGCAGCGCATGCCGATGCGGGCGAAGCCCCGAGACCTCGGCGCGATGTCTGCGAGCCAGTCTTTTACACCGTTATCCAGCGTCCCATTTGGTGTGCGCCGCAGCCTTTGGGGCTAAGCTGGAAAACAGTGAAACGAGATTTGATCCAACATTGATCCAACATTGACTCAGCTTTGATTCAACGGTGAGCGGCGGTTTCCGGCAGGCGATATGTAGGACGTCCTGCGCGGATAGAGATGCCGTGAGGTGTCAGTGCGCCCGAACCGTAACACCCGAATGAGAGGGCCCCAGTAAGTGGCACACCTGGAAGAGCAAGAACTGTCATGGACCACATTGGACCAGCGCGCCGTTGACACGGTCCGGGTGCTGGCAGCCGACGCGGTGCAAAAGGTCGGCAACGGACACCCCGGGACGGCGATGAGCCTGGCCCCCGCCGCATACCTGTTGTTCCAGAAGCTGTTGCGGCATGACCCGTCGGATCCGCAGTGGACGGGCCGCGACCGGTTTGTCCTGTCCCCGGGTCACACCTCGCTGACGCTGTACATCGAGCTGTTCCTCTCCGGATACGGTCTGGAGCTGCAGGATCTCGAAGAGCTACGGACATGGGGCTCCAAGACGCCCGGGCATCCGGAGTACCGGCACACCAAGGGCGTGGAAATCACCACGGGTCCGTTGGGTCAGGGTCTGGCTTCCGCCGTCGGCATGGCGTTTTCACAGCGCCGGGACCGCGGTATGTACGATCCGGACGCGCCAGCCGGCACCAGCCCTTTCGACCACATGATCTGGGCGTTTGCCTCCGACGGCGACATGCAGGAAGGCGTGACGAGCGAAGCCAGCTCGCTGGCCGGCCATCAGGAACTCGGCAATATGGTGGTCCTCTACGACCAGAACCACATTTCCATCGAGGACGATACGGACATCGCCTTCTCCGAGGACGTATTGAAACGGTACGAGGCCTACGGCTGGCACATCCAGCGCGTCGACTGGACCAAGACCGGCGAATATGTCGAAGACGTCCAGGAGCTGTACTCCGCTCTGCTGGCAGCCAAGGCGGAGACCTCAAAGCCCTCCATTATCGCCTTGCGGACCATCATCGGCTGGCCAGCACCGAGCCTACAGAACACCGGCAAGGCCCACGGTTCAGCGCTAGGAGCGGACGAGGTAGCCGCCACCAAGAAGGTGCTCGGCTTCGACCCGGAGAAGTCGTTCGTGGTGGAGCCGGAGGTTCTGGCACATGCCCGCGAGGTCAAGGTACGCGGTAAGGAACTGCGGGCGGAATGGGAGAAAAACTTCGCTGCCTGGAAGGACGCCTGTCCGGAGCAGAACGAGACCCTCGAACGCGTTGCCGCACGGAAGCTGCCCGAAGGCTGGGACAAGAAGCTCCCCAACTTCGCGGCGGGAGAGGACATCGCAACCCGCAAGGCCTCCGGCAAGGTCCTGAACGCCATCGCCGCCGAACTCCCGGAACTGTGGGGTGGCTCCTGTGACCTGGCGGAATCGACGAATACGGCCTTCGAGGGCGGCGCGTCGTTCATTCCCGCGTCGAAGCAAACCAATCTTTGGAAGGGCAACCCGTACGGGAGGACGCTGCACTTCGGTATCCGCGAACATGCGGCCGCCGCCATAGTCAACGGCATTGTGATGCACAGCAGTTCGCGTGCCTTCTCCGCCACCTTCCTGATTTTCAGCGACTACCAGCGCCCGGCGGTCCGGCTCAGCGCGCTGATGGGCGTCCCCTCCATTTACGTCTGGACGCATGACTCCATCGGCCTCGGCGAGGACGGCCCCACCCACCAGCCCGTGGAGCAGCTCGCCGCCCTGCGCGCCATCCCCGGCCTCGACGTCGTCCGTCCGGGCGACGCCAACGAGGTGGCCATTGCCTGGCGGACCATTCTGGAGAACACCGACAACCCGGCCGGTATTGTCCTGACGCGCCAAAACATACCCACCTTCGCCCGCGGCGAGGGGGATGCGAGCGGTGACACCTTCGGTTCCATTGAGGGCGTGGCCAAGGGCGGCTACGTGTTGGCTGAGGCATCCGAGAGCGGCAGGAGCGTCGCGCCGCAGGTCATCCTGATCGGCACCGGCTCCGAGGTTCAGCTGGCCGTCCAGGCCAGGGAAACACTGCAGTCCGAGGGCGTCCCCACCCGAGTGGTCTCGATGCCTTGCCTGGAATGGTTCAACAAGCAGGATGCACAGTACCGCGAACTGGTTCTCCCGAGTGCGGTCAGGGCACGCGTCTCGGTGGAAGCCGGTATTGCGCAGGGCTGGCACCAGCTGGTCGGGGACAACGGACGCTCGATTTCGCTGGAGCACTTCGGCGCCTCCGCCGATTACAAGCGGCTCTTCCAGGAATTCGGCATCACCGCCGAGGCTGTTGTTGAGGCGGCCAAGGATTCCCTGCAGTCCGTCAAAGCCGGTACCGAGGCACTGAGCAAGACGACGGCGGCGCCGTCCGGCCGCGAGTCGTCCTCCACCGGTGATCAAAACTAATATTTTCCGTCGCGACCCAAGGAGATAGCAGTCATGACAACTCTCAATTCCGAAAAGCCCAGCCTCACCTCCCCCACGGCCCAGCTCTCGGCCGCCGGCGTCAGCATCTGGCTTGATGATCTGTCCCGGGAACGCCTGACCAGCGGCACCTTGCAGAAATTGATCGATGAGAAGGACGTCGTCGGCGTGACGACCAATCCGAGCATCTTCGAGGCCGCCATCTCGGCCGGCAACTCATACGCCGATCAGGTCAAGAGCCTGGCGGCCAACGGTGTCGATGTCGAAACGGCAATTTTCGAAATCACCACCCAGGACGTCGCCGATGCCTGCGACCTCTTCGCTCCGGTCAACGCCGCGACCGACGGCGTGGATGGCCGGGTCTCCATCGAGGTGGATCCCCGCAAGGCATGGGATACCGCGGAAACCATTGCGGAGGCAAAAAAGCTCCACGATAAAGTGAACAAGGCAAACGTCTTCATCAAGATCCCGGCCACGCTGGAAGGCCTGGAGGCCATCACGGCCACCATCGCGGGCGGGATCAGCGTCAACGTCACCCTGATTTTCTCGCTGGAGCGCTACCGCGCCGTCATCAATGCCTACCTGACCGGTCTGGAGCAGGCCAAGGAGAACGGCCACGACCTCTCCACCATCCACTCGGTCGCATCGTTCTTCGTCTCCCGCGTGGACACGGAAATCGACAAGCGCCTGAACGCTTTGGGCACCGACGAAGCCACGTCGCTCAAGGGTAAGGCGGGTCTGGCGAATGCCCGGCTGGCATATCAGATTTACGAGGAGGTCTTCAGCTCCGAGCGCTGGCAGCTGCTGGCCGGTTCCGGTGGGCGCCCGCAGCGTCCGCTCTGGGCTTCGACCGGTGTCAAGGATCCTTCCTACCCGGACACCCTGTATGTCACCGGATTGGTGGCACAGGGTGTCGTCAATACCATGCCGGAGAAGACCCTGGATGCGACTTTCGACCACGGCGTGGTCGAAGGCGATACGGTCACCGGCAGCTATGACGCATCCAACGCGCTGCTGAACGAGCTCGAGAAACTCGGCATTTCCTATAACGACGTTGTAGGGGTTCTGGAGACCGAAGGGCTGGACAAGTTTGTCGCCAGCTGGAAGGAACTCGTGGAGCATGTCAAGGAAACCTTGGAAGCGGCGGCGCCCGGAACGGGAGCCTGAGCGCATGTCGAAGCTTTCCTTTGATGCCGCCGGCGCTGCACGGCAGGCCGTCGGGCGGCACGTTCCCACTCTGGTTGCCGATCGGGTCGCCTCCCGGATTTTCGCCCAGGACACCACGCTGTGGGGCCCCGACGCCGAGTCCGAGGCCTCCGTCCGGCTGGGCTGGGTGGAAGCGGCACGGATATCCGCTCCACTGGTGGAAGATATCCTCGCCCTGCGCGACGAGCTGAGGTCCGAAGGGGTACATCACATTGTGCTGGCGGGCATGGGCGGATCGTCGCTGGCCCCGGAAGTGATCACCAATACCGCCGGCGTTCACCTGACGGTGCTGGACAGCACGGATCCGGAGCAGGTCCGGGCTGCGCTGTCAGACCGGCTCACCGAAACAGCCATCGTGGTGTCGTCCAAATCCGGTTCCACACTCGAGACAGACTCGCAGCGGCGGGTGTTTGAGCTGGCGTTCACGGAGGCCGGCCTTGATGCCAAGTCCCGGATCATCATTGTCACCGACCCAGGATCCCCCCTCGATGCCTCTGCCCGCGCCACCGGATACCGCAAGGTCTTTAACGCCGATCCGAATGTCGGCGGACGGTACTCGGCGCTTACGGCCTTCGGCCTGGTGCCCTCTGGCCTGGCCGGCGTTGATATCCAGGCACTGCTCGACGACGCCGAGGAGGCCGGCGAGGTGTTGCGGGAGGACGACGACGGCAACATCGGACTTGCCCTTGGCGCGGTCCTGGGCGGCACCGATCCGCTGCGGAACAAGATCGTGATCGTGGATGAAGGCTCCGGGATCGTCGGGTTCGCCGATTGGGCCGAGCAGCTGATCGCCGAGTCCACCGGCAAGCTCGGGACCGGGGTGCTGCCCGTGGTGGCGCAGCCGGACTCCCCCGAAGTCGGGTCCGGGGCAGCCGATGTTCTGGTGGTCCGGCTGGTGGCCGCCGACGCGGACATCGAGATTTCCGGCAACCAGGTGGCCATCGCCGGCGGCCTGGGCACCCAGATGATGACCTGGGAATTCGCCGTCGTCGTCGCGGGACGCCTGCTGGGCATCGATCCCTTTGACCAGCCCGACGTCGAGACAGCCAAAAAAGCCGCGCGTGGCCTGCTCGAGGGCACCCCGGAAACTGCGCCGGCGGACTTCGTCGATGGTGCAATAGAGGTCCGCGGCGCGCCGTGGCTGGGGGAAGCGCGAACCCTGGAGGAGGCTCTGGCGGCTCTGTTCGGTCAGCTGGGCCAGGACGGCTATCTAAGCGTTCAGGCGTACATTGACCGGGTCGGCCAGGCGCCGTTGGCGGATGTGCGGGACCAACTGTCCGCCGTCATCGGCCGCCCGGTCACCTTCGGCTGGGGGCCGCGGTTCCTGCATTCCACCGGTCAGTTCCACAAAGGTGGCCCCGCCATCGGTGTCTTCCTGCAGATCACGGCGGCGACCGATGCCGACCTGGCCATCCCGGACCAGCCGTTCACCTTCGGTGAACTGATCCAAGCCCAGGCGGCCGGTGACGCGCAGGTACTAGCGTCACACGGTCGGCCGGTGCTGCGGTTGCATTTCGTGGACCGGGCCGCCGGGGTCAAACAATTCACCGCCGCGGTGGCCGTCCTCGCCGGCCAGCGCCCCGACACTCAAGGCAACTAAGAAGACATGCCCGAATCCGCCCTGAACAAGCATCCGAATCCGCTCCGGGACCCCCGCGACCGCAGGTTGTCCCGGGTCGCGGGGCCTTCATCACTGGTGATCTTCGGGGTCACCGGCGATCTTGCCCGCAAAAAGCTGATGCCAGCCGTCTACGACCTGGCCAACCGCGGTCTGCTGCCGCCCAGTTTCGCGCTGGTGGGCTTTGCCCGCCGGCAGTGGGAGGACGAGGACTTCGCCGCCCAGGTTAAGACGTCCGTGATGGCACATTGCCGCACCCCGTTTGTTGAAAGTGTCTGGAACCAGCTGTCCGAAGGCATCCGTTTTGTCCAAGGCGAGTTCGACGACGACGCCGCTTTCGATCGGCTCAAAGACACGATCAAGGAGCTGGACGAGCAGCGCGGCACCCGCGGCAACCATGCTTTTTATCTCTCCATCCCCCCGAAGGCCTTCGAATTGGTCTGCCGCCAGCTCTCCGCGCATGGTCTGGCTCAGGGCGACGGCGATAAATGGCGGCGGGTGGTCATAGAGAAGCCCTTCGGACGCGACCTAAAATCGGCCCGGGCACTGAACGAAATTGTCGAGTCGGTCTTTGACTCGGATTCGATCTTTCGTATTGATCATTATCTGGGCAAGGAAACGGTGCAGAACATTCTGGCGCTGCGCTTTGCCAATCAATTCTTTGAACCACTTTGGAACGCCAACTACGTGGACCACGTCCAGATCACCATGGCTGAGGACATCGGCACCGGCGGCCGTGCGGGATATTACGACGGCGTGGGCGCGGCCCGCGACGTGATCCAGAATCACCTGCTGCAGCTGCTCGCCCTGACGGCCATGGAGGAGCCGATTTCCTTCAATGCGCAGGATCTGCGGGCCGAGAAGGAAAAGGTGCTGGCGGCCGTCAAGCTGCCGGCTGACCTTTCGCGGCATTCGGCGCGCGGGCAGTTTTCCGGCGGCTGGCAGGGCGGTGAAAAGGTCCTTGGCTACCTGGAGGAGGAGGGTATTCCTCCCCACTCCAGCACGGAAACCTTCGCCGCTCTCCGGCTGGATATCCATACCCGGCGGTGGAGCGGAGTGCCGTTCTACCTGCGGACCGGGAAGCGCCTGGGACGCCGGGTGACGGAGATCGCCGTCGTCTTTAAGCGCGCCCCCAATCTGCTGTTTACCGATCACTCCGAGGACGACTTCGGTCAGAATGCCGTCGTCATTCGCGTTCAGCCCGATGAGGGCGTGACCATCCGCTTCGGCTCCAAGGTCCCGGGCACACAGATGGAGGTGCGCGATGTGACCATGGACTTCGGCTACGGGCACGCGTTCACCGAATCGAGCCCGGAGGCGTACGAGCGGCTCATTCTCGATGTGCTCCTCGGCGAACCCCCGCTGTTCCCGCGGCATCAGGAAGTGGAGCTGTCCTGGAAGATCCTCGATCCGTTCGAGGAGTTCTGGGCCGCCGAGGGCGTCCAGCCGGAGGCGTATCAACCCGGAAGCTGGGGCCCGGCCTCCGCCGATGAGCTGCTGGCACGTGACGGAAGGAGCTGGAGAAGACCGTGATAGTAAATCTGCCGGACACCACCACGTCCAAGGTCTCCAAAGAGATCATGTCGATGCGTGAACAGGGCGGCGTTGTCACCTTGGGCCGGGTATTAACCCTCGTCGTGATCACCAAGAGCGGCTACGAGGAAGACGCCATTGAGGCCGCCAACCTGGCCAGCCGCGAGCATCCCTGCCGGATCATCGTTCTCGGGAAGGCGGCCCAGAAGGCCGGAACCCGCCTCGATGCGCAAATCCGCGTCGGCGGCGATGCCGGCGCCTCCGAGGTCATCCTGCTGCGCGGCTCCGGTGAATTGGCAACGCAAAGCGAATCTCTGGTCTCGGCCCTGCTGCTGCCGGACGCGCCGATCGTGGCCTGGTGGCCGCATGGCATTCCGGATTCGGCTTCGGCCAGCTCCATCGGCCGGATTGCCCACCGGCGCATCACCGATTCGGCCAATGAACCAGATCCGCGGGCGGCACTGAGGCACATCGGCGCCACCTACACACCAGGCGACACCGATCTCGCCTGGACCCGGCTGACCAACTGGCGGATCCAGCTGGCCGCCGTTTTTGACCAGCTCGACAACGAACCCGTCACCGCGCTGACCGTGGAAGGCGCCTCCGACTCCCCCAGCACGCTGCTGCTGGCCGCGTGGCTGCATGCGGCGCTCGGGGCCCCGATCACGGTCGTTTCCGACCCGGCGGGCACCGGGATCCGCCGGGTTGTGATGGAACGGGCCGGCGGCAACGTCGAGCTCAAGCGGCCCGGAACGGTGGAAGCTATCCTCACCCAGCCCGGCCAGCCCGACCAGCGGATCTCGCTGCCGCGCCGGTCCTTGCAGGACTGCCTGGCCGAGGAGCTGCGCCGGCTGGATCCCGACGAGGTGTTTGGCGAGGTCATTACCGACGGGCTGGCGAAGCTGCTGGACCAGACCGAGGACGCCGTCGTATGACATCCAATGTGCGGATCAATATCCACCCGACCTTCGAGGTGCTCGCAGCCACCACAGCCGCGCGCCTGATCACCCGGCTGCTTGACGTGCAGAGTGATCGCGGTGAGGCCACGGTTGTCCTGACGGGCGGCAGTGTGGGCATTGCGACCTTAAAGGCGGTGGCGGACTCGCCCGCCTATCCCGCCGTGGACTGGTCGAAGGTCAATTTCTGGTGGGGGGACGAAAGGTTTGTTCCTGCCGACTCCACCGAACGAAATTGTGTCCAGGCGCACCATGCGCTGCTGGGGCGAATTGGTGCCGATCCGGCCCGGGTCCACCAAATGGGCGCCTCGGATCATTTTCCGGATGTGAACGCGGCGGCAAACGACTACATCCGGGAGCTTGCCGCCGCCGCGCTGGCCGAACACCAGCTGTATCACGAACGTCCGGATGAAAATCCCGCGCCCGCGTTGCCGCGCTTCGACGTGCTGCTGCTGGGTATTGGACCCGACGCCCATATCGCGTCGCTCTTTCCGGAAATGGCGGGAATCCGGAGCACCGACGCGAACGTCGTAGGTGTCACCGGTTCGCCAAAGCCGCCACCCATGCGCGTGTCACTGACGTTGCCCGCCATCAGCTCCGCCGCGGAGGTCTGGCTCGTTGCCGCCGGCAGCGACAAGGCTGGCGCGGTGGGCCTGGCCCTGGCGGGCGCCAACCCGGTGCAGGTGCCGGCAGCAGGACCACGGGGACGGTCCAAGACGCTGTGGCTGATCGACCAGGATGCCGCGGCAAAGGTGCCCGAGCAGCTCACCGTCCGCCAGGACCGCTAGCGGGCTGCGCCTTCAGTCCGATCCCGGAAGGGCCGCGCCTCCCCTAGGCAGCTGAGTGCCAGATCCTAGCTGGACTGACGGTGCTTGGCCAGCGCCACGCTGAGCAGCTCCTCGCCTTCTTCGGCTGTCCGCCGTTCCTTAACGTAGTCAAGGTGACTCTTGTAGAGGTCCCCCGCCCCTGCTCCGTCGGCGAGACCCTGCGTGCTGGAGGCTTTCTTGCCGCAGCGGATGCAGTCCCAGTACACCGGGATTTGTGCCTGCGGCAGTTGCGCGAAGACGGCGGTGGTCTCGTGCCCGCTGGCGCACCAATAGGAAATCCGGATGCGGGCCACAGGCTCCGCATCCGGATTGTCGTTTCTAATGGGTGAGCGGCCTCCGGCCGTCACGCCCACTCGGGTACCGCTGAAACCGCCGCTGATATGAAGCACCGCAAAACTCCCTGCACTGGGGAATGGCTACCTGTGCTGATTATACAGGCTGCGTATCTTCTCCGTCAGGTCGCTTCGGGGCGTCGAGCTCCGGCAGGGCCGGGCATGGCGACCTGCCAAACACCTGGTGTCAGCCGGTAAAGCGCATGACCAGGCCGAGTCCCACAATGACCATTCCCCAGATCAGGCCAAGGACGACCGTAAAACGGTTCAGGTTGCGTTCCGCCACTCCCGACGAGCCCAGACTCGAGCTCATGCCGCCGCCGAACATATCGGACAGGCCCCCACCCCTGCCCTTGTGCAGCAGGATCAGGAAAGTCAGCAGCAGGCTGGTGATACCCAGCAGAATCTGCAGCACAATTTGGAGAGTTTCCACGACGGCCTTTCAGGATGTCCAGGGAAAGAACAGTTTAAACAGCGGGATGTCCCGCCGGGGCGGAGGACGGGGTGCCTAGCTCGTGCGTTGGGCGGTCGTTCGTCAGTCGGTCGGCAGGTGCTTCTCGAACCTGACAATATTAGCAAACTCTGCCGCGTCCAGGCTTGCCCCGCCGACCAGCACGCCGTCGACGTCGCGTTCCTTCAGAATAGCTGCCGCGTTGTTGGCCTTGACCGACCCGCCGTAGAGCAGGCGCACCTTGGCCGCGGTGCCGCCGTCGAACAGTTCGGCCAGCTTCGCGCGGATCGCGGCACACATTTCCTGAGCATCCTCCGGGCCGGCCACTTCACCGGTCCCGATGGCCCAAACCGGCTCGTAGGCGATGACCAGTTCGGCCGTCTGCTCGCTGGACAGCCCCGCGACGCCGCCACGGATCTGGTTCAGCGTGTGTTCCACGTGCGTACCTGCCTGACGGATCTCCAGGCCCTCGCCGGCACACAGGATCGGCGTCAGCCCATGGCGGTAGGCCGCCTTGACCTTGCGGTTGAGCAGCTCATCAGATTCGCCGTGGATACTCCGTCGTTCGCTGTGCCCGACCAGAACGTAACCGCATTCCAATTTAGCCAGGAATGCCCCGGAGATGTCGCCGGTATAGGCCCCGGAATCCTCGGGGGAAAGATCCTGCGCGCCGTAGCCCAGCTTAAGCTGATCGCCTTTGACCAGGGTCTGCACCCCGCGCAGATCGGTGAAGGGCGGGAAAACGGCCACTTCAACACGGCTGTAGTCGTGGCGTGCATCGGAGAGCGTCCAGGCCAGCTTCTGTAACAAGGTGATGCCCTGGACGTGGTCCATGTTCATCTTCCAGTTGCCGGCAATCAGTGGCTTGCGGTCGAAGTTTCCGTTGGTCGAGGTGGTCATCGCTCTCTCCAAAATCTCAAAATGTCACGGTTTCTCAAAACGGTTTCATACATCCGGCTTCACACACACGCCCTGTTATACCAACGTCGTGTCCTACATACGTCCTGTCCCGGAGCATCCAGAACGCCCGCCGTACCGGCGGCGGCGCGTGCAGCTGCGCCCGCCGCCGCCGGAACGGTGGAGATTTGTCTGGCCGTCAGTGGTCCAGCGCCGTGAGGCCGGGCAGTTCTTTGCCCTCGAGGAACTCGAGGCTGGCGCCTCCCCCGGTGGAGATATGTCCGAATTGGTCATCGGCAAAGCCGAGGGTGCGGACGGCCGCCGCGGAGTCACCGCCGCCGACGACGGTGAAGCCGCCTGCCGCCGTGGCCTCGGTCAGGGCCTGTGCCACCGCGCGTGTGCCTTCGGCGAAGGCCGGGAATTCGAAGACACCCATGGGACCGTTCCAGAACACCGTCCGGGCGCCGCGGATTCGCTCCGCAAAGGCTGCACCGCTTTCGGGCCCAATGTCCAGGCCGGGGCAATCTGCCCCCAGCGAGCCGCCCTCCATGCCGTCGGCGGGAACCACCTCGTGGTCCGCGTCGGCGGCGAACTTTGCCGCGACCACGATATCCGTGGGCAGCACGAAGGTGGTGCCGGCACCTGCGGCGCGTTTGAGATATTCCTGGACGGAGGGAATCTGGTCGGTCTCCAGCAGGCTGGACCCGACCTTGAACCCCCGCGCGGCGAGGAAGGTGAACACCATGCCGCCGCCGACGAGGATGGAATCGGCCTTGCCGATCAGATTGTCGATCACCGCAAGCTTGTCGGAAACTTTGGAGCCGCCCAGCACCACAACATAGGGCCGGGGCGTATCCGTTGTCAGCTTTTTCAGCACGTCAAGTTCGGTGTGCACAAGCTCGCCCTGGTAGGACGGCAGGAGCTTAGCGATGTCGTAGACGCTGGCGTGTTTGCGGTGCACGGCACCAAAGGCGTCGTCGACATACGCGCCGTTGTCGCCGGTAAGAGCGGCAAGCTCACCCGCAAATGCGGTGCGGGCGGAATCGTCCTTACTGGTCTCTCGCGCGTCGAAACGCACATTCTCCAATACCAGCACTTCGCCGTCGGCCATCCCGGCCGAAAGCGTGCGGGCCGAATCGCCCGCAGTGTCCGCCGCAAGCGTCACCTGCACCGACTCGGCGGTGGCCAGCTCCGCCAGCCGGTCCACGGCCGGCTTGAGCGAATACTTCATCTCGGGGATTCCCTTGGGCCTTCCCAGATGAGCACAGACCAGTACACGGGCACCGGCCTTGGCCAGCCGGGATATCACCGGGAGCGAGGCTTTAAGGCGCCCGTCATCGGTAACGGAACGATGGTCATCCGGTCCGTCCAACGGTACGTTCAGGTCACTTCTGACCAGAACGTACCGTCCGCGGACACCATCAGCGAGCAGTTCGTCGAGGGTGTGTAAAGTCATTCGTCTACCCTAGCCCAGCCTGGCTGCGACAAGCTCCGTCAGGTCAACGAGGCGGTTGGAGTAACCCCACTCATTGTCGTACCAACCGACCACCTTGACCTGGTTGCCGATGACCTTGGTTAGTCCGGAGTCGAAGATGCAGGACGCCGGGTCCGTCACGATGTCCGACGACACAATCGGATCTTCGGTGTAGACCAGATAACCCGAGAGCTTGCCCTCGGCGGCGGCGGACTTATACGCCGCGTTGATTTCGGCGACGCTTGCCTCCCGGCTGAGCGTGACGGTCAGGTCTGTCGCCGAACCCGTGGGGACCGGGACGCGGATGGCGTAGCCGTCCAGCTTCCCCTTCAGCTCGGGCATGACCAAGCCGATCGCCTTCGCGGCGCCGGTGGACGTCGGGACCATGTTGATGGCGGCGGCGCGGGCGCGGCGGAGATCCTTGTGCGGGCCGTCCTGCAGGTTCTGATCCGCGGTGTAGGCATGCACGGTGGTCATCAGGCCGCGTTCGACGCCGAAGTTGTCCACCAGTACCTTTGCCAGCGGGCCGAGGCAGTTGGTGGTACAGGAAGCGTTGGAGATGATGTTGTGGGCAGCCGGGTCATACCCGTCATCGTTGACGCCCATCACGATCGTGATGTCCTCACCGGAGGCAGGAGCGGAGATCAGTACCTTCTTTGCGCCGGCATCGATGTGCTTTTGTGCATCGACGGCCTTGGTGAAGAAACCGGTGGATTCAACAACGATGTCCACACCGAGCTCGGCCCACGGCAGATTGGCGGGGTCACGCTCGGCCAGAACCTGGATGGTTTTCCCGTTAACGACCAGGTGCCCGTCCGCAACCTCGATGCTCGCCTTCAGGCGACCGGTTACGGAGTCGTACTTGAGCAGGTGGGCCAGCGCTTCCGGACTGGTCAGATCGTTGACGGCTACGATCTCCAGATCCGCACCCTGTTCCAGTGCCGCACGGAAGTAGTTACGGCCGATACGACCGAAGCCGTTGATACCAATACGAGTAGTCACTTCTATCTCCTTAGTGCACCCTCAAGCACACCTAGTCCGGCCGGATCTTGCTGATCCGGCCATCAACTAACAGTTCCCGCACGCCGTTGGGCAGAGATGGTTTCCAATTGCGGCGGGCGACCGACCGCACGACCGAAGGCTAGCTGCCTTCCGTGACCTATCTTACGTTTAGGAACGCCCGCCCCGGCAATCATGGGGGCGGGCGTCCATATAATGAGCAGTCCGGACTAGAGGACGATCAGGCCGGTCGCGTTGGCTCGCGCGCCGTCGAAACGCCGCGCCACATCGGCCCAATTGGCGATGTTCCAGAAGGCCTTGACGTAGTCGGCCTTGACGTTGACGTAGTCGAGGTAGAACGCGTGCTCCCACATATCCAGCATCAGCAGCGGCGTGGTACCAACCGCCACGTTGCCCTGCTGATCGTAAAGCTGCTCAATGAGCAAATTGCCGCCGATCGGCTCGTAGGACAAAAAGGCCCAGCCGGAACCCTGCAGACCCAGCGCAGCGGCGGTGAACTGCGCGCGAAAGGCGTCGAAGGAGCCGAAAGCATCGTCAATGGCCGCCGCCAGCTCGCCCACCGGCTTGTCGCCGCCGTCCGGGGACAGGTTGTTCCAGAAGACCGAGTGATTGACATGGCCGCCGGTATGGAAGGCAAGGTCCTTGGAGAGTTGGTTGATGTTGCCGAAATCGCCCTTCACGCGGGCTTCGGCCAACTGGGCCATGGCCTTGTTGGCTCCTGCAACGTACGCCGCGTGGTGCTTGCTGTGATGCAGCTCCATGATGCGGGCGGAGATATGTGGCTCCAGCGCTGCATAGTCGTAGGGCAGATCGGGAAGTGTGTACTCGGTCACGATTCCTCCGTAGCGGATTGTTTATCTCGTAATACTTTGTGTATCCGGATACCGCGCGGGGTTAATCGCCGCGCTGTATCCAAATTCTGTGCTGTCGAAATGCCGGCTGCATTGCCGTCCTGCCGCGCCCGGCGTCTTCCGACCTAACCCGGGGCAGGTCCGGACCTTTCCAACTCTTTCATACTTAGCCGATAATTCAAGGACCGCTCTCCGCGGGCACCGGGCTTTCCGTCGGGATATCCTCGGTCATTCGTCAAGCATCTCGAAAGTAACGTTCGCCTCGGTGCCCGGAATTCCTGTTTCGATGGCTTTTCTGTCCGCCATCGCCAGCAACCGGCGGATCCGTCCGGCGATGGCGTCTTTGGTCATCGGCGGATCCGCCAGCCGGCCCAGCTCATCCAGACTGGCCTGCTTATGGGCCACCCGCAGATCCCCGGCGTATCTAAGGTGGTCCGGGACGTCGTCGCCGAGAATTTCCAGGGCGCGGTCCACCCTGGCCCCGGCGGCAACGGCCGCCTGAGCGGAGCGGCGCAGATTGGCGTCGTCAAAATTAGCCAGCCGGTTCGCGGTGGCGCGGACTTCCTTGCGCATCCGCCGTTCCTCCCACACGAGCAGCGCCTCGTGCGCGCCCATCCGGACCAGGAGCGCGGCAATGGTGTCACCGTCCCGGATGACAACCCGGTCCACGCCTCGGACTTCGCGTGCCTTGGCCGCAATGCCGAGCCTCCGCGCGGCTCCGACCAGGGCAAGCGCCGCCTCGGGACCGGGGCAGGTGACTTCCATCGAGGATGACCGGCCAGGCTCGGTCAGCGAGCCGTGGGCCAGGAAAGCGCCGCGCCAAACCGCCTCCGCATCGGCGGCCGAACCGTTGACGACGACGGAGGGCAGGCCGCGCACCGGCCGGCCCCGGGCGTCCAGCAGGCCGGTCTGTCTTGCCAGCGCCTCGCCGTCGCGCACCACCCGGACAACGTACCGGTTACCGCGCCGCAGACCTCCGCCGGAGACGACGGTGATCTCGCTTTGCTGGCCGTAGATTTCCGCGATCGCCGCGCGCAGCCGCCGCGCGGTGGAGGCCAGATCCACTTCGGCCTCGATCACGATCCGGCCGGAAATGATATGCAGCCCGCCGGCGAACCGCAGCAGGGCCGAAACCTCGGCCTTGCGCACCGATGATTTCTTAATATCGAGCCGGGAAAGTTCGTCCTTCACTGCCGCTGTCAGCGCCATGGTGCTTTTCCTAACTACCCTGAGAACGGACTACCCCGACAAGAAACTACCCGGACAAGAAACTACCCTGAGAAGAGATCCTGATAAGCCGCAGCGAGGCGCAATGGATCATGCACCGCCCGACCACCGGACGCCCCCACTTTACCGAAGACAACCTCTGCACCCAGCATCGAGGCGGTCCGCTCGAAGTCGGCAAGATCGGAAACCGATGACGGATCGGCCAGCACCACGTCCACCCCGAACTCCGGCGCGTAGCGGTGGATCACCCGCAGGTGGTCCGCCGCGTTCATGCCGGTGGTCTCTTTGTCATTGACGTCGAGATTCATCGTGATGCACCGCTTCGCGGGCGTGTCACAGAGCGACTGGCGCAGCTCCGGCAGCAGCAGATGCGGCAGCACGGAGGTATACCAGGATCCAGGGCCCAGCACCACCCAATCAGCCAATTCAATAGCGGTCAGTGCCTCCACACAGGCGGGCGCGTCGGCGGGAAGCAGCCGGACGTTCTCCACCTCGCCGGCCAGGGCCAATGTTGCCTGACCGGTGATGGTCCTACTGCGCCGGGAACCGTCAGCGGCGATCTCCATTGCGTCGCCCTGGATCGTCAGCGGCACGCTGGCCATCGGCAGCACCTGGCCGCGGGCTCCGAGCAGCGCACCGGCCCACTGCAGCCCGGCGACCGGGTCGCCGAGCAGCTCCCAGAGCGTGACGATCAGCAGATTCCCCATCGCGTGGCTGTCCAGCGACCCCTTCACGCCGGGCCGAGAGGTGAACCGGTGCTGCATCACGTCCCGCCAGGTCCGGCCCCAGTCAGTGTCGTCGCACAGCGCCGCCAGCGCCATCCGCAGGTCCCCCGGCGGCAGCACCCCCAATTCGTCGCGCAGCCGGCCGGAGGAGCCACCGTCGTCGGCGACGGTCACCACCGCGGTCAGTTCGGTGGTCAGCAACCGCAGCGCGGACAATGACGCCGACAGGCCATGGCCTCCGCCGAGGGCGACAACGCGTGGTTCCGGGATGCCCGCCGACAGATTGCCCGACGGCGGAATCAGCGGAAGCGGGCCCGTCAGCACGGCCACTATTCGCGTCCCAGATCACGGTGGCGGGTGCTGACCGTCACCCGTGGCTGTTGGGCAAGACGCTTAGCCAGCTCCACGGCGACGGCCACCGAGCGGTGCTTGCCCCCGGTGCAGCCGACGGCAATGGTGGCGTAATGCTTGTTTTCCCGTCGGTAGCCGGCCAGTACCGGCTCCAGCGCGTGCACGAACCGGTCCACAAACTCATTGGCATGGTTTTCCACCAGCACGAAGTTGCTGACATCCAGGTCCAGTCCGGTGTGCGGACGCAGCTGGGGTACCCAATGCGGATTGGGAATGAAACGGACGTCGGCCACATAGTTGGCGTCGACGGGCAGGCCGTACTTGAAGCCAAAGCTCATAACGGTCAGCCGCAGCACCACCGGTCCGGTTTCGGAGAAAAGCTCGGTGACGGCCGAGCCCAACTCGTGCACGTTCAACGTGGAGGTGTCCAGGACCATTTCAGAGGCGGATTTCATCTCCGCGAGCAGCTCGCGTTCCGCTGCGATGCCGTCCAGCATCCGGCCGTCCTGCTGCAGCGGGTGCGGGCGCCGGCCCTGCTCGAAACGCCGGACCAAAGTCTCATCATTGGCGTCAAGGAACAGCACGCGGAAGGTGATGCCGCTGGCGGACAGGGCATTGAGTGAGTCGCGGATATCCGAAAAGAGGGCCTTGCTGCGCACGTCGACCACGACGGCGAGCTTAGGCAGGGCCTGCGGCATCCGGGACATCAGCTCGGCCAGCGTACCCAGCATCTGCGGCGGGAGGTTTTCCACTACGTACCAGCCGTGGTCCTCCAACGCGTTTGCCGCGGTGCTGCGTCCGGCGCCTGACATGCCGGTCACCACCAGCAGCTCCGATTCTACGGGTTTAATCGGGGTGAGAGCTGCGTCTGCGGGTAGCCGTGCCGAACTGTGCTCCGTCATCAAGCGGTCCTGTCCCTTGCAATGATTCGTGGTCCCTTTAGCCTACCTAGGATTCCAGAACTTCGCCGGTGCTCATATTGACGACCGGAGCCACGGTGGCGGCGCCCTCGGGCGGGTGCAGGGTGCCATAGACGGCGGCCGCCAGCACCGGGCCGATGCCCTTGAGCTGAGCCAGTTCATCCGTGGAGGCCGACTTGATTTTCCGCACCGAGCCGTACGATTCCAGCAGGAGCCCGCGCTTGGCCGCGCCCAGCCCCGGTACCGCATCCAGCGCCGACACAGTCATGGACTTTCCGCGCTTCTGCCGGTGGAAGGCGATGGCGAAGCGGTGCGCCTCGTCACGGATCCGCTGCAGCAGATACAGTCCCTGCGAGGTGCGGGGCAGAATTACCGGAAAATCGCTGTCCGGCAGCCAGACCTCCTCCAGCCGCTTTGCCAGCCCGACGACGTAAACGTCGTCGATGCCCAGGTCCACGAGTGCGCGGGTGGCGGCGGCCACCTGGGGCTGGCCGCCGTCGACCACCACCAGGTTCGGCGGGTAGGCAAATTTCGGCTGCACTCGCATCTGATCCGCAAGCGGGCCTGAAATTTCGCCCGACACCGTCGCCCCGCTGCGTGCGGTCTGTTCCTTCAGATAATGCCTGAACCGCCGGGTGACCACGTCGTACATGGACGCGGTGTCGTCAACCGCGGCGTCCCCGGTAATGGCGAACTTGCGGTACTCGGATTTTTTGGCAATACCGTCCTCGACGACCACCATGGAAGCCACCACATTCGTGCCCTGCACATGCGAGATGTCATAGCACTCGATCCGCAGCAGTGCCACCGGCAGGTCAAGGGCCTCCTGCAGCTCCTGCAGCGCCAGCGACCTGGCCGTCAGATCCCCGGCGCGGCGGGACTTGTGCAGCTTCATCGCCTGCTCGGCGTTCTGCCGTACGGTCTCCATCAACGCCGCCTTATCCCCGCGCTGCGGCACTCGGATCTCCACCTTGGAACCGCGCAGCCCGCTCAGCCAGACGGCCAGCTGATCGCCGTTGGATGGCTGCTCGGGCACCAAAATCTGGCGGGGAATGCCGTCCCGGTTGGAGTCGTCGTCGCCGTAGACCTGCTGGAGCAGGTGCTCGATCAGCTCGTCCGGCGTCGAGTCCTCCACCTTTTCAACAACCCAGCCCCGCTGACCACGGATCCGGCCACCGCGGACGTGGAAGACCTGCACGGCGGCCTCCAGCTCGTCCTGGTGCACGGCAAAGATGTCCGCATGGGTATCCTCGGCCAGCACGACGGCATTGCGCTCAAAGACCTTCCGCAGGGCCGCAATATCGTCCCGCAGCCGCGCCGCCTGCTCGTAGTCCAGCTCCGCCACGGCCGCGGCCATCTGACGTTCCAGTTTGGCAATAAACGGCTTGGCCTCCCCGCCCATGAAGGCGCAGAATTCGTCCGCCAAGGCTCGGTGCTCCTCGGGGGTCACCCGACCTACACAGGGTGCGGCGCACTTGTCGATGTAGCCCAGCAGGCAGGGTCGTCCGCTCCGCTGCGCCCGCTTGAGCACACCGGGGCTGCAGGTCCGCACGGGAAAGACCCGCAGCAGGGTATCAACCGTCTCCCTGATGGCCCCGGCGGTGTACGGGCCAAAATATCGGACGTCCTTGCGCCGCTCACCGCGCATGACCTGGACCCGCGGGAATTTTTCCCCCAAGGTCACGGCCAGGTATGGGTACGACTTGTCGTCCCGGAAGGCCAGGTTATAGCGCGGATTGAATTCCTTGATCCAGGTCCACTCCAGCTGCAGCGCCTCCAGCTCGCTGCCCACGGTGGTCCACTGGACGCTGGCAGCCGCGTGCACCATTGCATAAGTCTTGGGCAGCAGGGTTAGCGGATTGGCAAAATACGAGTTCAGCCGGGAACGCAGGTTCTTGGCTTTGCCCACATAAATGACGCGCCCGTGTTCGTCCCGGAAACGGTACACACCCGGGTCGGTGGGGATGTCGCCCGGTTGAGGCCGGTAACTTGCTGGATTTGCCACGATTCCATTCTAAAGTAGCCAACGAATGCGGCCGGGATCGGCCGACGGCGGCGGTGACGCACCGACGATCCGTGCCGGTCTCAAAGACCCCGGCGGGCCGCGTCAAACTGCACCAGCCGTGCGTTCAGTTCGACCAGCAGCGCGGGCGCGTCGGCGACGACGACGGCCGCACCCGCTGCGCTCAGGTGCCGTCGAACGCAAAACCCCGCAGCGCACCCACGCAGGCCAGCGAGTTCGCAGCCGCGCCGAGCACGTCCTGATCGCGGTCCCCCACCATGACCGAACGTGCCGGAACGCCTGCGCCGGAGCCCACCGTGCCGAATGCCTCAGCGCCGAGTGCCTCGACCGCCGCAGCGATGATACCGGCCTTGCCGCTGCGGTAGCCGGGGTCCCGGGCAGCAGGGTTTCATCGTTCGACGATCCATAGATATGGGCAAAGAAATAACCGTCCAGGCCGTGGGACTGCCGCCCTGTCCGGGATCGACGAGCGTTCCATCCAGATCAAAAAGCACGGCGTCACAGAGCGGAGCGGGGGCGGTAGAAGCCACGGCCCAGTTTGGCACATTCCGTGTCGCCGTCTTAATCTGCATGCCGCAGCGGGAATGGATCGTGAGCCCGTCAGTTCACGGCCAGCGCCTCGCGTAGGAATGTGGCGGTATAGCCGGTGGTCGAGGCGGCCACCTTTTCGGGTGTTCCGGTGGCCATCAGCAGCCCACCGCCGGACCCGCCGTCGGGCCCCAGATCCACAACCCAGTCGGCACTCTTGATCACATCCAGGTTGTGCTCGATGGTGATCACGGTGTTGCCCTTGTCCACCAGTCCCTGAAGGACCAGCAGCAACTTGCGGATATCCTCAAAATGCAGCCCGGTTGTTGGCTCATCGAGCACGTATACGCTGCGTCCGTTGGACCTCTTCTGCAGCTCCGCCGCCAGCTTCACCCGCTGGGCCTCCCCACCGGAGAGAGTCGTGGAAGCCTGGCCCAGCCGAACATAGCCGAGTCCGACGTCGACCAACGTTTTCAGATGGCGGGCAATCGGCGCGAAGGCGGCGAAAAAATCCGCTCCTTCTTCGATCGGCATGTTCAGCACATCCGCGATCGATTTGCCCTTGTAATGGACCTCCAGTGTTTCGCGGTTATAGCGGGCCCCATGGCAGACCTCGCACGGGACGTACACATCCGGAAGGAAGTTCATCTCGATCTTCAGCGTGCCGTCGCCGGAGCACGCTTCGCAGCGGCCGCCTTTGACGTTGAAGGAGAACCTGCCCGGCTGGTAGCCGCGGACCTTGGCCTCGGTGGTTTCGGCAAAGAGCTTTCGGATATTGTCGAAAACGCCGGTGTACGTGGCCGGGTTGGAGCGCGGTGTCCGTCCGATCGGGCTCTGGTCCACATGGACCACCTTGTCCAGATGTGCCAGCCCATCCACCCGCAGGTGCCGTCCGGCCACCTGTTTGGCACCGTTGAGCTTATTGGCCAGCACCTTGTACAGAATCTCGTTGACCAAGGTGGACTTGCCGGAGCCGCTGACCCCTGTCACCGCGGTGAACAGGCCAAGCGGGAAGGCAACATCCACATTCTGGAGGTTGTGCTCGCGGGCTCCGATCACCTTCAGCTCCCGCTTCCTGTCGTACTTCCGCCGCTTGGCCGGTATCTCGATGCACTTGCGGCCGGACAGGTAATCGGCGGTCAATGATTTTGTGTTCGTGAGCAAATCTGCATACGAGCCCGAATGCACCACCTCGCCACCGTGCTCCCCCGCGCCCGGACCGATGTCCACGATCCAGTCCGCTTCCTGGATGGTGTCCTCATCGTGCTCCACCACGATCAGGGTGTTGCCCAAGTCGCGGAGCCTGGTCAGGGTCTCGATCAGCCGGCGGTTGTCCCGCTGATGCAGTCCGATGGAGGGTTCGTCCAGTACATAAAGCACACCCACCAGTCCGGAGCCGATTTGGGTGGCAAGACGGATGCGCTGCGCCTCCCCGCCGGAGAGCGTGGCCGAGGCACGCTCGAGGTTCAAGTACTCCAGTCCGACGTCGAGCAGGAAGGTCAGGCGCGCCTGGATCTCCTTGAGCACCTGGCTGGCAATCTGGGCCTCCCGGCCCGTCAGCACCAGATTGGACAGAAAATCAAAGCAGTCCCGCATCGGCAGCGCCGACACGGCGGCAATGGATTTGCCGTTGATCAGCACCGAGAGCGAGGCAGGGTTAAGTCGGGCGCCCCCGCAGGCGGGGCACGGGATCTGGCGCATGTACTCTTCGTAGCGGTCCCGGGCTGTATCCGACTCGGTTTCCACATGCTTGCGCTGAATGTACTGGACGGCGCCTTCAAAGCCGGTGCTGTACTTACGTTCCCGGCCGAATCTGTTTTTGTACTGCACCACGACCTTGTGGTCCTTGCCGTACAGCACGGACTGTCGGGCGTCGTCGGAAAGTTTCTGCCAAGGAACCGTCATGGAGAAGCCGATGTCCTTGGCCAGCCCGTCAAGCAGCCGGTTCCAGTACTCCGTCGTCGCCGTTCCCAGGGACCAGGGCGCAATGGCGCCTTCCGCCAGCGACAGCTGCGGATTCGGCACCACCAACTCCTCATCGACCTCGAGCTTGGTACCGATGCCGCTGCAGGCGGGGCAGGCTCCGAAAGGATTGTTGAAGGAGAAGGATCGCGGTTCCACCTCGTCGATGGCCAGCGGGTGCTCGTTCGGGCAGGCCAGGTTTTCCGAGAACGACCGGATCCGCTGTGGATCGTCGTCGTCGAGCTCCACCAACTCCGCCAACACCCGGCCCTCGGCCAGACCAAGAGCGGTTTCCACCGAGTCCGTGAGCCGCTGGGCGATCCCCTCCTTGACCACCAGCCGGTCCACCACCACCTCAATGGTGTGCTTGAACTGCTTCTTCAGTTTCGGCGGATCCGCCAGCTGGATCAGGCCGCCGTCGACCTTGGCCCGTGAATAGCCCTTGGCCGTGAGCTCCTTGAAAAGCTCCACGAACTCGCCCTTCCGTGCCCGGACCACCGGGGCCAGTACCTGGAAGCGTGTCCCCTCCGGCATCTCCAGCAACTGGTCGACGATCTGCTGCGGTGTCTGACGCGCCACCGGCTCCCCGCAGATCGGACAGTGCGGGGTACCGACCCGGGCCCAGAGCAGGCGCATGTAGTCGTAGATCTCAGTGATGGTCCCCACCGTGGAACGCGGGTTCTTGTTCGTGGATTTCTGATCGATCGACACGGCCGGCGACAGCCCCTCGATGAAGTCCACATCCGGCTTGTCCACCTGGCCCAGGAACTGCCGAGCGTAAGCGGAGAGCGATTCGACATAACGCCGCTGGCCCTCGGCGAAGATCGTGTCGAAGGCGAGCGAGGACTTCCCCGATCCCGAGAGCCCCGTAAAGACGATCATGGCATCGCGCGGCAGGTCGAGATCTACGTTGCGCAGGTTGTTTTCCCGCGCGCCTTTGACGATCAGGCGGGACCGGTCCTGCCTGTCCAGGGGCCGGGGGGGCACATTTTGCACAGATATTTTTTCCACAGGCACGTTTTCTGCAGGCACTTTTTCTACTGACGCTTTTTCCATGACGGACGGTTCAACTGCGTTAGGCACGTGCTCCATAATAATCGAAAACGCGTTCGAATATGCGTTCCCGTCGCGACTTTCGCCAAAGGCTTACTAGCCGTTACCCCGTGCGGGACCCTTCGATGGCGGCCCGCACCAGATCCAGGGCCCGGTCCGTGGCAATGCCATGCCTGCTCACCACAGACGCATAGGCCGCGGCGGCCTCGGCCACCTGGGCCAGCAGCTCATCGCCCGCGGCGGCGATGACTGTTCCTGCCCGTCCCTGAGTGCGGACGATCCCTGCCTGCTCCAGCTCCCGGTATGCCCGCGCCACCGTATTCACCGCCAGCCCCAGCCGCCCGGCCAAGGCCCTTACCGAAGGAAGCCGGGCTCCCACAGCCAGCTCGCCCGACGCTGCGAGGTCCAGGATACGCACCCGGATCTGCTCGAACGGCGGCACCGAGGACGCGTCATCCGGGGACCAACGGGCCAGCACCGTCTCGCCGGAACTCACCGCGCCGCCGTCTCTTCCACCAGCGGATCACCAAATTGGGACATGTACAGATCGTAGTAGAAGCCGCCCGTCCCCAGCAGTTCCTCGTGGGTGCCCTGTTCCAGGATGCGGCCGTGGTCCATCACAAGGATCAGGTCGGCATCACGGATGGTGGACAGCCGGTGGGCGATAACAAAGCTGGTCCGGGACTCGCGCAGCCTGTTCATGGCGTGCCGGATCAGCACCTCCGTGCGGGTGTCCACGGAGCTGGTGGCCTCATCCAGAATCAGAATGCCGGGATCTACCAACCAGGCACGGGCGATGGTCATGAGCTGGCGCTGGCCTTGACTCAGGCTGTCGCCGTCGTCGCTGAGCACCGTGTCATAACCGTCCGGGAGGGACCTGACAAAGTGGTCCACGAAGGTCGCCTCGGCCGCCTCTATCATCTGGTCTTCGGCCGCGTCGAGGCGGCCGTAGACCAGATTCTCCCGGATTGTCCCGCCGAAGAGCCAGGCGTCCTGCAGGACCATGCCGAAGCGCCGCCGCAGATCATCGCGGGTCATCATCGCGGTGTCAATGCCATCAATGCTGATCCGGCCCGAATCGATCTCGTAAAACCTCATCAGCAGGTTCACCAGGGTGGTCTTGCCCGCTCCGGTGGGCCCAACTATGGCAACGGTCTGCCCGGGCTCGGCCACCAGCGAGAGATCCTGAATCAGCGGCTCGTCCGGGTTATAGCTGAAGTTGACCTTGTCGAAGACAACCCGTCCCCTGGTGGCGCCGAGCGTGGCGGCCGGCACCGGGTCCGGAGCCTGTTCCTTGGCGTCCAGCAGGTCAAAGACGCGTTCGGCGGAGGCCACACCGGACTGCAGCAGGTTGATCATGCCGCCGATTTGGGCCATTGGCTGGCTGAACTGGCGCGAATACTGGATGAACGCCTGCACGCTGCCGATCGTCAGGTTCCCGGACGCAATCTGCACCCCGCCGACCACGGCCACCGCAACGTAGTTGAGGTTTGAGATGAAGTTCATCGATGGCATGATGACACCGGAAATGAACTGCGCCTTCGAGCTGGACCGGAATAAACTGTCGTTGGAAACGGCGAATTTGCCGATCGCGGCCTGCTGCTGACCGAAGGCCTTGACCACCTCATGGCCGGTGAACATTTCCTCGATATGGCCGTTCAGCTCGCCGGTTGTCTTCCACTGCGCCATGAACTGGATCTTGGACCGCTTGGCGATCAGCACCGTCACCAGAATTGTCAGCGGCACCGTGGCCAGCGCGATCAGCGCCAGCAGTGGCGAGATGGAAAACATCATCGCGAGCACACCGACGACCGTGAGGACGGAGACCAGCAGCTGTGTCAGCGTCTGGTTCAGCGTCTGTGAGAAATTGTCGATGTCGTTGGTGACCCTGCTGAGTACGTCGCCGCGGGATTCGTCCTGGAAGTGCGACATCGGCAGACGGTCCAGTTTCGTTTCAATGTCCTGGCGGAGCTTGTACATGGCGCGCTGAACGATGCCTGCGGTGATGTACCCCTGGCTCCAGTTAAAGAAGAACGCCACGGCGTAGATGGCCAGCACGCTCAGCAGCACCCAGCCCAGCGCCTGCTGATCGAGCCCTTGGCCGGGCACCACTGCCATTCCGCTGAGCATGTCCGCGACCTGGCCCTGGCCCTTGGCGCGGAGTCCGTCAATCGCCTGCGCCTTCGTCACCCCGGCCGGGAACATTTTGCCCAGCACACCCTGAAAAATGAGGTCCGTGGCATGCCCGAGAATCTTAGGCGCCAGCACACTCATGCCGACCGAGACCGCGGCCAGGGAAACCACCCAGATCATCCGGGGCCTGTCGGCCGCCATCAGGGAAAATATCCGTCTGACGCTCGGGCCGAACGAGCGTGCCTTCTGCGGCGGTCCGCCAAATCCTCGCATGCTCATGCCGCATGCACCCCGTCGTCGTTCGTCAGCTGGGAAGTGACAATCTCCTGATACGTTCCGCAGCCAGCCATCAGCTCATCATGGGTTCCTTGGCCCACCAGCCGTCCCTCGTCCAGCACCAGAATATGGTCCGCGTGCATGATAGTGTTCACCCGCTGCGCCACCACCAGGACCGTGGCCTCCCTGGTGACAGGCTTCAGGGCCGACCGCAGCCGGGCATCGGTGGTGAAATCCAGTGCGGAGAAGCTATCGTCGAACAGGTAGATCGACGGCTCGCTGACCACCGCGCGCGCTATGCACAAGCGCTGCCGCTGGCCGCCGGAAAGATTGGTTCCGCCCTGCCCCACCGGGGCGTTCAACCCCTCCGGCATGTCCTTGACAAAGTCCGCGGCCTGGGCAATTTCCAGCGCCCGCCAGATCTGGTCATCCGTCGCGTCCGGTCTGCCGAAGCGCAGGTTGCTGGCCACCGTCCCGGCGAACAGGTAGGCCTTCTGCGGCACGAGGCCAATCGCGGAGCGCAGGGACGCCAACGTCACCGCGTGGCTGTCATAGCCGCCCACTGAAATCGACCCTCCCGACTTGTCCAGCAACCGCGGGATCAGGTTCAACAGCGTGGACTTTCCGCTGCCGGTCGAGCCGATGACCGCCGTCGTCGTTCCCGGCCGTGCCGTGAAACTCAAACCCGAAACCACCGGCGCCTGGGCACCCGGGTAGGTAAATTCCACATTACTGAATTCGAGGGCGCCGCCCAGCGCCCGCACCTGCAGCGCACCCGGGCCGTCCACCACCGACGACCGCGTGACCAACACGGCCTCAATACGTTCGGCGCAGACCGCGGCGCGCGGGATCATCATCAACATGAACATCGCCATCATGACTGACATCAGGATCTGCATGATGTAGCTCAGGTATGCCGTCAGCGCCCCAATCTGCATGGCCCCGCTGTCGATCCGCTGGCCGCCGAACCACAGCACCCCGACCGAGGTCACGTTGACCACCACGAAAATGGTCGGAAACATCAGGGCCAGAAGCCGTCCGGTGCGAAGCTGCGTGAGCGTCAGTTCCCCGTTGGCCGCAGCGAATCGCTCCGCTTCAAAGTCCCGGCGGACAAACGCCCGGATCACTGAAATTCCCATGATCTGCTCGCGCAGCACCGAGTTGATGCGGTCCAGCTGCTTCTGCACCAGCCGGAACAACGGCACGAGTTTGCGCACAATCAGCCAGATGGCGACCACCAGCACCGGCAGGATCACCACCAACAGGCCGGACAGGGGCACATCCTGCTTCAGCGCCAGCACAATGCCACCGACGCACATGATGGGTGCCGTCACCATCATGGTGAACGCCATCAGGGTCAGCATCTGGACCTGCTGCACGTCATTGGTCGTCCGGTTGATCAGCGACGGGGCCCCGAACGTGCTGACCTCCTGCGCGGAGAAGGATTCCACCTGCGTGAACAGGTCCCGGCGGACCTGGCGGCCCACCTTCATCGCCAGCTGCGCGCTCAGATACGTTGCTCCCACGGCGCAGATAATCTGGCCGGCGGTAATGGCCAGCATCCAGCCGCCCAATTGGAAGATGACGGCGCTATTCCCCTTGACCACGCCATCGTCGATGATATCCGCGTTAATGGTGGGCAGATAGAGCGTGCCAACGGTGGACATCAGCTGCAGCAGAATAATCAGCGTGAGCGGAACCTTATGCGGAGCCAAATTCCGTGCGATCAATCGAAAGAGCACGAGTCCTCCAACGGACCTGGTGTTTACGGTGAAGACGTTTTCAACAGCCCGAACGCGGTCAGGAGCGATTTAGCTGCGGTATTTAAGTTGCGTGAAGACACTGTAAAACTACTCCCGGTATTCCGTCTTGTCAGCGCGCTTATTCTATCGGCGAAACCTGCGTAAGCTGACTGCATGAGCGCCGAATCGTGGATCCTCCCCGCCGTGTCCATCCACAGGATTTCGGTGGGGGGCATGGACAACAATGTTTACGTGATCACCGGCCTGCAGAGCGGTGAGCAGGTCTTGATCGACGCGGCCGACGACGCCGATGCCATCCTTGCGCTGTTGGCGGAGGGTGCCCGCGACGCGGCGCCCGGGACAGCCAAAACGGCCCAAACACCGGCGCTGCTGGTGACCACGCATTCGCACTGGGATCATATCCGGGCGCTGGGACCCGTCATAGCCGCGACTGGTGCGAAAACCGCGGCTGGCCGGGATGATGCCGGCGATATCGAAGTGCCGACCGATGATCTGCTGGACCATGGGGATGTCCGGCAGTTTGACGGTTTTGAGCTCCAGGTCATCGGCCTGCGCGGCCATACGCCGGGGTCCGTCGCGCTGCTGTACCGGGATTCAAAGGGCCCTGCACACCTCTTCACCGGAGACTCGCTGTTCCCCGGCGGAGTCGGCAATACGCAGAAGGATCCGAATCGCTTCGCCCGGCTGCTGGACGACGTGGCGACGCGGGTCTTCGCTGTCCTCCCAGACGATACGCTGGTTCACCCCGGCCACGGTGCTGGAACCACCCTCGGCGCGGAGCGACCGCACCTGGACGAATGGCGGGCCCGCGGCTGGTAATCGTTTCGCCTCTGGGCCTGGTCGGCCGGGACCTCAACGCCGGCGCGTGTGAGACGGCGCACGCGGCTTAGCTGCGCTTCCGGAGCGCGTCCTTCATGGCCTGCAGATCCGCGGGGGTGGAATCGAACCGCCAATCGACTGTTCGGTTCGCTGGTCCTTCAAATTTGACGTAATTGAACCACAGGAACCCATAGATCCGTCCGGCCTTTGCATTGCGCCAGGAATCGAGGTAAGAGACCATGTCCTGTATCCATTCGGCCTTGCTGTTGGATCCGACACTCTCCACGGAGGCGGTCTCGGCGACAAGAATTTGCTTGTCGGGCGCAACCCGGGCGAGCTCGTCCAGGCCGTCGCGAAAGAGCTGAACCGCCGGTGTCCACGGCCTGGCACTGTCCCGGTTGCCGAAGTTGTAGGCGTCCAGCGCTGTCTGCCCGACGTATCGACTCCCCGGGTAGAGGCTGGCCATATCCTGCGTCCTGGCCGAGGGCGCATTCGGCGACCAGATCCACGTCACGTTGCGCAGTCCCTTGGAGCGGAAGAGGTCGACGATGTGCCGCCACGCCCGGACATATTCTCCGGATTGGTTTCCGTTCGCCTGCTCGGACCACGGAAACCAGTAGCCGTTCATCTCATGGGCCAGGCGGATGGACAATTCCGGATCGCCGGCGGCCACCAGCTGATCCGCCACCGAGGAGATGTAGGCGTCGTGGCTCCCGTCGATGATGGTGGCGAGCCGGAAACCGGGTTGATTGGCCCCCTTGCCCGCCAGCCACGGCTCCCAGGTCACGATGGCTACTGCGCCGTGGTCGATGGTCGCCCGGATATTGGACATATCGAAATTCCGGCTGAAGTCAACGTAGGTCTGGATCATGGCGGGATACTCACCCACGCTTCGGGCCACCTCGTCGGCATCGCCGGCGCCGTTGTGCGTGGTGATACCGAATTTGAGCTCCTTATTACTAATGGGTGGTGTTCTGGCATAGCTACCCGCGGCGGCCGCCACAGAATCCTGCCCGGCGACGCCGTCCTGCGTCAATACCGTCAAGCCCAGGCAGACCGACGCCACCGCCATCACGACGGCGGCACTGACCCCTCCGGCGCGCAGGCCCGGAATCCGCGGGCCCTTGCGAGGCTCCCGCCTTCGGAGCGGTGCGGATCCGGAACCGGCCACTCTAAGTCCGGAGGCGGGGTCAATCACTTTCATCTGTGCAACTTCCCGCAGTGAAACGTCTTTGATAGGCATACCGCCGACAGGCATACCACCGACAGGCATATAGTCCGCGCCGAACTCTTGCTCTGAGCCAGGAGCCGACGCGGCTCGACCTATACTGGCACTTTTCCTTGGCTATGGGTACAGGTAGCAGGCCCACACCTGCGTCCCGCCGATGTCCAGCGACTTGCTGGTGCCAGGAAGCCGGTGTCGGACAGCAATGCCGCGGCTCGCTGTTCCTCGGCGGTGCAGGAAAAACGCAAAAGGATCCCGCCCGCTTAGCCAACTGCTCGATGATGTGCAAGCCCGGATCTTCGACGGTCTCCCGGACGACACCTTGGTGCACCCGGGCCACGCCCCGGGAACGACGCTCGAAATGAGCGGCCGCATTTGCAGGAGTGGCGGGCCCGCGGCTGGTAACCATTGGTGCTCGATCGGACGGCCGGGGCAGCCCGAATGCGGCCGTTTATCCGGTGTCTTTGGGGTGGGTGGTGTAGGTCTGGCCGGAGGGTGCTTTCCAGGTGAGGGTGCCGTTGCCGGTTTGGGTGACTTTCCAGCCCATTTTGTGTTTAAGCCGGTGGTGCCGTTTACAC
>NZ_JASISR010000034.1 GCF_030063245.1 Paenarthrobacter sp. PH39-S1
GATCCTCACCGAGGAAGAACGCGATCAGCTGTCGCGATGGACCCGCAGGCGCAAGTCCTCCCAGGCCCTGGCGCTGCGTTCGCGGATCGTACTGGCTTGCGCGGAGGGGATGGCAAACAAGGACGTCCTCGAATCACTGGGACGACTATTAAAACGAATTAACGGCGCGAGACACTAGGAGAAGTTTATGCCGAGCACCAACACACCGGAACTTCGGGCATCTACCGGTGTTCCACTCAAAATGAGCGCCATCATCGGGTTCTTGATTTTCGTCGAATTCACCAGCGGCTTCGTCCAGGGGTACTACATCCCGTTGTATGGGGCCATCTGCCCGGTGGGGGATCACAGATGCAGACATCACTTGGTTCGTCACCCTCTGGACGCTTTCCTCGGCAGTCTGTATTCCGGTGCTGGCCAAGCTTGGGGATATTTTTGGGCACCGCAAAATGCTCCGTCTGGCCGTCATCGCTGTACTGGTGGGCGTGTGCTTCGTGGCATATTCCAATAACTACTCATTAGTTCTCGTAGGGCGCATCCTGACGGGGCCGCTTTCGGTCTGGTTGCCACTGGAAATTGCGCTGGTTCACGATCGCATTGCAGGCGAACGAGCCCGCAAGTCGGTTGGTCTGCTCATCTCCTTCATGACCGTCGGCGTTGTCGCCGGAATGTTAGTCTCTGGAGTGATTGCAGGGCTCGAGCGGAACTTCACCATGGTGTTGCTGGTGCCAGCCATTATCACAGCACTTTGCGTGTTTGTGGTCTTCTTACTCGTCCCCGAATCAACGGTTCGATCCAAATCGACTGTGGACTACCTTGGCTTTTTAGGGCTTGCCGCCTCCATGATCACGCTGTTGCTGGCCCTTAGTGGGATCCAAAAATATGGAATTTCTTCGCCTCAGGTACTGGTCCCCCTGTTGACCTGTGGGGTAATCACGGTGGCATGGGTATGGTGGGAATCTCAGACCGCCTGCCCTGCCATAGATCTGAGGTTGGTCCGGTCACGCCTCATGTGGCCTCCCTACCTGACCGCTTTCCTGTTCGGCATCGTCACGCTGGGATCGCAGACAGTCATTACCACCTTTCTGGCTGCTAAACCCAAGGTGGTCGGCTTCGGATTTGCCATGGCTCCCGGAAACATCTCACTCTTGACGGCAGGAGATACGCTTACTGCATGCGTGGCTGCTGCAACCTTCGCATACTTGGCCCGTGCCATCGGTATGCGCGGGGTGTTGCTGGTGGGAGTTACGTTCCTTGCCACGGCAAACTTGCTGCTCATCTTTGCGAACGACCAAATGTCATTGGTGGTTCTTAGCCTCATCTTCATTGGTACGGGATCTGGCCTACTCCTCGGAGCCCTGCCGTCCTTGGTAGCCGAACTCTCCCCCGCGGATCAAACTGGTATTGCCTCAGGCATCTACAACTCGCTCAAAACGTTGGGTGGCGCGGTGGGCGGAGCCATCTTCGGTGTCATCATGGCCTCGACGGTGATTAGTGGTTCCGGCGCCGCACTAAGCTCCTACAAAATGGTGTGGATCATCGGTGTGGCAGCACTTTGTCTGTGCGTGGTTTCGTTGCTGTTCATGAGACAACAGAAACCGCCGGCGAATGCCATTGCCATAACAGAGTACCCGGAGGTGAAACGGCCGGACAGCGAGTCCGTTCACTAACTTTGTGACACACGGTAGCGTGCGTGGAGGAAGGTCATTCCTCGCCCGCTACCTCAACGACGAGGATCGAACCGTAGCCGTAAACCAGGGAGTGGCAGTGGATCAGCAGACCATTATTTATCCGGCAAAAATCGTGCGAACCATGGATCCCTCACGGCCTGTGGCCACAGCCATCGCGGTCAGGGACGGATTGATTCGAGCCGTGGGATCGGTCGAGGAGCTCCGCGCCTACCCAAACACCGTGATTGATGAAAGATATGCGCAGCAGGTGATGGTGCCGGGATTCGTTGAGGCTCACGCGCATGCTGGCTCCGGAGGAATGTAGGAGGGGCAGATCTACGTAGGCTATTTTGACCGCACCGATCCGGATGGCAACCTCTGGCCCGGATGCACCAGCACGGAGGCGGTCCTGCGACGGTTGCGCGAGGTCGAGTCCGCCATGCGTGATACGGATACGCCATTGCAGGCCTGGGGTATGGACAACATCTACTTCCCGAAACAGAGCATTCTGGTCCACGATCTCGACACCATCTCCACCACCAGGCTGATCCAAATCAGCCACGCCAACGGGCACGTGGCGGTCGTCAATTCTGCAGTCCTCGCCAAGGCTGGCATCGATTCCTCCAACCAAACCGAGGGCGTGGAAAAGTACGCCGATGGAATGCCCAATGGTGAACTCCGAGAATTTGCCGCCATGGGTTTGGTACATCACTTCTTTGAAGGCGGCTTGCTCGCGCTTTCGGCCAGGGCACTGAGCCAATTCGCGCAGGACGCAGTGAATCACGGCGTGACCACCATTACCGATTTGGGCACCATGGGGTTGCTCACCGAAGAGGGACGTGCTGTATACACGGACACGGTTGATGAGAACTTTCCGGTGAGACTGAACGTCTTCCAATTTGGGGTGGGGTTGGGGACCGGTCCGCTGGCGGCTGCCATGGCGGAACATTTGGCGGAGCTGAAATCTGAGGGCAACGAAAACCTGCGTTTTGGGCACGTTAAACTCATACTTGATGGGTCGATTCAGGGCTTCACTGCCAGACTCTTGGCCCCGGGCTACCTCGGGGATCAACCCAACGGGATTTGGAACATCACACCCGAAGAGTTCGAGGTGGCCTTCACCGCGTTCCACCGCGCCGGGCTATTGATTCACGTACATTGCAATGGGGACCAAGCCAGCCAGCTCTTTCTCGATGCTCTGGAAGCGGTGCTGACCAAATATCCACGGCCCGATCACCGGCACACCATCACGCATTCTCAGCTGACCACTCAGGCTCAATACCGACGAGCCGCGGCGCTGGGGGCCTGCGCCAATATTTTTTCGAACCATCTGTGGACCTGGGGAGATCAGCATGCCGACAGGATCTTAGGGTGGGACCGGGCCTCACGGATGGACGCAGCACGCTCCGCGCTCGACGCCGGGGTTCCCATCTCAGTGCACTGCGACACCCCGGTGACCGAATTGAACCCGCTGAAGAGCATGAAGCATGCCATCACACGACTGACAGTCTCGGGGAGAGTGCTGGGCGAATACGAATGTCTCAGCGTGCATGAAGCGCTGCATGCGGTGACCCTGGGGGCCGCTTACATGTTGAAAATGGATGAGGAAGTGGGATCCCTCGAGGCCGGAAAACGCGCGGACGTGGCCATTCTTGCGCGGGACCCTTTCGAGGTGGATCCTCAGCTGATTGGCGAGATCCGGGTGCTGGGCACAATAATTGGCGGCCGTCACCAGGACGCCAAACACGGCACCTCGGACCCGGTTCAATAATGTCTATCCCCCTTATGGTCATCGGCGGGTACCTTGGCGGGGGAAAACCACTCTTGTCAATGACCTGTTGGCCCATAGCGATGAGCGAATTGCCGTCGTCGTCGACGATTTAGGTGAACTTAACATTGACCCTCGGTTGATTCGATCGGCCAAGGAAAACACCATTGAACTGGCCAACGGCTGCATCTGCTGCAACCTCAGCCGTGCTGAACCTCACTGCGTCGGCAGTGCTGCAGGCATTTCCGGTGGGGCCGTTGTCCCGCCAACGGCGCCTATTCTCCAACCGGACGGAGGGGACGTCCTGCAAAGCGATTACCGGAGGGTTTCCGGCTATGACGTGATGCTCCAACGACGCTCCTGGTACTGCTCGGGGTTGCCGCGCGGGCGGCAGGGCTCGCTGTCCCAAAGGCACTGCCCTTGGCCAAACCCGACAGTCCCATGTCGCCTCTTGTATACCAAATTGACAAAAATCGTGATGCATACGCATATTTTTCCTGATTTGGTCTACTGTGGCATACAAAGCTACGCCACTGGAGGTTACTCATGTCTGACCCCGCCGTTATCCGTAACGTACGGCCGTGGGGCGGGTCGGCCGCCGACGTCACGATCGTCGGTGGCCGGGTTGGCTCAGTCGTTGCACACGATCCGTCGGCGGTCCCGTCCGGTGTCACCGTGATCGAAGGAAGAGGCCGGCTGTTGCTGCCGTCCTTCTCCGATGTCCACGTTCACCTTGACTCCAATCGGTTGGGTCTGCCGTTCCGCGAACATACTGGCGCCCCTGGCGTGTGGGGCATGATGCTGAACGACCGCAACAACTGGCGCGATGCGGAAACGTCGATCGGAGAGCGTGCCCAGACGGGGCTGCGCATGATGATCGAGCGCGGGACCACGCGCGTGCGCAGCTTCGCCCAGGTGGACACGGACTGCGGGCTGGAGAAGTTCGAGGCAGTACTCGCCGCCCGCCAGATGTACCGGGACCGGGCCGAGGTGAAGGTCATCGCCTTCCCGCAGGCCGGACTATTCCTGGAAAACGGCACGGCAGAGCTCATGGAGGAGGCGCTGAAGGCCGGCGCCGATGTCATGGGCGGCATCGATCCCTGCGGGCTGGACAAGGATCCCGTCCGCCATCTGGACCTCGTGTTCGGCCTGGCCGAAAAATATCAGGTGCCCATCGACATCCATCTGCACGAACCCGGCGAGTTAGGGCATTTCAGCGCCGCGTTGATCGCTGACCGCACGCGCTCCCTGGGCATGCAAGGCAATGTGACGATCTCCCATGGCTACCCGCTGTGGGGTGTCAGCGAGGCCCACACCCGGACGTTGATCGAAACTTGGGCGGAACTGGACATCTCGACGGCGACCGTCGCGCCCGGCGGTCGGTTCCAACTGCCGCTGGCCGACCTGGCCGACGCCGGCGTCCGCGTGGGCTTGGGTGAGGACGGCCAGCGCGATTACTGGTCCCCCTACGGGAACGCCGACATGCTCGACCGCACGTGGCAGCTGGCCTTCGTCAACGGCTACCGCTCCGATCACCTAATTGAGCACGCTCTGGCCGTGGCCACGGTTGGCGGGGCGTCCATCCTGGACCGCACGGTCCCCCGGCTGGCCTCCGTGACGGACCGGCCCGGCACCAGCGTCGGTGATCCGGCCGAATTCCTGCTGGTGTCGGGGGACTGCGTCAGCGCCGCCGTCATGGACCGGCCGTCGGATCGTACCGTCATCCACAGGGGCCGCGTTGTCGCGGACCAGCTGGCGCTCGTCTGAGGGCATAGTCCGCGCCCTGCGAGGTAGCCGGGCCACTAAGCTGGCCTCAGGGATAGTCGGTCTTGGTCCCCGTCCCGATACACCACGGAAGGGTGATCCATGGCTTTGCAGGCAGACGACGATGTCGGAGACCCGCAGCAGTCAATGGCGGACTTCGCGTATCGGCGGATCAGCGACAAGATCCTCAGCGGCGACTACCCGGCTGGGTTCCGCCTCCGGGAGCGCGAGCTGTCCGACGATCTGGACATCTCGCGCATCCCCATCCGCGAATCGCTGCACCAGCTCGAGGCCGACGGGTTCATCGTCACCTACCCGCGGCGGGGTGCCGTCGTGCGAGAGTTCACGGTCAGCGACGCCGAGGAACTCTTCGACATCCGGCTCAATCTTGAGGTCTTCGCTGCCCGGAAGGCCGCGGAGTTCGTCGCGGCCGGAGGCGTGGCACCGCGACTGGCCGAGTTACAGGAGGAGTCCGCGTCGGCCACGGCACGCGAGGACATCGCGGCGGTCGCCGCGTTGAACTCTGCGCTGCACGCCGAGATTATTGCCATGAGTGGCAACACACTGCTTGCCACCGCCATGCGACCTGTACTTGGCCGGCTCCAACGATTGTTCGCTCTCGCATCGGACCGCGATCCCCAAGCCCAGTGCACCGAGCATGCGGGACTGTGCGCCGCCATTTACGCTGGAAAGCCGGAACTCGCTGCCGCCCTCGCCTATGCGCATATCGAACTTGGCCGCGAGCCCTCTCTCGCCGGCTTGGCAACCGCCCTGACCACCGGACACAAGGGCATCACCCAGTAGCGCCGGTAGCGCCGGTAGATTCAACTCTCCTGACAGGTCAAGCAGTTCAGTCACTACCGGCTGAGGTCAACCCGTAGCCCCAGACCCTGTTCGATGGCCCCGTCGTACAAGAGCCTCCCGATGGCCAGATCCAGCATGCCGATGCCCACGGAGTTGAACAGCGTGATATCTGCGTCGCTGATGCGGCCCGGGATCCGTCCGGCCACCACCTCGCCGAGTTCCCCCTGGACATCCGCCAGCGACAGCGCGCCCTCCGCCACAGGAATGAGCAGGTCGCCGGACTTCTCCGCCGCTGTGGCACGGCTGTCGACGAAGATCCGCGAGCGCACCATCCCTTCCGTGTCGATCTCGCGGTGATCCGGACGGGGCCGGGAGCCCACTGCGTTGATGTGCTGGCCGTCCCGGAACCAGCGCCCGTGCACCACCGGCTCCGTGGCGGGCGTCAGCGTGCACACCACATCGGCCGTCTCGAAGACTTCCCCGGGGGAGCCGACCACGGTGACGGACAGCCCGTGGCGGAGCACCTTCTCGCGGAACCCGTCCGTCGTCGTCGTCGACCGGGACCATACGACTACTTCCTCGATCGGTAGCACGGCGAGCATCGCCTCCACATGCGCAACCGCGAGCGCGCCCGCACCCACCAGCCCCAACACCCGACTGTCCGGCCGGCCCAGGTGTCTGCTGGCCACGGCGCTGGCGGCGGCCGTACGCACCCGTGTGGGCACACGTCCGTCCAGAATGGCCAGCGTCTCCCCCGTGATTTGCGAGGCGAGCAGGATCGTGGAGCGCTGAGTGGGCAGCCCGGCACCGCGGTTGGCAGGGATGTCCGCCAGCAGCTTCACGGACGCCAGCTGCTGCTCGTCGGCAAGAGCGGTCATCGGCACGAAGCGCGCGTCCGAGCCGGGCAGGTGGAGCGACGTCGGAGCGGGCTGGTGGGCGGTGCCCCTGGTGATGTCACCGAAGGCGAGTTCGACGGCGGCGATCGTGGCCTGCATGTCCGCCAATACGGCGAGGTCCGAGGCGGTGAGGATCAGGGTCATGGCGGGGTTCCTTGGATCGGGTCAGGCAGGGACGTGGGTCATTTGAGGTTCGCTGCGGGGAAAAGCCGGCGGAAAGAGTTCATCGGCACTGCGCCGGTGCATGTCCCGCTCGGAGTAGGCGTGCCGCATGCGGTTGAACAAGGTCTGGGCCCGGGCACGCAGCGCCGGAAGGTCGATGCCAGGCACCGCTCCGTCACGCACCACCATCCGGCCGGCCACCACGGAGTGCGTGACGGAGCGGGCGCTGCCGTTGAGCAGCAGCGTGCGGACCGGGTCATCGAGCACGCCGTCGCGGAAGTCGGCCAGCGAGAACGCGACCAGGTCGGCCTGCGCTCCGGCCTCCAGCCGGCCCAGGTCCGGCCGGTGCAGGGCCCGGGCGCCACCGAGCGTCGCCGCGTCGAAGTAGCGCTCGACCGGTGCAGCGTCGGCGGCGCCGTCCACGATCTTGGCCAGGTGCACGCCTGTGTCCATGCCGCGCACCAGGTCCGGTGGGAACGAGTCCGTGCCCAGGCACATGTTAATGCCCGCGGCCAGGTAGGCGCCGAACGAGTGCAGGGCACTGCCGTACCGGAAGGATGTCTGCGGGCAGTGGATGATGGAAGCCCCCGCGTCGGCCAGCACGGCCAGGTCACCGTGGTCCTCCCCCGCAACGAGGGGGTTACGGTCGATCATCATGCCATGGGGAATCAGCAAGTTAGCACCGAGCAGCCCGGTGCGCTCCAGCAGCTCCAGCGGCGTCACGCCGTAGCGCTCTTGGATCAGCCTGCGCTCCAGCAGCCCCTGGAGCGCGTGCAGGCGCACCAGCACCTGACGAGATCCGGCTGCAGCCGCTGTGGCGGCCATCAGCTCTTCGGTAAGAGTCTCGATCCGGCACGGCAGCAGCACGCCCGTGACCAGCGGATCGTCGAGCTCCTGCGTGTAGTCCAGGAACCGCTTGGCCTCGGCCAGCCCGGCGTTGCCCTGCTCCTCATCGAAGGCTACCGCGCGTTCACCGTCCGGGCCGACGACGTTCACGCCCGAGCGGTAGGCCGGACCGAGGAATCCGCGCAGGCCGATCCGGCGGGAGGTGGCGGCCATGCCGACCAACTCTTCGTAGCTTTCCGCCCAGGCGCTGTGCACTTCCGACGCTATTGGCATGTAGGTCGTGATCCCGTGCAGGGCCAGCTGGACCAGTGCGAATTCGCGCACCACCTGGCGCTCCTCGGGCGTGAATACGTCGTGGCGTCGGTGGTCGAAGTAGTTCTGCGACCACTGAAACCCCTCGGACCGGTCGACGGGGGACCATGAATCCAGGATGAGGTGGTCGATGTCCGTCAGCGCGTCTAAATCGATCAGCCCCGGCGTGACCAGTGACGCGCCCAGCTCCAGCGTCTCGTCGAAGGAACCCTCCCGGAGCGGCCCCGCGTACACGATCGAATCGTCCTCATAGACAACTTGGCCACCGGAAACCAGCACATGCCGTCCGCTCTCGTGGCCCAGCACATGGTCTGCGCGGATACATGTTCGCACGCTTACCTCCTTCACAGACGTGGACCGAATGGCTTACGTCCTCCAGTATAACCGCATCTGGTATTCCAAAGATGAACATGCCTCTCTGCGGGAAAGCAGAAGGACTTCGCTTACCACCGTCATTAGCAGTGAGTAGAACGACTCCCAGAGGTGATTTACATCTCATCATGTATTCGCTACCATCACTTTGGTATACAACTTCAAGGAAGACAGTGAGAGACATGAGCAACTCCATCGGCACCCGGCACCCTGCCCCCGCCCCCGGGATCACCCGCGGCCACTGGACCACCGTCATCATCCTGTCGGTGGCGGTCTCCGCCGTCACCGTTCTCATCGGCACAGTGAAAATTCAGCTGGGACCGGCCGCCGTCGTCCTCTTTCCCATCATCTGAGCGGTGGTCCTCGGCGCGATCCTGGGCACGCAGCGCTTGCGCCCCATCTCTGCTGCAGCGCGGTCCGTGGCCACCCTGCTGCTGGAGATTGGCATCATCGTCTTCCTGGCCCGGCTCGGCACCCAGATCGGCCCGACCCTGATGAAGCTCGGCGTCATCGGTCCGGCCATAGCGTTGCAGGAGGTAGGCCATATCTTCGGCACCGTGATCATCGCGCTGCCGGTCGCCGTCGCCCTCGGCCTGGGCCGCGTCGCCATCGGCGCCACCTGGTCGATCGACCGCGAATCGTTCCTGGCCTACGCGATCCAGCGCTTCGGCGTCCGCTCGCCCGAATACCGCGGGGTGTTCTCCGTCTGGCTCCTCGGCAGTCTGTTCGGCGCCGTGTTCATCTCCCTGCTGGCCGGCTTCCTCGGCGGCCTGTCCATCTTTGACCCCCTGGCCCTGGCGCGGGACTTGGCCTGGGCTCCGCATCGATGATGCTCGGCGGCGCCGGCGCGCTGTCCCTGCTTTACCCGAGCCAGGCACCCGAGATCATGGCCCTGGCCGCCCTGTCCAACCTGGTGACCAACATCGTCGGCTTTTACGCCGGGGTATTCCTGTCGCTGCCGCTATGCCGCCGCCTCTACACGTTCTGGAGCCGGCTCTTCGGCAGGGACGACGACGGCCGCCGGGTCGGGCGGGCAACGCAGGCAGCTGCCGGGCCCGCAGATCCGGCAGCCCAACCTGCGCCGGACGCGCCCGTGGCAGCAGAGGACCCCAAGGTGCCCCTCTCCCGGCGGACGCAGCTGCTGGCGTACGGCGTTGTGGGCGTGTCCGGCCTGCTGATGAACCTTTTGGGGACCAAGGCCTTCGTCCCTGGCGACCTGCTCGGCATGGTCATCCTGCTGCTGCTCACGGCCCTGTCATTCCGGCTGGCGAAGTGGCTGCCTACCGTGCCCTCGAGCGTGTGGGTGCTCGGCATCGCCACGGTACTCTCGGCCCCGTTCCTGCCCACCTCCCAGCTGTTCGCGACCCTGACCGGCAACCTCGACGTCATCCTGATGGGCGTGCCCACCCTGGCGCTGATCGGCCTCACGGTGGGGCGCGATATCCCGGCGTTGAAGGCGCTCAGCTGGAAGGTGGTCATCGTAGCGCTGATCACCTATAGCGCCTCGTTCATCGCCGCCGCAGCCCTGGGCCAGACCGTCCTGCACCTCTAGTGTCCTGCCCCTGCTAGGACAACCGCCGTCGTCATTGCGCACCTGAGGGCGTGGCCTCCTTTCAGTCGCTCGAATGTTCCGCGTAAGCCCTGCGCCCAATTTCGGGCTCGACGTGCCACGTTGCGCCGAGTCGTTCGTGCACGGCGCGCCAGTTGGCCAGGGAGGCGGCTTCGCATGGGGTGATCAGCGAGTAAGGCGTCCAGCCGGGCGAAACAACGGTCCCAGCCGGCCCCGGCCAGCGCGGCCTGGTCGCGGTCGGTGAAGGTGTGTGTGAACGCGAGCACGCATCCGGTACCCTCGGGCCGCAGCTCGAACCGCAGGGTTCCCTCCCCTTGCCAGGAACCCGTCAGTAAACGGGGCGCCTCACTCTCCCCGACCTCAAGGCCGCCGGGGAACCACTGGCGCAGCTCGGCGGGATCGGTCAGGGCCTGCCACAGCCGCCCGATCGGCTGATCGTAGCGACGTTCCAGCCGCAGGACCGGGCCGTCCTCGAGTACGGGGCCCCGGAAGGCCAGGCCCGCGATGAACTCGCGGCCGGGAGCGGGATCGAGCCCGAATTGCGCCGCGTAGCGCTCGTGCCGCTCCCCGATCGGTACGTGGGCGCTTTCTTCGGACAGGTTACGCCCGCCCAGGTAGGGCTCGAGCCGGTCGAGGTAGCAGGCCCATCCGGCTGCCGTCTGGGCTGCAGCCCCACCATCGTCAAAGACGTGGGTGAACACCAACACGCATTCGCCCTGCTCCTTCTTGAGCTCAAATCGGAACAGCTGGGCGCCGAAGGTCCATTCGATCCGCTGCGGCGCAGTGAGTTCGGTGATTTGTCCGGTTTGTCCTCCCGCTTCGAAAGTCTCGCCCGCTTCAGGGGTCCAGTCGGCCGCAGCGGGAAACCACTTTCCGAGCTCGGCAGGGACGACGACGGCGCGCCACACCCGCCCGATCGGATGCGCCAGTCGGCGCTCAAACCGCAGCGCCGCGCGACCGTCGCTGGTCTTCAGAGTGACGTTCATTGTGGGTACTCCTCAGACAGTCGACGATTCCACGAGCGGCGCCAGCACCGGATCAAACACCTTGCCGGGATTGAGCAGGTTGTGCGGATCAAATACCGCCTTGATCTGCCGTTGCAGCCCAAGCTGGATGCCGCCGAGTTCGTCGCCGAGCCAGCGCCGTTTAAGAAGTCCGATGCCATGTTCGCCGGATAGCGTGCCGCCCAGCGCCAAGGCGTGGGCGAAAAGTTCCTCTGCGGCGGCCCAAATGGCGTCCGGGACCGATTCACCACTGAAGACGAAGCTCGGATGAAGATTGCCGTCCCCCGCATGGCACGTGGTGGGAATCGTGACACCATACTTGATTTCAAGGTCGGAGATTTTGGCAAACGCCGCAGTCATTTGAGACCGGGGCACGGCGATGTCTTCAACCAGCAAGGTCCCCATGGCCTCCAAGGACGGGAACACCTGCCGCCGCACGTCCACCAGGGCCTTGGCAGTCTCCGGATCGGTCGTAATTTCCACCCGTCCCCCGGCATCGCGGATGATCCCGGCCATCTTAGAGGCCTCTGATTCCGCGCCGGGGCCATCACACTGGAGAAGGAAGTAGGCATTGCCTCGTAAGACCAGATCCACGCCGGTATAGCGACTCACACATTCCAGCGTGCGCCGGTCCAGCAACTCCATCATTGCCGGCTGCAGTCCGGCAGCCGTAATGGCGGCCGAGGCCGCAGCGGCCTCGGCGATCGAATCGAAGAAGGCGGCAATAGTGGCCACCGTGCCGGTTACCAGAGAGCGCAGTTTCAGCGTGGCCTCGACGATCACGCCCAAGGTACCCTCGGAGCCGACCATCAACGCACACACATCGTAGCCGGTGACACCCTTGACCGTGCGGTGTCCCACCGAAATCAGCTGGCCGTCGGCCAGGACGACCTTCAACGCCAGGACGGCTTCGCGGGTGACGCCGTATTTAGCGCACAGCAGGCCGCCGGAATTCATCGCAATATTCCCGCCAACGGTTGAGATGTCCTTGCTGGCTGGATCCGGCGGCCACCACATGCCCTGCTTTGCCAGTTCACGGTTCAGGTCACCATTGAGGATGCCGGGCTCGACGACGGCGAGCCGGTTATCGGGTGAGACCTCCAAAATCCGCGTCATGGACGTCGTGGAGAGTATGATTTCACCGGCTCCGGCAATGGCGCCGCCGGAGAGGCCGGTGCCGGCGCCCCTGGTGACCACTGGGGTGCGATGCTCGTGGGCAATTCTGCACACGGTCTGCACATCGTCGACGGTGCGGGCCTGCACCACCGCCAGTGCCGTGCCGGAGGCCAGATGGCCGGAGCGGTCCGCCCGGTACATCTGCAAGACCGAAGGATCAGTCTGTACCAGGCCGGGCAACGCTGCGGACAAGTGGTGGACGACATCCATGCTTTCCCTCTTTTCGTTTTCGTTGGATACTGCAGGCGTGTCCCGCCAGGGGCTCCGACCGCCGCGCTTCGCAGGCAGACAGAGCACCGATAGTGCCCTCAGCAGCGCGGTGCCAGCAGGCCTGGTCCGGCTGCACGCAGCTCCTCGACGCTGGCCATTCCCAGCAATTGGAGTGTCCGGCGGAACTGACCGGTGAGCAGGTCCGCAACATGTTCCACCCCCTCCTGGCCGCCGGCCACCAGCCCCCACAGGTAGGCGCGCCCCACCATGCAGGCGTCAGCTCCAAGGGCGATGGCGGTGGCGACGTCCGAACCATGCCGGATGCCCGAATCCACCAGAATGGCGAAATCTTCACCGACGGCGGCCCGGACCGGCCGAACAAGTTCCACCGGGGCCAGGGTCCGGTCGAGCTGCCTGCCTCCATGGTTGGACAAATGCACACCGTCCATGCCCAGGCTCTGGGCGCGTTTGGCGTCGGCGGGGCCGATCGGCCCCTTCAAGACCAGCTTTCCGGGCCACGCCTGACGCAGGGTGTCCAGGTCCTCCCACGTCACGCCGGGGTCAAACTGTTGGCCGATGTTTTCAACGCTGTAGCCGCTGGACCGGTCCTCCACATTGGCAAATGTCAGGGCCGGACCAGCCAGCATGCCCGCCCAGTATCCGGGTCGGCTTCCAATGTCCGCCAGGCTCCTCAGCGAGAGGGCTGGGGGAATGGTCAGGCCATTTCGCACGTCACGTAACCTATTACCGGTGACCGCCGTATCCACGGCGACTTCCAGCACGCGGTACCCGCTGGCCCACGCCCGCCTGACCAGCTCGAGCGTCAGGGCACGATCTTTCCAGACATACAGCTGAAACCAGAGGTCCGCAGAGTTCACGCCTGCGGCTTCGGCCAAATCCTCCAATGACGTGCTGGCCATGGTGGAGAGGACATAAGGAATGCCGGCCTTTGCGGCCGCCCGCGCTACGGCAGGCTCCCCGCGCGGATCGATCATCCTGGTGTAGCCGGTGGGCGCAAAACCCAGCGGAGCGGCGGTTTTGCGCCCCAGGATCGTAGCGGAAATATCCGGGTTACCGACATCGGTCAGGACTCTGGGAAGGTAATGGTAGCGACCCAGTGCATCTATGTTGTTCCGCAACGAGCCCTCACTGTCCGCTCCGCCGTCGACATAGTCGAAGACAGGCCGCGGCAAGCGGCGTTTGGCGGCCAGCCGGACATCATCGATGGTCCGGCACCGCTCCAACCGCCGGCTGGTCCGGTTCCCGGAGCGCGGCTTGATCGAGACAAGTTTCAGGGCCTGTGAAACTTTCATGCGGTGGCCTTCCGGGTCAAGGTTCCCAGCAGCTGCGTCAAGTGGCTGGCAGAGTTCATGACGTGCGCTGCAACGGCGTCGGCGTCAAGGGCCGAACCGAGCATGTAGCTGACGCCGATGGCGCCCGGCCCGCCGGAGGGGCTAAAAACCGGCGCAGCAATGCAGCGGACACCGGAAGCTGTTTCGCCGTCATCGAGGCTGTAGCCGCGCTCCCGCACCTGGGCAAGCTCGGCCATGATCCCGCCGTCCCGCCCTTCGTCTGCACCGGCCGGCAGGTGAGCTGCCAGGTCGTTCCCCGGCAGCCAGGCCAAGGCTGCCTTCCCTACCGCCGTGACAACGGCCGGCAGTCTGGCTCCCACGGAACTTGCCAGTTTGATGCCCAGGCCGGGAGGGTCCTGTTTGCAGAGGTAGACGGCGTCGGTTCCGTCGAGAACCGCATAGTGCGAGGTGATGCCCAGCTCTTTCGTCAGACCCGCCAGTTGGGGGATGACAATGTCGACGGCGTTATTGGAGCGCAGGTGCGCGGCACCGACTTCGAACGCCCGCAGCCCGATGGAGTAGGACGCGTGCTCGGTGACTTCCAGGAACTCCCGGCTGGCCAGCGCTCGAAGAATGGCATGTGCGGTGCTTTTAGGGATCTCCAGTTGCTCCGCTATCCGGGTCAGCGGCAGCGGTTTGTCCGAGCCCGATAGTAGTTCGAGGATCTTCAGGGCTCGTAAAACCGAGGTGCTCATCTGTTCCTACTCCTCGCCTATCAAAGGACCGCACTGAGGAACGCCCGGGTGCGCTCCTCTTGGGGGTTGCCCAAAACGTCGTGCGGCTGGCCCCGCTCAACGACGCAGCCATTATCAATGAAGACTATTCCGTCCGCGACCTCACGGGCAAAGCCCATCTCATGCGTCACCACCACCATGGTCATCCCGGAACTGGCAAGGTCTTTCATCACGTCCAGGACCTCCCCCACCAATTCGGGGTCGAGTGAGGAGGTCGGCTCGTCGAAAAGCATCAGCTGCGGTTCCATCGCAAGTGCCCGGGCGATGGCGACTCGTTGCTGCTGGCCGCCGGACATGGCATAGGGGTAGGCATGTGCCCGGCTCCCCAGCCCCACGCGATCCAGCAGCGCCATGCCCTGTTCGGTTGCCTTCTTTTTAGAGATTCCTTTGACCTGCACCGGACCCTCTATGACATTTTCCAGCGCGGTCTTGTGGCCGAAGAGGTTGAAATGCTGGAACACCATGCCGATATTGGCCCGTTCCCGGCAGACGTCCTTGTCCCTTAGCTCGTATAACCTGTCCCCGTTCTGGCGGTAACCCACCAGCGAGCCGTTGACCGATAGGCGTCCGCCGTCGATCTTCTCCAGATGGTTGATGCACCGCAGAAACGTGGACTTACCCGATCCCGAGGGACCAATGATGCACAGCACCTCACCACGGAAAACCTGCAGGTCAATCCCCTTGAGGATCTCCAGGTCGCCGAATGATTTGGTGACCTGCTCGGCATGGACGATCAGTTGCTTGCTCATGCGGTCCTCCTGAGGGCCAGGTTTTTCCGAAGCCGGCGCGCAAAACTAGGTCTGGATCCCGGCGCACTGCGGCCGAGCCGGTCCTCCAGCATCTGCTGCAGGACGCTGAACACGGTGGTTAGGGCCAGGTACCAGATGGTAACGGTGAAGAGCAGCTCGATCACCTTGAAATTAGCGGTGTAAATCTTGTTCGCCGAGTGCAGGAGTTCGCTGAAGGAAATGGTGTAGGCCAGCGATGTGAACTTCAGGCACGCGATAAATTCGTTGCCCAGCGGCGGAATGATCACGCGCATCGCCTGTGGCAGGACGATCCTGCGCATGATTTTGGCGCGCGGCATTCCGATGGCCGAGGCAGCTTCGCGTTGGCCGTGGTCGACAGAGAGGATGCCACCGCGCACGATTTCCGAAATGTAAGCACCCTCATTTATGCCCAGGCCCAGCAGGGCCGCCAAGAACGGCGTCATCAGCGTGTTCATGGGCATGGACACCAGGCCCGGGATCGTGAAGGTATTGAAAATGATCGCAAGGTTGAACCAGATCAGCAGCTGTACCAGAAGCGGAGTACCCCGGAACAGCCAAACATACCCGCCCCCGACCCAGCGCAGGACCGGATTTGGCGACTGGCGCATCACTGCGGTCAGCACGCCAAGGACCAGTCCCAACGCCATGGACAGCAGCAGGAGCAGCAGCGTATTGCGCACTCCCTCAAGGATTCCGGGGACCGTTAAGTACTCGACCACCGCGGCGTAATCGATGTCAGCAACCACGAATGCCCGTACGAGCAGGGCCAGCAACACCAGAATCACGATGGCCAGCACCCACCGTCCGGGGTATTTCAGCGGGACAACTGTCAGCGCCCTGGCGGACGTTGGCACCGCGGGCACTTCGCGCTCGGTCTCAAGCTTGTCTTCGACTGCCACCACGTGCTCCTTTTCCTGTTGTCAGTTCATCGGGCACGGCGGGCTACTTAGGACTGATGCCGGCCGTTACGGGGTTCACCGTGGACTCGGTGATGCCGATGCTGCCCAGATCCCACTTCTTCAGCACCGCCTGGTACGAGCCGTCGTCGATGATGGCCTGCCAAGCCTTCCCCAGGGCATCACGCAACGTTGATTCCTTCTTGCTGAAGACCATCGAGAAGAAGCGTTTCTCAACTTGCAGCCCACTAACGACCTCAAGTTTGCCCTCGGACTGCTGGGCGAAGTAGGCGGCCGTCGGGTAGTTCTCCAGCAGTGCCACAGCCTTGCCTTGTTTTACCGCGAGCTGCTCGGCGGCGTTGCCGTCAAAAGTGAGCACGTCGATGGGCTGTTTGCCGGCATCGGTGCACACCTTGGATTGGGCCTCGAGATACTGTGGCTGAACGCCTCCGCGCACGGCCGCGATGGGCTTTCCACAGAGGTCTTCAACCGAGGCGAGTCCGGTCGGATTACCCTTTTGGACGACAAAACCTTGGGAGGACTGTAGATATGACACCATATCGAAGGTCTTTTCGCGTTCAGCCGTGTCATTGACGGCACCAAAGATGACGTCGTACCTCTTGGTGGTCAGTGCCGGCAGCAGAGTGTCAAAACTGGCGTTGTTCCAGGTGAAGGAGACGCCGAGCTGCTTTTCCAGCTCCTTGGACAACTCGACTTCGAAGCCGGCCAGCGGGCCTGAGGCCTCGTAGTACTCGAAGGGCGGGTAATCGATGGCGGAGCCAATTTGGATGGTGCCCGCCTTCTGGACAGACTCCGGCAGCGACTTGTAAAGCGGTGCCGTGCTGTCCGCAGCCTGGTCCTTCACCGCCCCGTTCACGTCACCGGGGGTGGCAGAACTGCACCCGGACAGGATGAGGCCGGCAAGGACAGGGAGGGCGAATAGGGCTCTGTTGCGGATTTTGTGGCGGGGATCGATGGCACTCACGGGGCATCCTCCAAGGGGTGGGCAACTGAAAACTCGCTGAAAAATTCACATATACGAACAGCGTTCGATATGAGAGAAAGAGTATGGTGTGGTCTGCGTCACTGTCAATGGGTGGGCCGAATATGACGGACCGCCTTAAGTGCCGCCTGGCGTGAACTCCTCCCGGGCCATTGACTTACCGGAAACGGCTTTGTAACGTGTTCACATATTCGTATAGCGATCGTATATAGGAACAAACGCGGGGGGTGGCCGGAACGAGAGCCCGGGACGGCACCGCCGCCCACACCCCACCTGGCGCCTCTACACCACATTCCCCTAGCCGGAAGGCCCACCTAATGACCATTGCTGAACGCCCGTGGCTGAACCGTCTGCAGCCCTATCAGCCGGGGAACCGAGCCCCGATCGCGGACGGATCAATGGCATCTAATGAATCCCCCTTGGGAGCCAGTCCCGATGTCGCGGCGGCAATCTGCGGTGCGCTGGCGCAATCACATCGTTACCCCGACCCGCTGGCGCAGGAATTGAGGTCAGAGCTCGCGTCGCTGCATCACGTTGCCCCGGACCAGATCCTCATCGGCAATGGTTCCGATGAGCTGATCTTCCTGCTCGCCTCGGCCTACCTTGCCCAAGGAGGCCATGCCGTCTGCGCAGCACCCCCTTATCAGATCGACAGGATCAGTACCTATGCGGTCAACGCCCGCCTGACACAGGTGCCGTTGCGCGATTGGGCACATAATCTGGAAACGATGGCTGCCGTTGACGCGGATATCGCCTATATGGTTAACCCGCACAATCCGACGGGAACGGTGTGCACACCGGCTGATATCCGCAAATTCGTGGCGCGAAGCCCGGCGCGGCTCGTGGTCATTGATGAGGCGTATATCGATTTCACCGATGATCCGAACGCCCAAACTTCCATCCCGCTCGTGGCGGGCGGAGGGGTTGCCGTCCTGAGGACCTTCTCCAAGATTCATGGACTGGCCGGGCTGCGGGTGGGCTACCTCGTGGCGGAGCGGGAGGTCATCGCGACACTGCAAAAGATCCGGCCGCCGTTTTCCGTCAGCTCGGTGGCGCAGGCTGCTGCCCTGGCGGCTCTGCGGGACCCCGCACACCAACTCGCCGTGCGCGAACACACGCTGCGCATCCGCGCCGAAATGGTCCTCCTGCTTGAACAGACCGGTTACCCGGTTATCCCTTCCCAGGCGAACTTTCTCCTCGTCCAGACCATTGACGAGACGGAGTTCGTCTCAGCGGTGCTCAGGCATGGAATCTCGGTGCGCCCGGGAAGCAGCCTGGGCCTACCCGGGACCGTGCGGATCAGCGTGCCCACCCAGCGCGGGCTGGAACTGCTGCGAGGTGCCCTGCCTCCCGTCCGAGAACTGCTACAACCGACCGCCGCTGCCAGCGGCCCTGTTAGAGGAGAGTCCATGTTTATCAAGAATGCCTGGTACGTCATCGCTTCATCTGACGAAATTGTCCACGAACCGATGAAGCGCACCATACTCGGTGACGACGTCGTGCTCTACCGAAAGCTCGACGGCGGCGTCGTCGCCCTTGACGACCGGTGCGCCCACCGCGCATACCCACTCTCGGCAGGCCGGCTTGTCGGCGACAACATCCAGTGCGGCTACCATGGGTTCGAATACAATTGCGCCGGAATCTGCGTCCGGGTCCCAGCTCAGGAACGCATCCCGGAACGTGCGGTGGTGCAGGCCTTTCCCGTCGTTGAAGCTCACCGCTGGGTGTGGATATGGATGGGGGATCCGGAAAAAGCCGCGGCAGTTCCCGTGCCCGATACGCACTGGATGACGGATCCGGCCTGGGACCGCGTGACCCACACCAGGCTCTTTCACAGCAGCGCGGATTTGATCCACGACAATCTGCTGGACCTTACCCATGAGAGTTTCCTGCACCAGTCCACCATCGGCGATGAGGCCGTCTACGAAAACGGCATCACCGTCGAAGTTGATGTACAGACGGTCAGCGTTGACCGATGGATGCCAGGGTGCCACCCGTCACCCCTGTTTGAAAAGGCCACCGGGTTGACTTTGGTGGACCGCTGGCATACTACCGAATTCCAGATCCCCAGTTTGCACGTGATCCACGCCGGTGTGGTGGAGCCCGGCGGGCGCCGCGAAGACGGACATCTGCTCACGGTGCTCAATGCCATCACTCCGGAAACCGAGAACACCGCCTGGTACTTCTACGCATTCTGCCGCGACTTCGCCGTTGGTGACGAGGCGATGAACGAGCTGCTCCAACAAAGCCTGGGCGAAGTCTTGACCGAGGACGAAGACGCCTTGGCTCTGCAGCAGGAGCGAATGGAAACCCGTCCCGCACGTCTTCCGGATGTGCTGATCGCCCAAGATGCCGGGGTCGCCAAGGCCCGGAGGATCCTGGCGCGGATGCTGGCCGCAGAAGCCAAGGAATTGGCCAATGCGGGGCAGCTGCCGTGAGGCTGGTCTTGAGGGCAGGGTCCCATCGCGAGGTTGCCGACGGGGCCCTGGAAGTGGCCGCCTCCCCCGACACGCCGCGCCGGGAACGGTGGCAATGGGACATCCGCGTGTTTGAAGCCGCCACTGCGCCGAATGGAAGTCAGCGCCAGGGCGTTCCGGTCAGCGCCGACCTTGGGCGTGGCGATGGCTCGGCATCGCGCATCGAAGTGCGCGCCGACCCTGAACTGGTCCGTGCGGAAATTCAGGTACGTAGCGTCGGCACCGGCTTCGACGTCGAACGAGAGTTGCAGGAGGTGGTGGCCGTCATCGTCGGATCCGGCTCGGCGCTGGCCGAAGGCCGTCGCCGGCTTCGCGAATTGGATGCGCTCATTTTGGAGGGCGATGATCCATACTTCCTGCGGATCGAGCCAGGGTCTGACATCGATGCCACCGTCGCCGTGATTCGACTCAAGGGCACCGGCTCCATCGGCTGGGTGCCCTGAGCGGCCTATTTAGGCGCGTCCTCTGAGGATGAGGTGCCAGTAGACCCGAGGGAGAATATTGCGCTCCAGGATCCAGGTGGAATGGTGCTCCTTCATGCTGCCTTTCCACGGTAACGTCGGTTTGGGCCTGTGCAGGTGGTCGAATTCGGCGAAGACCACCGTGGATCGGGAAACGGTGAAGGGCGTCGCGGAGTAATGGTTGTACTTATGGCGGGGGGCCCTTCCCTTGCTGGCGGCCTTGAGATTTTTCGCCAGGGCCAGGGTTTGTTTCCGCAGCGATGCGCCCGACTTGAAGTTCTTGGTGCCGGCTGCGTCGCCAAGAGACCAGATGTCCCGGAAGCGACTGTGCTGCAGGGTTTCCGGGTTCACGTCCACAAAGCCGCCCGGGTCCCCGGGGCGGGTCAGGCCACTGGTCCGGAGCCAGTCCGGTGCCACCTGAGGGGGCACCCCATGAAGCAGATCGTAGCGAAGGACCTCGCTGCCTGCTGCCACTGACTCGGCCCGGGCGGCCGGGTTGGTCACCGGTGAGATCGTCACCGGTGAGATCGTTACCGCTGAGATCGTTACCGTCTGCGCGGCGCCGTCGACGTCTGTGACCTCACTGCTGCAGCGCAGCTCCACCCCATACTCGTCGATCTTCCGATTCAATTCCTGGTCCACCACGTCCACTCCGTAGACGGTGGGAGTCGGCACCACCATGACCACGCGGATATCGTCGAGGACACCTTCCTGCCGCCAGTAGTCGCAGGCAAGGTACATGATTTTCTGGGTGGCCCCGTCACACTTCACTGTCCCGGACGGCATGGTGAAAACGGCCGTCCCGCGCTGGAGTCCGCGGACAAGGTCCCACGTCTTCGGGGCCAGCTCGAACACGTAGTTGGACGACGCGGAGGGAGTGCTCATCGCCTCGGCTAAGCCCGGCACCGCATCCCAGTCCAACCGCATGCCCGGGCAGATGACAAGCTGACGGTAGGCCAGCATCGTCCCCGAGGCGAGTTGAACGGTTTGCGCGTCCGGCGCGATATCCACGGCCGCGTCGCGAATCCAACGCACACCCTTGGGCATGACGTCAGCCTGCGGCCGCACGGCCTCTTCCGCCCGCGCCGTTCCGCCGCCGATATGAGATAACAGCGGTTGATACAGGTGCCTGTCGCTGGGCTCGACGATCACGATGTCCCTGAATCCGTATCGGTGCAGCCGCGCGGCCAGCGAGATGCCGGCGTTCCCGCCACCGATGATGACGACGTCATGGTCTTCGGCTCCATCGCTCCCCGGGACGGCCGGTGACCCCGCTGCAGGATCAGCATCAAGTGTGCTTGACCAGTAACTGGAAGCCATGGGTATTCTCCCTTGTGAGTCAGTCTGCCGCATATCCGTCGAGCCTACGTGAGGATCGGCAGCGACAGAAGGGCGGGACGCCCGGAACGTCTGCGATGCGCCAACAACTTTCAAGCCTGCTGGATGCCGCTGACTCCAAGGCAGCGCGCCGCGGACGACCGTTTCCGCACCGAACCGGAGCGAAATCTGCCGTGCTCAGGCAACGACCGAGCCGCCCGCTACGTCGAGTGTTGTGCCGCTGATCCAGTCTGAGCCGTCGGAAGCCAGGAACAGCGCGGCGTCAGCGACGTCGTCGGGGGTTCCGAGGCGTTGGATCGGGTGGGTCTGGCGGAGCCGTTCCTGAATGGCCGCGGGGATCCGTTCCCGGTTGCGTTCGGTCAAGATGGTCCCTGGGGCAATACAGTTTACCCGGACGCCGGAGGGGCCGGCTTGCAGTGCTACCTCCTTGGTCAGCAGCTCGATGCCAGCTTTGGCAGCGGCGTAGGCGACCGGCGAGCCGACGGTGGGGTGGCGAGCGGCCGACGATGACATGGTGATGATGATTCCCCGGTGGCGGTCTTTCATTCCAGGGAGGAATGCCTTGATGGTGAAGAAAGTGGTGGTGAGGTTGGCGTCGATCGAGGCGCGCCACCCATCCCCGGTGATGTCCTCGACCGGCCCGGGAGGGATCGGGTTCCCTCCTGCGTTGGCGACTAGGATGTCGATCGTCCCGAGATCGTCCTCGATAGCCGAGCGCATCGCCTCGATCTGTGCGAAGTCAGCCAGATCGGCGACGACCGAGATTGCTTGCCCACCCGCCGTCGTGATCTGCTCCCGAACTGCAACGGCGGCTTCGTAGTTGCGTCCATGTACGGCCACGGCCGCGCCCTCGGCGGCGAAACGGCGCGCGATTGCCGCACCGATACCTCGCGAGCTTCCGGTGACCAACGCAACTTGGCCCTGCAACTGCGTCATACTTCTGCGCCCATCCTCTCCTATTCCAATGTTTGGCGATCAGGTCGCGAAGCGCAACCGCCCCGGCTAACCAAACCGCTGGCGTCCGCGGAGCGAGGGGTCCCTCATGGCGCTGTCATCCTGATGGTCAGTGCCAGCGGATCCACGGTAACCCGCAGGTGCGTTGCCTGGCCCAGGTGATCGCCGTCGAGTTGGAATTCCTGCGGGCGGTCCAAGGTGATGTCCGCGGTCATGCCCGAAAGGCTCCGCACCGACCGGTTAGTGCTCTTGTTCTTGCCTAGCACCCCGGCGACAACGCCGACCCAGCCAAACCAGCCGCGGGGGGCGAGTGTCAAGAGATCGAGGATGCCGTCGGTGTTCACAGCCCCCGGAAAGATCTCCACCCCGCCCATCAACTTTCCGCAATTGCCCACCATGACACCCCGGACCTTGCGGTGGTTCTCGGCCTTGCCGTCAACGCTGATTCTGGCGGTCACCGGTTTCCCCGACAGATTGCGGATGCCGGACTCGACGTAGGCAAGCCAGCCCACGCGGTCCTTGAGGCCATCGACTGCGTCGGCCATGATGGATGCATCGTAGCCCAGCCCGGCTGCGACGAGAAAAATCCGTCCCTGCTCCTCGTGGTCGACCATAGCCTGCACGACGTCGATCTTGGTCTCGGTACCGTGCAGAACGTTGCGGGCTGCGGTCACTGGGTCTGTGATGAAAATGCCGAGGTTGCGGGCCAGCAGGTTACCCGTTCCCAGCGGCACCAAACCCATGGCGGTATCCGTGCCGGCAAGGACCCCAGCGACACACCGGACGGTGCCGTCCCCGCCGGCGGCAATGACAACATCGACGCCGGCATCAAGGGCCTCCTTGGCCTGGCCACGGCCAGGGTCGACCTCGGTGGTTTCCAGCCACAGAGGCTCGGCCCAGCCAGCGTCCGCGCACAGCCGGAAGAATGTCGGTTTGAAATTCTCGCCCGGGGACTTCGTCGGATTGATGACCACGGCGGCACGCTTGCCCCGCCGGGGATGGGTCTGTGCCATGTTGTCCTTGCATGTTGGGAATGTCGAGCAACACTGAATCCTAACCCGGAGGGACTCCTGCGGGGGGATGGGAACCGAGCTTGGTTGGTGTCCCGGCTACCCCACTGGGCATGCGCCGTGCAGAGAATTCCGCATCGTCCGTGGATTTCCGCATCGTCCGTGCTCGCGGGTGTCAATGGTTTTCGGGGCCGTAGATGAAGGCTTTGGCGTGATTTGCCGCTTTTTTGAAGGCGTCGTTGCGCAGTGTGACGTCCTGACTCTGTTGGGATTCGATGTAGTCGGTGATTCCGGGGCGCAAAAGCCAGATATCGCCGGCCGGTGGCAGATAGAACAATGCGAAGGCCATGCACTCATTGAGATAAACCTCCTGGCCGCTCCCACCGCAGTGGACCGACGATTATCTGGGGCTGCCCGGCCGCTGCTCCGGCCCTGGCCGGCCGCGCCCCGGACGAGCGACCCCGCGCTGCGCCTGTTACCCTGCGGCCGTGGTCGTAGAGGGCCCTTTGCACCGGGTCGGCCAGAACAGCATGCGCGGCCATTATTTCCTGCAGTGCCTTACCTTCAATGGCCGCATCGGCCGGCGTAGCCGGCAACGGGCGCGTGTCCGGATGATAGCGGCGCAGCAGGGACCCGTACGCGCGGCCGACTTCACCGGCGGTGACTTCCGGGCCGATGTGCAGCACGGCATAGAAATCCGGCAATCCCGACACGATGGCTCACACTTCCTCTCGGTGTCGGTAGTGGGTGAACGTAGAGGATGGGGTGGTCCCCGGCCGTGGGGGCCGGGGACCGTCGGGTGCGGGAGGCAACGCCAAGACAGTATTCGCTGCACGTGCGGCGCGCTGGCGTGGGTTTGAGACATCCGCCCGTCCCCATGCGGGCCTTTGCGTGGCCTTCCCGGCCTGGATAAACTCCTGGCTTTTCTTCCCGTCCCCGTGGTCAGGCCTTGATGGCCTGGCGGTCAGCGGCTTTGGTGGCGATGGAGATCTTGCGAGGCTTGGCCTGCTCCGCTACGGGGATGCGAAGTGCCAGCACGCCGGCGTCGTAACTGGCCTGGATGTTTTGGGTATCCAGGTTCTCGCCCAGTATCAGTTGGCGGCTGAACACCCCGCGCGGCCGTTCGGCGGCGAGCATCTCCTTGTTCCCGTCCAGAGCGGCACGTTCGGCCCTGACGGTGACCACGTTGCGTTCCACATCCAAATTGATCGACTCCGGACTGACGCCTGGCAGGTCAAACTCGACTTCAAACATGTCGCCCTCACGCCACGCATCCATCGGCATGGCTGCCGGGCTAACCGCGGTCCCCAGCACCTGCTGGGCGAGCCGGTCGAGTTCACGGAACGGATCTGTACGCATCAACATGGCTATTCACTCCTTTACTGGTGCCACTTGATTTTAATGTCACTTGATGCCATCTTTACTTGTTGTTTCCCCACCGCTACCTATCGTGGCGGGTATAGATTTTTTATAACATGACTGGCACACTGGTGCAAGGGGTTTTTTCGTGAATCGTCGTTTATGGGAGAACGCAGTCTGGGATTGGGGCGTAAGGTGACCGGGGATCCACAGGCGCGCGGCGTCTACGCCATCTCCGTTGCGGCTGAACTCGTCGAAATGGGTCAGCAGAACCTCCGCCTCTACGAACGCAAGGGTCTTGTGGAGCCGGGACGCACCGAAGGGGGAACCCGTCGGTACAGCGACAACGACCTGGTGACCCTGCGACGCATCGCCGACTTGCTCGCTTTGGGACTCAACCTCTCCGGCATTCGACTGGTCCTGGCTCTGGAAGCGGAAAACAAGGTATTGCGGACAGAACTCTCACACCGTCCGGCGGGACCGGGCACCGAGCCGCGCACCGAGCCGCGCACCACGGCCGGCCCGCGCCGCCAAACCCGCCGCCGCTAGCGATCCCGCGCAGGTGCGCGTCGCCCTGGGATCCAGCGATCCAAGGCGCCATGGCACTGATCTATCCCGGGTCGCGGGCGATCCCCCGGACCGCCACTGTCGCCGCCGGCATGGTGGCATGACAGGTCCTCCGCGACGTGGCCGTCGTGTGGGCGGAAGGTCCCAACAACGAGCTCGAGCTGACCGGCGAGGTCTCCGGGTCGTGGCGGCTGGGCCGGACGGGCGGCACTGCGGTGCGGGTCACTGCTGATGGAGTGGACTTCTGCCGCCGCCTTTCCGGACGCCCACCCGACACCGGGGTATCCCTGGAGGCCGGCGATGCGGAAGTCTTGGGCCCAGTGGAGGCCCTGCAAGTCCTGTTCTAGCCCGCCCATGTCGTCAGCCAGCAAGTACCGACTTGGGAACGTTGTGCACCGGTCTTCGGGGCGACCGACTGTGCCGCCGTCGTCAACCGTGTCTCGGCTCCCGGGCTCCTCAGTGGCGGGGCCGCCCCACCCACACCCCATGCAGCAGCGGAACCACCGACACGATCATCAGCCCACTGCCGAGCACCGTGTCGTCGGCGCGGACCACGGAACCGGCGATGAGCAGGGCGCCGAAGATCAGTGCCGATCCCGACCGCTGCACCATTCGGTTAAGCCGTGCCACCTGCCGCTCCAGGCGCGGGCTGGCCACCGACACGGAACCGTCCTCGATGCGGGTGACAAGCCCATCCAGGCGTTTGGGCAGACGAAGGCTGACCCCGGCGGCCTCGAGCGCCTGCCGGGCCAGATCCTGAACGATGTTGCCGCTCTCATCACGCAGCAGCTGCGCCGCGTAGGGTTCAACCGAATCCCACAGATTGAACCGGGCGTCCAGCGAGCTGCACACACCCGAGGTCAGCGACATCGCGCGGATAATGAGCAGGAAGTTCTCCGGCAACTGGAACGGCAACGAGCGAACCACGTCACCGAACTCCACCCCAAAATCACGGAACTCCCGCGGGTCCACCTCGCGAAGCTCGGCGAAGCCCATCCCGCCGAACCGGGCGAAGAGGTGCGTCATCGCCCGCTCCAGTTCGGCAGTGTCGGCCGAGGGCACCAGCACACCAACGTCGCTGATCGCGCTCACCAAGCCCTTACCGTCACGCGAGGCGGCCGCGATCAGCAGCTTCCGCAGGCCGCTGCGCGTGCCGGGCGGAACCTCGCCCATCATGCCGAAGTCGATGAACGTCAGCTTCCATGGGTGGTCTTCGGATGAACCGGTGCCCGGGGTGATGAAGATATTTCCGGGGTGTGGATCGGCGTGGAAAAAGCCATTCGTGAACATTTGGTCGAACATCACCGACGCGAATACCGGGGCTACCTGCGACGGATCGATGCCCGCCGCACGCAGTGCCTCCGAGTCCGTGATCTTGATGGCCGTGACATCTTCCAGGGTAAGCACGCGTCGGGTGGTCCGCTCCCAGACAACGCCGGGCACGCTTACTCTGTCGTCGTCGGCGAATTCAGCGGCAAAGCGCTCGGAATGCGCCGCTTCCTGAAAGTAGTCGATCTCCTCGAGACTGGTCTGCGCGAACTCCTCGACCAAGGCGGGCATGTCGGCGCGGTTCGAGACGAGGCGCACGTGGCTGAGCCAGCCGCCAACCTTGCGCAACGCAGCCAGATCGACGTCGACAATCGCATCGATGCCCGGTCGCTGCACTTTCATCACCACGGACTCGAGTCCGGTATCCGCGGCATCGGCGGAACGAAGTTGTGCCCGGTGCGCCTGCCCGAGGGATGCAGCGGCGACGGGCGTTTGATCGACCCACGCGAACACCTTCTCCAGCGGCGCGCCCAGCTCCGCCTCGGCGAGGGTGCGGATGGCCGGGAACGGGACGGCGGGCACCTCGTCCTGCAGTCCTGCCAGTTCGTCGGTGATTTCCGGCGGGAGCACATCGAGCCTGGACGAGAGAAACTGCCCGACCTTGATCATCAGACCACCAAGGTCCACCGCGAGCACATGGAAGCGCTGTGCGAAGCGCCGCATCCGTTTGGTCCGGGTGCGTTCGGCAATCTTCACCAGCCCAACGCGGGGCAGGAAGAGCTCAAACCACCAGGTGACGGCAAGATGCCACGCGGCGAAGCGCAGGATGCGGCGGTAACGGGCACGGGTGTCCCCTGCGCCGGGTACCGGATCTGCCCGGTCCCGACGAATCGACGTCACCCCCGTCAATCCTGGGCGAGGATTGAATACAGCCGACGACGTGCCTCGTCGAGTACCGTCACGGCTTCCTTCACCTGCTTCGAAGTACCAGTGCGGCCCACTTGCGCCGCGGCCTGCGCGAGCTCGATGCCAGCCTTGGGCAGCACCGCGAAGCCGGTGCCCGATGCTGGACCCGGTGTCTCCCAAGGCGCTGGCGCATCGCCACCGGCTACCTCCTCCCGGCCTGCCTCGGTCAGCGAGTAGATCTTACGGCCGTTGGATTCCTCGGCAATGATGAAGCCCTCGTCGGCCAGCAGCTGCAACGTTGGGTACACGGAACCGGCGCTGGGCTTCCAGCTGCCGCCGCTGCGCTCCTCGATTTCACGGATGATCTGGTAGCCGTGCATCGGCCGCTCCGCGAGCAGGGCCAGCACCGCCGAGCGCACCTCGCCTCGACCTGCACGGGTTCCCGATCGCTTCTCAAACTTTGATCGCAACTCCTCAACGGCCTGCCACACGCCGTCGATGTTGGGGACGCCAAATCCGCCTGCCTGGTATGAATTATGCATTATGCTCTCCTTGAATGGATCGCGAACGATATACAACGATAGTTAACGATATGCCCCCATATGCTCCAAAAACAAGGGTGCCGGGCCGACGCCGCCCCCTCCTCAGCGGTTCTGGCGGCTGCAGTTAATCGAGGCAGAACTCGTTGCCCTCCGGATCGTGCATCGTGATGAAGCCAGACGTCATCGCCGCCTTGTCGGGCTCGACCCGATAGGCACGAGTCGCACCGAGCGTCTGAAGACGGTTGGCTTCGGTCTCGAGGGCGCTCATTCGTTCGTCGCCCTCAAGGCCGGGCGCCACACGGACGTCGAGGTGGAGCCGGTTCTCGACGGTCTTGTCCTCGGGCACGCGCTGGAAGAAAACGCGGGATGCGTTCCGTCGACGGGGAGGATCGCCGGGCGCGAGTTCCACTGGTCGCGCGGCACACCGAAAGCTTCTAGGGCCGCATCCCATGATTCGAATCCGTCGGGCGGCGATTGCACCTGATAGCCAAGCACCTCGGCCCAGAACGCCGCCAAGGCAGCAGGATCGGCGCAGTCAATCGCGATCTGCACGTCTTTCGTCATGGGGCCCACTCTCGCACGGATACGGCAATACTTTGAAGACCAAAGACGTTATTGGGCTGTGCGTGCGGGAGCATCACGAGCGGCGAACTGTACAATCGGCGCATGGTGACGATTCGTGAAGAACCGGACTGCGGAAACGCCACGCGGAAGAAGATTCTGCGGGATTTCGGACGCGGAGCGAGCGTTGACGGTTTCTTCGATGTGGCAGACGGAACGAGACGGGGGTTCGGTCATGTCCTGCGCTTTGCCGGCGCAGCCAAGACCGCGAAGATCGTCGGCGTGAAGAGCCACGTCATCAACATCACGGATGAGTCAACAGCTGCACTGACGGCACAGCTTTAGCAACGCGCTGGCACGCCTTGGTCCACCGACCCCAGGCCCCTTCGCGTGGCTCAAGCGTTTCCAGAATGAGTTGGCAGGCACTGGGTAAGGGTTCAATAATGGCAGCACTACGTTCTTTGGATAGCCGTCGGGCGGTTTCGCTCAGTGGCCCGCCAGCGATAATTACAGCCTGGGCACCGTCTGCAACTGACCGACGTACTGCCTGCAGCTCCCGGAACCGGGCTTCTGCATTTTGCAGCCAGCGTGAGCGGATCCGACTCCGTCAGTCGCACTCCGCAGAAGTACTTGGTCCGTTGGTGCTCCATCACCAGCTCCGTCAAGGACGTCACGAGAAGTGGTGTAGTGGTCGCCATACCGAAGCGTCTGCCATGCTGGGACGCCGCCAGAATCGCGGCTTCCCCGATCCCCACCACGGGGATGGTTAATTCCCCGGAGAGTTCGGCCCGTCCGGGGTAACCGATGGCGGCAACGATGATTGCTATCACGCGAGACCCGTCGGGACCGGACAGACCTTCACCACCTAGAGAACGTGGACTCTTGCGGCCGCCACGTTCTCTGGGTTAATCAGCATCCCAGGACCCTCCAACGCCGTGATGCCCACGACCTTCTGGACACAGGCTACCTCTTCACCTTCCACACGTGGTTTGCCAAAGGCTTCCGGAGGACTCAACGACAATGCCGAAGACCAAGAGGGCCCGCCTAGGTTCGCGGCGGGCCACACTTCCTTAGTGACCCCTGCCAGCCGCCAGGACGCCTGGTGTCCCGCTGCGGATCCATACACTCGTAACGAACCCGTGGAAACCAAAAGGCCGACTCTGACCTGCCCTGCTCATGGCTACGGAGCGACCGGTTGACGTCCGGTACCGCAGAGCCTAATCTATCAACATAAGATTATACAACGAAAGGCTTATAGAATCAGTGAGTGATACTCTTAGCTCCGTTTTCGGCGCACTGGCCGACCCAACGCGGCGTGCGATTCTGCAGCAACTCATGCTCGGAGATGCGCCCGTCGCAGAGTTGGGCCGCCCGTTCGACATGAGCCAGCCCGCGATTTCCAATCACCTTCGGGTTCTGGAAAAGGCCGGCCTCATTTCCAGAAGGAGGGTCGCAACCGCGCGGCTAAGTCACTTAGAGGCGAGTCGATTGAAAGAGGCCAATGAATACGTCGAGAGATACCGACGCTTTTGGACAGAGTCGTTCGATCAGTTGGACGATGCCCTCCGGACCTTCCAGTGCCTGGACGATGAACCAGGGGTCGAACATGACGCCTAACGACCGGACCGAAGTGACAAGCCGGGACGTTTTCATAACCCGCGCGTTCAACGCCCCGCGGGAACTCGTGTGGCGTTTCTGGACCGAGCCCGCAGCGTTGGCCTCCTGGTTTGGCCCCACCGGGGTTTCCGTTCCCGTTGACAGCGTCCTGATCGAACTGGTGGAGGGCGGCCGGTGGGAATTAGCGATGCGCAATGACGAGACCGGCGAATTGAATCCCATCCGGGGAAAGATCGTCTCGTTCAAGCGTACCGAGCACCTCGAAATAAAGATGGACGCAGACGCGACCGGCGGAGCACTTCACGACATCCTCCTGCGCGTGGAGTTTCACGACCATGGCAGCCGCACCCTCGTCACTCTTCACCAGGGTCCCTTCACCGCAGATCTTCGCGATCTCACGGCGGAGGGCTGGTACCTTTCATTCCATCAACTCGACATCCAGCTGAAGGCCGCAACGAAATGACCAAGAACACGAACATCGGAACTGTCCTTACCGTCGTTTCGCTCGACGGGACGCGGATTTCTGTCGAACGACTTGGCGCCGGGCCGAGCCTGGTTCTCATAGACGGCGCGTTCTGCGGCAGATCGTTTGGCCCCGCGCGGGCCCTCGCTGCGAAACTCGCGGATTCTTTCACCGTCTACTTCTACGACCGCCGAGGAAGAGGCGACAGCGGTGACACGATGCCCTACGCCGTGGAACGAGAGATCGAAGACCTCTCGTCAGTGCTGCGGGAAGCTGGCCCGAACTCCTACGTCTACGCGACCTCGTCTGGCTCCGCGCTCGCGCTCGAAGCCGCCGCGTCCGGTGTTAAGATCCGGCGCCTGGCTACCTACGAAGCTCCCTATACAGGCGTCGGCGTCAAAGATGGTGTTCCGGTCGATCACCAGGCACGCCTCGAGGGCTTCCTCCAGGCAGGGAAACGGGGAGCCGCGGTGTCGTACTTTCTCGTGAAGATGATCGGGGTTCCGGCGTTTGTCCCCCTCATGCTGCACCTCATGCCGGGGGTCTGGAAGAAGCAGACCGCCGCCGCCAACACCCTTCCCTACGACACTGAAGTCATGAACAACTTTTCGGCCCCGCTGGAGAGATTCCGCCGGATCTCCGTTCCGACTCGCGTCATGGTCGGAGGGAAAGCCGGTGCGGCGATGACGGACGCGCAGGCGGCGGTGGCGGCCGCCATTCCAGACAGTGAACATCGGGTCCTGGAAGGGCAAACGCACCAGGTGAGCCCGACAGTCATCGCCGCGCAGCTAAGAGAATTTTTCGCAGACGAATCGGCCCGGCGGCCCTAACATCGAAATTCCCCGGAAGAGGCATTACCATGGCTAGATCCAGTGTGGGTTCGGCGAACCCATCAACGTCAGATACCCTCAGCAACTTGGACGCGACAACGCGGGGACTACTCGCCTGCGGGGTCGCAGCGGGGCCACTGTACCTCGTCGTCGGCTTCGCTCAAGCGTTCACGCGCAAGGGCTTCGATCCCGCGCACAACGACCTCAGCGTCCTCGCCAACGGCGCGCTCGGCTGGATCCAGATCGCCAACCTGATCATCGCCGGTGTATTGACTCTCCTGTGCGCTGCCGGACTGCGTCGCGTGCTTCGTGGCGGGAGGGGCCAGCTCTGGGGGCCGCTGCTGATCGGAGTCTTTGCCGTCGGACTCATTGGGGCCGGGGTATTCGTCGCAGACCCGATGAATGGATTCCCGCTCGGCACTCCAGCGGGCCACCCGACCAGCCCCACCCTGCACGGGTTCTTGCATTTTGTGACCGGCGGCATCGGATTCATCGGATTCATCGCCGGTGCTCTCGTTATCTCCCAACGGTTCTTTGCCACCGGTGAACGCGTCCTCGGCTGGTTCTCTGTCGTCACCGGAGTGCTGTTCTTGCTCGCTTTCGTCGGTATTGCGACCGGTTCGACCCGGGCTCTCATCGTTCTCGGCTTCACAGCCGCCGTCATCCTCGCCTGGATCTGGCTCGCTGTGGTTTCGGTGCGCTTCCGCAAGCCGGAACGTCTTTCTCCGGACACCTGAATAGCCTGAGCGAGCTGTGGTTTACCGAGGTGGAGGCCAGCGGCGGCGGGAGCTAATCACCGGGCGGTTGGACCAGATCCTGAAGAAGGTGGCTTCTCATCACCCGGCAGCAGCCCGACATTCCACAGCCTCACCGGCGGGTGTGTCGCAGCTGCCGCCAGGATCGGTGGAGCACACGCCGGTTTCGGGCAGCTCCAGATGCACGGCGTCTGCGGATTCGGCGTCGCCGGCGAGCGCGGCAACGATGGACCGGACCTGCTCGTAGCCAGTGGCCAGCAGGAAGGTCGGGGCGCGGCCGTAGGACTTCATCCCGGCAATGTAGAAATCCTTCTCCGGGTGGGCCAGCACCTTCGCGCCGTGGGCCGGGACGGTGCCGCAGGAGTGGAACTCAGGGTCAATGAGTGGTCCAAGCTCCCTTGGTGCCTCGACTGCGGGGTCAAGTTCCAAACGGATTTCCCGCAGGATGCCCAGGTCGGGGCGGAAACCGGTGGCCGGGATCAACAGATCCACAGCCAACGTCACCGGACCATCCGGCGTCGCGCCGGTAACGGCCAGGCCGTCCCCCACCGCGAAGGAAGTGGTGGTGAAGGAGGTGTGCAGCTCGATGTACCCGTCTTCAACGAGTCGGCGCAGCCGGGTGCCGAGCTGGCCGCGAGCCGGCAGAGCGTCAAGGTCTCCCCCGCCATACAGGCGGGAAGCGTCCGAGCCTCGGACTGCCCAGCTGATCCGTGTACCCGGTTCATTCTTGGCGAGCTGCCCGAGGGAAATCAGGATGTTGGCTGCCGAGTGACCGGCCCCGATGACCAAAACGTGCCCGCCGGCGAACCGGGCTCGGTCGGTCCCAGTCACATCGGGCAGTGGCCCGGTAATCAAACCGCGTTCAACGGCCTGGCCCTCGCCAAGGGCACCCAGACCGGCCTGTCCGAGCGGGTTGGGCTGGGCCCAGGTGCCGGAGGCGTCAATCACGGCGCGCACCTGATGGTCCGTCACGGTTCCGTCAGCCAACTCCACCCGGACCAGAAAAGGCCTCCCACCGCGGCCCCGGGAATGGGTCTTGTCCATGCCTACGCGGCTGACAGCAATGACCTTGGCGGATGTGTGCAAGACGGACGCGATAGCCGGGATGGCGGCCAATGATTTCAGATACCCTTCCACGAGCTCGATCCCGTACGGCAGGGAGCTAAGCCGGGGCTCGGCCCACCCGGTGGGCGCGAGCAGCCGCCGGGAGGCCGGGTCAATGTTGTGCTGCCACGAAGAGAACAAGCGAATGTGTCCCCAGTTCAGAATGGCCGCCCCGACGTCCTCCCCCGCTTCGAAAATGATGGGGGTCAGGCCGCGTTCGATCAGGTTTGCTGCCGCGGCCAGGCCCACCGGGCCGGCCCCGATGATGGCAACAGGCAGGTCAGGTGGCTGTTTCGTCATGGTTTTGGTTCTCCTTCAGGAGATTCCGGAACCGGGAGCAGCTCGCTGATGAGCGCCCGAACGCGGGACTTAATGTCGTCGCGGATGGGTCGGACGGCATCCACGCCCTGCCCAGCGGGGTCTTTCAGTTCCCAGTCCTCGTAGCGTTTGCCGGGAAAGATCGGGCAGGTATCCCCGCACCCCATGGTGATGACGACGTCTGACTCCCGCACGGCGTCGGTGCTGAGGACCTTGGGAATTTCCGCCGACATGTCGATGCCGTCCTCCGCCATCGCGGCCACGGCGGCAGGGTTGACCAACGCGGCGGGTTCGGAGCCGGCCGAACGAACCTCGATGGCCCCGCCGGAGAGCGCGGTGAGGTAGGCGGCAGCCATCTGTGAACGTCCGGCGTTGTGCACGCAAACGAACAGGACGGACGGCTTTTTGGTGGTACCGGTGGCGCTCATGACTTCAGGCTCCTAACGAAAAATCGCGGGACGTTGGGCAGGCTGACAGTGGCTCGTGGGTGAAGAATCGTGTACGCGCCCACAGGGCGACGTAGACCAGGGCAATAAGGACCGGCACCTCAATCAAGGGACCGACGACTCCTGCCAGAGCCTGGCCGGAGGTGACCCCGAAGGTGCCGATCGCGACGGCGATGGCGAGTTCAAAGTTGTTGCCGGCCGCGGTGAACGCCAGGGTTGTGGTCTTGGCGTAGCCAAGGCCCAGCGCACGGCCGATGCCCATGCCGGCACCAAACACCACCACAAAGTAGACCAGCAGCGGCACGGCGACGCGGACGACGTCGAACGGTTGGGACGTGATGGTCTGCCCTTGCAGGGCGAAAAGCAGTGTGATGGTGAACAACAAGCCGTAAAGGGCCCACGGTCCCAGCCTTGGCAGGAACGTCCCCTCGTACCAGTCGCGCCCCTTGGCCCTTTCACCCATGGTGCGCGTCAGGAAACCCGCCAGCAGCGGAAGTCCCAGAAATACCAAGACGGAAATGGTGATGGACCAGAACGAGAAGTCAGCGCTGGTGACGGGCAGGCCCAGCCAGCCAGGCACGACCTGGAGGTAGAACCAGCCCAAGGCGCCGAAGGCGAGAACCTGAAAAACGGAGTTGATGAAGACCAACACGGCGGCAGCTTCCCGGTCCCCGCACGCCAGCTCGTTCCAGATCATCACCATGGCAATGCAACGGGCCAAGCCCACAATGATCAGCCCGGTCCGGTACTCGGGCAGATCGGGAACGAAGATCCAGGCCAAGGCAAACATGAACGCCGGCGCCAGCAACCAGTTCAGCACCAGCGAGGTGATCATGAGCCTGCGGTCTGCCAACACGCGGCCGGTCTCGTTGTAGCGGACCTTCGCCAGCACCGGGTACATCATCACCAGCAGGCCCCCAGCGATCGGCAGCGATACGGAGCCGATCTTGAGCGCGTCCAGCACGGTGTTCAGGCCGGGAATGAATTTACCCAGCAGCAGCCCGACTGCCATAGCCGCGATGATCCACAACGGCAGAAATCGATCCACGGTGGAGAGTTTGCCCAGGACGGCAGCCTCTCCGGTAGAGGAAGGGGCGGTGGTCTGGATACTCACAGGGCTCCTAGGCAGATCAACATGAGATTGATGGTTATCGATACAGAAAGTATTGTCCTCCATATCGACAGCTGTCAATCTATGCGCATAATGGATACATGGACACTGCAGCAGCGATCGAGACCGCCGAGGATCAGCTCTGCTGCGAGCCGCGCGGACTCCCGGTCCTCAATGCCGCCGAAGCGCACGAAGCGGCACGGATCCTCAAGGCCCTCTCCGACCCGAACAGGTTGCGGCTGCTCTCGATCGTCAAGGCAGGCGACGGCGGCAAAGCCTGCGTGTGCGACCTCACCGAACCCCTCGATTTGGGCCAACCCACCGTCTCCCATCATCTCAAGATCCTGGTCGACGCCGGATTATTGGAGCGCGAAAAACGCGGCACGTGGGCGTACTATTCTTTGGTGCCCGGTGCCCTCGAACGGGCCGCCTCGCTGATCACGCAGCTTTGACCATAAATCGTCGCCCCGGCATCCAGGTGCGCCGCATGGCTGATGGCGACTGGGAAGCAGTCCGGCGCATCTACGGCGAGGGGATCGCCAGCGGCAACGCCACCTTCGAAGCACTCGTGCCGACGGAGTCGGAGTTCCTGTCATCGCGCATACCCGAGCTTTGCCTCACTGCAACTGACGGCGGTGCCATCATTGGCTGGGCAGCGGCATCACCAACCTCTGCCCGAGGTGCCTACCGCGGCGTCGTTGAACACTCCATTTACGTTGACCCAGAGCAGGCAGGCCGTGGCATCGGCCGCATTTTGCTCAGCGAACTCATCCACAGTGCCCGTGCGAACGGATACTGGACCATCCAATCCGCGATCTTCCCGGAGAACACCGCCAGCCGCGCCCTGCATCGCAAGGCAGGATTCCGTGAAGTCGGCCGACGTGAACGCATCGCCCTGATGGCCCACGGACCTTGGGCCGGACAATGGCGTGACACCATCCTCTACGAGCTCCGCCTCTAACAGCCACGGCTGACCTTCGATCAGTAAGACTGGCCTCTGACCACCAAGCCCGCGACCACGAGCCTCTGACCGCGTAACCGAAATCAACTACGAAACTGACTCAATAACTCGACGTGCGCGTGAACAAGCTCGTATCGGGTCGTCTCATACCGTCCCTTGGCCCTGGTTCCCGGCGCCCAATTACCGATAGCACCCGCGTCCCGTAAGCCGATGCAGCAGCGCCGCGCTAGTCCCCGGCGGAGTCTTCAGAGTCCACGGGTTTTCCAGGTTCCGGCTTCTCCCCACTTCACGGTTTCCCTTAGGCATCCTTATCCTCGTCGTCGAACCCGGCCGTCATCCTACGCGAGTGCCCATGCTCTGGATACAAACAGGTGGCCGCCGACAGCAGGCCCCCGTCAAGGAATCCGTTTTGTTCAGGCAACGCAAGTACGTCACCGCTGCCACAATTCAGGAAGCAGTAAGTCGGCTGGACCGGTCATCTTCGTTCGGTGGGGCGCCAACAATCGGGCGGTCCAGCCCCAGATGACCGCGCAGCGTCGAGGCGGTGTAGCGGGTGCGGAAGAGTCCCCGGCGCTGGAGGACGGGGATGACGTCATCGACGAACTCGTCCAGGGAATCGGGCAGCAGCGGG
>NZ_JASISR010000035.1 GCF_030063245.1 Paenarthrobacter sp. PH39-S1
AATAAATAAATACCGGTATCAACAAAACTTGGCACACTATTGAGTTCTCAAACAACAGACGCACCCGGACCCGCCAGCCAACTCACATCAACCGCGCCGCACCGGAGCAACTTTTCAAACTTACCCGCATCCATAACCAGTGTCAACCCGGCGGTTCACTGTGTGTGGAAGATCGCCGTCTTTGAGACCGCGAACAAGCAATAAAGCCCAATCCATACAGGTGACCACCGACTGCAACCTTCACCCAGCGGGGTTACCAACACTAGCACCGTGGCGGCCGGAAGACAAAGCCACGGAACACTACGAGCCTCCGGCCGCCCAGGCGCAGCCCGCAACGCAGGTCCCTGCGCGGGGCCGGACGCCGTGCCCGTCAGCAGCCCCAGCGCCCGGCCCAGCGCAGGATCGGCTTACTGCTGATCCCGCGTCAAATACAGCACCCCAAGCGGAGGCAGGGTCACAATGGCGGAGGCCGGTTGGCCGTCAAATCCTTCATCCACGGCGAGCACGGTTCCGCCGTTGCCGACACCGGACCCGCCGAATTCCTCATCGTCGGTATTGAGTACCTCGATCCATGTGCCGGCCGCTGGCATCCCGACCTGGAATTTCTCGTGCGGCGTGCCGGCGAAGTTCACCAGGCAAACCAGCGGGTGCCCCTCACGGTCCCAGCGGATGAACGAGAGAACATTGCGCTGGGCGTCGTTGCCGTTGATCCATTCGAATCCCTCGGCCTCGTTATCCCGGGCGTACAGAGCCGGCGTCGTGCGGTACTGCTCGTTGAGCCTGCGGACCAGCAGCTGCAGGCCGTGGTGCGCAGGCGTCTCCGCCAGCCACCAATCAAGGCCGTACTGCTCGCTCCATTCGGTTTCCTGACCGAATTCGGTGCCCATAAAGATCAGCTGCTTGCCGGGGTGTGCCCACTGGTACGCCAGATAGGCGCGCAGATTCGCCAACTGTTGCCATCTGTCCCCCGGCATCTTTCTGAGCATCGACCCCTTGCCGTGGACAACCTCATCGTGGCTGATCGGCAGCAGGAAGTTTTCCGTGAAGGCATAGACCAGGGAGAACGTCGCCTCGTTGTGGTGCCAGCCGCGGTTGATTGGATCCTCCGCGATATAGGCCAGCGAGTCGTGCATCCAGCCCATATTCCATTTCAAGCCGAAACCAAGACCCCCTCCGCTCGTGGGCGCAGTGACGCCCGGGAACGCGGTGGATTCCTCCGCAATCATTACTATGCCGGGGTAGCGCTTATACGCTGTCGCGTTGACCTCCTGGAGGAGCGATATCGCTTCGAGGTTCTCCCGGCCACCAAATTTATTGGGGCTCCATTCCCCCGCTTCACGCGAGTAATCGAGGTAGAGCATGGATGCGACCGCATCCACCCGCAACCCGTCAATGTGGAATTCCTCGAACCAATACAGGGCGTTGGCCACCAAAAAATTCCGGACCTCACTGCGGCCGAAATCGAAAATCAGCGTGCCCCAGTCAGGATGTTCTCCAAGCTGCGGATTGGAGTGCTCGTAGAGCGGTTCCCCGTCGAACCGGGCCAGCGCCCAGGCGTCCTTCGGGAAATGAGCCGGGACCCAGTCCATGATGACGCCGATCCCGGCCTGATGCAGTGAGTCCACCAGGAATCGGAACTCATCCGGGTGCCCGAACCTAGAGGTCGGTGCATAGTAGGACGTGACCTGATAGCCCCAGGATCCCCCGAACGGATGCTCCGCGACGGGCATCAGTTCCACATGGCTGAATCCCATCCAGCGCACATACTCGACCAGTTCAGTGGCCAGCTCACGGTACCCCAGGCCCAGCCGCCATGAACCGAGGTGGACCTCATAGACGCTCATCGGCAGATTGTGCGCATCCCGGTCGGCACGGGCGGCCATCCAGTCATCATCCTTGAACTGGTAGCCGGATTCGACCACCCGCGAAGCGGTCAGCGGCGGCACCTCGGTGCCGAACGCCATCGGATCCGCCTTTTCGCTCCAGTCCCCGTGCCTGCCCAGGATCTCGAACTTGTAGCACGCCCCTGCTATAACGTCCGGGATGAAGAGTTCCCAGATGCCGGAGGAGCCAAGACTGCGCATGGCGTGCTGCCGGCCGTCCCAGTTGTTGAAGTCGCCCTTGACCCGGACGGCCTGGGCGTTCGGGGCCCAGACGGCGAAGCTGACGCCGCCGACGTCGCCCAGGTCCGAGTGGTAACGCTGGACGTGGGCGCCCAATGCGGTCCACAATGTCTCGTGGCGCCCTTCCCCGATCAGGTGCAGGTCCATCTCGCCCACGGTCGGCAGATAGCGGTATGGATCGTCAACGGTGGTGGTCTTCCCACCGTAGTAGCCGACCTCCAGCCGGTAATCCGGGACATGCCCGGGTTCCTCCGGATCCAGCACCGCGGTCCAGATGCCCCCGTACTCATGTGTCATCGGGAATCTGCCCGTCGCGGTGACGACGACGGCGGACTCGGCCAGGTGCCGCAGCGTTCGGATGGTGACGAGGCCGTTGGCGTCGAGGTGGGCGCCGAGGACGGAGTGCGGGGCGTAGAAGGTGCCGTCGGAGAGCCGCGCCAGCACGTTTGTGTCCACGGCCATGGGGGCTCGGCCTGACGCGGCCCCGCCCGCATCCGGCGCCGGCGGGACGGCCGGGGGGATGCCCGCCGGATCTGCCTGATCGTTTCGATTCGGAATTCCATTGCCCATTGCGTTCCCGCTTCCCATTGAATCCAATGTCTCGCGCACGGCGCGGACCGGTACTTGCGTCCAGGACGGTCTGTTCCGGTGCTCGTAAACAACTTCGTACAGGGCTTTATCCAGCCACAGGGCCCGGAAGAGCGCAGAATCCGTCTCGACGGCGCCCTGATTGACGCTCTGGTAACCGGCGACAAAGGCTGTGGAGACGGCCCGGGCCCACTGTCCCAGCCGATCGGCGCGGGCAACGGTTGCCGGGTCCGCAACGGTTTCCGGGTCCGCCACGGTTGCCGGGTCCTCCCCGCTTGCGCCGGCCCCCCGGTCCGCGGCGGTTGCGCCGGCCCCCGGGTCCGCGGCGGTTGCGGCGGCCCCCTGGTCCGCGGCGGTTGCGGCGGCATAGTCAAAGGAACGCAGCATGCCGACGACGTCGCGCAGCGGCAGGTCCGGCCGGTTGCGCTCCGCCACCGGGCGCAGCGGCTCGCCCTCAAAGTCCAGAATCAGCCAGCGTTCCCCGCCGCTGTCGGCGGCATGGAGCAGCTGGCCCAGATGCAGGTCTCCGTGGATGCGCTGCAGAGCCGGCAGATGGCGCACCTCGCGCAGCCGCGAAATCACGGCGTCGACCTGATCCTCGTAAGGTCCCACCAAGTCCCCGGCATGCGACCATGCCCAGCGGATCCGGGTGACAATTCCTTCGATGAATTCTTCCCGCTCGCCTGCCGCCAGCTGCTGTCCGCCCATGCTGTCCAGCAGGGTGCGGTGCACGTTCGCGGTTGCCGCGCCGATGGCATGTGCCTGCGCGGCGAAGCCCTCATCCGCGCGTGCGGCCGCCAGTGCCAAGCCCCAGACGTCCTGGCTGCCGCGGATAAACTCGTGCATGACGGCAAGATTTCCCTCCGCTGGGCCGTCCTCTCCAGCCCAGGTGCCGGTGGCCCAGCCGTGCAGCGCCGGAACGTCGCCGCAGCCGGCCGCCGTGAGCGCAGCACCGACCTCCACATCCGGGTTCACGCCGGCGCCCAGCACGCGGAAAAATTTGATGATGACGGGCTTGTCACCGTTCTGCACTACAACGGAGGTGTTCGATTGCTCGCCGCTGAGCACCCGGGCCCTGCAGGCAGCGCCCCCATCACGGGAGCCAGCGTCGCGGGAGTCCCGGAACGTGGGGCTGCTGAAGGCCGTCGCCATTCCCTCGGTGACAGCGGAATGTCCACTCAGCAAGTCCAGCCACGCCGAGATGAAATCCGGGTCGTGCGGGGCGTCATAGATCCAGCGGTGCCCCAGTTGCGGATCGTCGGTTTCCGCCACCAGCGCCGTTTCGGCGCCGGCCAGCGGCGCGGCCCGGAAGCTTAGCGGAACCTGCAGCACCTGAACCCGGGTGCCGTCGTCGACCGCTATGTAGTGCACCTCGAGACCGACGGCTTCGGTGTCAAGATGCGGGTCTCCCAGTCGGAATCCCCCGGCTGAGCGCAGCCTAACGCTGCTGCCCTTGGCCGGATACCAGCGCTGTCCGGGCAGCCAGGCGGCCAGGATATCCGGGACCGCCGCCGTCAGTCCGGCCATCAGAGATCCCTGCCCGGCATCGGAATGATGGGCATCGCCTGGGTCTGCGGCGACATCGGGTTGGAGGACGCGGACCGCAACCTGAGCCAGAAGAAGTCAAAGCTCCCCAGCGTCAGGGTCAGCAGGCCGTCTTCGCCGACGGGTGGGAAGACGGTTCCGCCAAACACATCCCGCAAACCGCGGCCGGCCAGCGCCGGCATCCGAAGCTGGGTCGCGGTCGGGTGCTGGGAGAGGTTGAACACGCAGAGCAGCGTTTCCGCCCGCTCGCCCTCCGGGTTGCCCTCGGGGATGTCCCGCAGGAACGCGAGCACCGATTCGGAGGTGGCTTCAACATTCTGGTAGCCGCCCAGTCCGAAGGCCGCGTGGGCGCGGCGGACGGCCAGGATCTGCCGGCTCCAGTGCAGCAGCGAGCTGGCATGGGACGTCTGTGCCTCCACGTTGACGTGGTTGTGGTGATACACCAGCGACTGGATGACCGGCAGGTACAGCTTCCCCGGGTCCGCATTGGAGAACCCGGCGTTCCGGTCCGGGGTCCATTGCATGGGTGTGCGCACGGCATCGCGGTCGGTCAGCCAGATATTATCCCCCATGCCGATCTCGTCGCCGTAATACAGGAATGGGCTGCCGGGCAGGGACAGCAACAGCGCATTGATCATCTCGATCTCTGCCCGGGAATTGTCCAGCAGCGGTGCCAGCCGGCGACGGATGCCGATGTTAGCGCGCATCCGCGAATCCGGTGCGTACCAGCCCAGCATGGCCTCGCGTTCCTCGGCGGTCACCATTTCCAGCGTCAGCTCGTCATGGTTGCGCAGGAAGGTGCCCCATTGGGCGCCGGCGGGAATGGCAGGGGTATCGATCATGGTCTGGATGATCGGCGCGGCCTTCTGGTCCCGTAGCGCGTAGTACAGCCGGGGCATGATCGGAAAGTGGAAGGCCATGTGGCATTCCGGCGCTTCCGTCGTGCCGAAGTACTCCACCACTTCATCCGGCGGCTGGTTGGCCTCCGCTATGATGACGCGGCCAGGGTAGTTTTCGTCCACCATGGCCCGAAGCTGGCGCAGGAATTCGTGGGTGGGCTCAAGGTTTTCGCAGTTGGTCCCCTCCTCGGCGAAGAGGTACGGGATCGCGTCCGCCCGGAAGCCGTCGATGCCCTGGTCCAGCCAGAACCTCACCACGTCGAAAATGGCCTCAATAACCTTGGGGTTCTCGAAGTTCAGGTCCGGCTGATGGCTGAAGAACCGGTGCCAGAAGAACTGCCGGCGGACCGGGTCAAACGTCCAGTTGGATTCCTCGGTGTCTACGAAGATGATGCGCGCGTCCTGATACTTCTCGTCGGTATCACTCCACATGTAGAAGTCCCCATGGGGGCCTTCCGGGTCTTCGCGGGAGGACTGGAACCAATGGTGCTGGTCCGAGGTGTGGTTCACCGGCAGATCGATGATCACCCGGACGCCGCGCGCGTGCGCCTCGGCGACCAGCCGTTTGAAGTCGCCGATCGTGCCGAACTCGTCCAGCACCGAGTAGTAATCGCGGATGTCGTAGCCGCCGTCGCGCAGGGGCGAGTCAAAGAACGGCGGCAGCCAAAGGCAGTCGATGCCGAGCCACTGCAGATAGTCCAGTCGCTCGATCAGCCCGGAAAAATCGCCGGAGCCGTCCCCGTTGGCATCGGCGAAACCACGCACCAGCACCTCGTAGAAGACGGCTTTCCGGTACCAGTACGGATCGTGTTTGAGACCGGGGGCGTTCAGATTGAACTGGTTGGAGATGTTGGGCGCTGCAAAGGTCATCGTTGCCGCCTTACATGCAGAATATGGGCAGGTTCTCGGTGGGCGTCAAGGCGGAAATAATTTTCACTGCCCCAGTTCCAGGTCTCGCCGCTGATCAGTTCATCCACGACAAAAGTCCCGTCCGGGTTGAAGATGTCCAGTTCCAGAGCCGCCAGGTCGAGGTAGACGGCGCCTTCCCGCGCGCTGTGCGGATCGAGGTTGGCAACGACGATAATCGTATCCTTCACGGTGCTGCCATCCGGCCTGTGGATGGTCTTGTGTTTGCTGAACGCCACTGTGGCGACGTCCGACGTCGACTGAACGGTGAGGTTCTGCAGGTCCAGCAGCGCGGGGTGGTCCCGGCGGATCCGGTTCAGCCGGGTGATGAACGGTGCCAGTGACCGGCCCGCGGACTCCGCCGCGGCAAAATCACGCTGTTTGTATTCAAACTTTTCATTGTCGATGTACTCCTCGGCGCCGGGCCGGGCAACGTGTTCGAACAATTCATAGCCTGCGTACATCCCCCACAGCGGGCTGCCCATGGCGGCGAGCACCGCTCGGATTTTGAAGGCCGCGGGGCCGCCGTACTGCAGATATTCGGTCAGAATGTCCGGCGTGTTGACGAAGAAATTCGGCCGGAAAAACGCCGCGGTCTGATGGCTGATCTGCTGCAGATACTCCTCCACCTCCAACCGCGTGTTCCGCCAGGTGAAGTAGCTGTAGGACTGCTGGAACCCGGCCCGGCCCAGTGCGTGCATCATCGCGGGCCGCGTAAATGCCTCCGCCAGGAACACCACTTCCGGGTGCCGGGCATTGACGGCGGCGATCAGCCACTCCCAAAACCACACCGGCTTGGTGTGCGGATTATCGACGCGGAAAATCTTTACCCCGTGACCGATCCAGAGTTCCACGATCCGCAGAATCTCCCTGGACAGACCCTCAGGATCGTTGTCGAAATTCAGCGGATAGATATCCTGGTACTTTTTCGGCGGGTTTTCGGCGAAGGCGATGGATCCGTCGATGCGGGTGGTGAACCATTCCGGATGGTCCGAGGCCCAGGGATGGTCCGGCGCACACTGCAGGGCAAGGTCAAGGGCGACTTCCAGGCCGAGCTGCGCGGCGCGGCCGACAAACGCATCGAAGTCCGCGAAGCCGCCCAGATCCGGATGGATCGCATCGTGGCCGCCCTCGTCGGAGCCGATCGCCCACGGCGATCCGGGATCCGCCGGTCCGGCGACCAGGGTGTTGTTCCGGCCCTTGCGGTTGATCTTGCCGATCGGGTGGATCGGCGGCAGGTAGATGACGTCGAAGCCCATCCCCGCCACCGCCTCCAGCCGTGCGGCGGCGGTCCGGAAGGTGCCACTGGTCCACTCCCCCGAGGCCGGGTCGCGCACGGCACCTTCGGAACGCGGGAAAAATTCGTACCAGGATCCACGGCCGGCCGCGTCACGTTCCACCTGGATCGGGTACGCGGCGCTGCTGGTCACCAGATCCCGGATCGGCAGACGTTCGACGGCGGCCAGCACGGCGGCGTGAACGCCGGCACCCAGCCGGGCCGGCACGCTCAACGTGGCGTCGGCGAGCTGGCCTGCGGCGGCGCGGAACGTTTTCGCGTCGGCAGCCGGCCTGCCGTCGTCGACCGCGGCTTTGGTCAGCAGTGCCGCTCCCTCTGCGAGCATCAGATTGACGTCCACATCCGCGGCGATCTTTACCTCGGCGTTGTGCCGCCAGGTGCCGTAAAGGTCGGACCAGGCCTCGATCAGAAAGGACCAACGTCCGGTGTCCGCAGGGGTAAGCCGGCCGGTCCAGCCGTCCGATCCCTTTCCGACCGGGGCGAGCCGAGTGCGCTGGCTTTCGCTGCCGTCCGGGTCCAGCAGGACGGCGCTGACGCCCAGCAGGTCGTGCCCCTCACGGAAAACGGTGGCCCCGATCTCCAGATCCGCGCCGGGGACGGCCTTCGCGGGGAACAAGCCGCCGTCGATGACCGGGGAAATTTCGGTAATCGGGAATCTACCAAACCGCAGCCCCTCTCGGATGCCCGTCGGGGCCGGCCCGGCGGCGGGAGAGCCCGCACCCCTGCTGCTGCCTGATTCGTCTTCTGCGGACAACGCCTTGGAAGTAGTCACAGGATAGACGTTAGCGAGAAAGGCCCCCGATTGCTAAGACCGACCGTTTTCGCACTCCATGTTTCCGGTATCCGCGACCATGTTAAGCCGGGTTTCATCCGGTGAATTCCGGCGGCTAACCGATGCCGCGGCTTGTGCGCTAAGGTGTCGAAAATGAAGGCAATCCGTAGATTCACCGTCCGTACAGTACTGCCGGAACCGATCTCCCCGCTGGCCGCCCTGGCCACCAATCTCAGATGGTCGTGGCACCTGCCCACCCGTGAACTTTTTGCCACACTGCATCCGAGGATCTGGGAAGAGAGCAAACACGACCCGGTGACCTTCCTGGGTTCCGTCAGCCGCGAGGAACTGCGCCAGCTCGCCGCGGACCCCGCCGTCGTCGCCCGCGTCCAACGCGCCAACGATGACCTCAAGCGTTACCTGACCAAGCCGCGCTGGTATCAGCGGCTGGGCGAATCCGCCCCAACCTGCATCGCCTACTTTTCCCCTGAGTTCGGCATTGCCGAGGCCCTTCCGCAGTATTCCGGCGGTCTAGGCATCCTGGCCGGGGACCACCTCAAGGCTGCCTCGGATCTCGGCGTGCCGCTGATCGGAGTCGGGCTGCTGTACCAGGCGGGCTATTTCAAGCAGTCCCTTTCCCGCGACGGGTGGCAGCAGGAAACCTACCCGGTGCTGGATCCGGACAATCTGCCGCTGACGTTGCTGCGCGAAGCGGACGGTACGCCGGCGCACGTGGCGCTGCCGTTGCCCGAGGGGCGTCAGCTGCTCGCCTACATCTGGCGCGCCGATGTGGGACGAGTGCCGCTGCTGCTGCTCGATTCCAACGTTCCCGGGAATGACGACGCCGCACGCACCATTACCGACCGGCTGTACGGGGGCGGCGGAGACCACCGGCTGCAGCAGGAGCTGCTGCTGGGAATGGGTGGCGTCAAGGCGCTGCGCATCTATGCCCGGCTGACTGGCGGACCTACCCCGGAGGTTTTCCACACCAATGAAGGCCACGCCGGTTTCCTCGGCATTGAGCGGATCCGTGAGCTGATGGACCCTGTGGTGACTGCCGCTCCGTTGAGCTGGGAAGAGGCCCTCACTGCCGGCCGGGCGTCCACCGTCTTCACCACGCACACGCCGGTCCCGGCGGGAATCGACCGTTTCCAGGCCAGCCAGATCCGGCACTTCTTCGACGCAGGCCTGGCGCCCAACGTGCCACTGGACAAGGTGCTGGCCCTCGGTGCGGAGAATTACGACGACGGCGACCCTGCAATGTTCAATATGGCCGTCATGGGACTGCGGCTGGCCCAGCGGGCCAATGGCGTGGCCAAGCTGCACGGCGTCGTTTCCCGCGACATGTTCGCCGGGCTCTGGCCGGGTTTCGATCACAGTGAGGTTCCCATCACCTCGGTGACCAATGGTGTGCACGTACCCACCTGGGTGGACCCGAAGCTCAGCGCCCTGGCCGCGGAACGCTTTGGCGCCCAGGTTCTGGACGGGCCCGACTGGGCCAAGGTGTACGACGTCTCAGACGCGGATGTGTGGTCCATGCGGCGCACGCTGCGCGGTGCATTGGTGCAGGACGTGCGCCGCCGGCTGCGTTCCGCCTGGAAGAAACGCGGGGCAGCGGACGCGGAACTGGCCTGGACGAACAGCGTGCTGGATCCGGATGTGCTGACGATCGGTTTCGCCCGGCGCGTGCCGACCTACAAGCGGCTGACGCTGATGCTTCGCGATCCCGCCCGGCTGAGGGCCCTGCTGCTCAATGTGGACCACCCCATTCAGCTGGTCATCGCCGGGAAGTCCCACCCGGCGGACGACGCGGGTAAAAAAATGATTCAGGATCTGGTCACTTTCACCGATGATCCCGCGGTCAGGCACCGGATCGTCTTCCTGCCCAACTATGACATCGCCATGGCCCGCACCCTGTTCCCGGGGTGCGACGTCTGGCTGAACAATCCGCTGCGTCCGCTGGAAGCCTGCGGAACCTCGGGTATGAAGGCTGCCATCAACGGGTCGCTGAACCTTTCCGTCATGGACGGCTGGTGGGACGAACTGTACGACGGCGAAAACGGTTGGGCGATCCCGACCGCCAACAACGGTGCCTCCTTTGAGGAACGGGACGACATTGAAGCGGCGGCTCTGTATGAACTGCTGGAGAATCAGGTGGCGCCACGGTTCTATGGCTCGATCGTCTCCAGCGGGGCCGGAGCCGCCGGGCCCTCCAAGGCGGCCCGGGAGACGCTTCCGACACACTGGATTTCGATGATCAAGCACACCCTCTCGAAGCTCGGGCCGGCGGTCTCGGCCGAGCGAATGGTGCAGGATTACGTGACCCGGCTGTATGAACCCGCGGCCCTCTCCGGCCGGGCCGCACGCGCCGATGGGTATGTCCAAGCCAAGGAACTGGCCGCCTGGACGGGCCGGGTCCGGGCCGCCTGGCCGCGGCTGGTCGTCGAGCATGTCGACTCCCTCGGCGTAACGGACGAGCCGCAGATCGGCGACACCATTACGGTGCAGGCCTACGTGGCACTGGATTCGCTCACACCCCGGGATGTCAGTGTGGAAACGGCCTACGGCCGTGCGTTGGACAGTGACGAGCTCAGCGAAACGACGATGGCTGTGCTGGACAGGTCCGAAGATCTGGGGCAGGGACGGTATCTGTTCAGCGGCGATATTGTCATCGACCGTTCAGGCAGCTTCGGCTACACCGTGCGGGTGCTGCCGAAGCACGCTGCGCTGGCGAACAAGGCCGAGCTGGGTCTGATCATCAACGCCTGAGCACTTTCCGGATCTGAGGTGCTCACCTCAGATCCGGGAGGGCTGTCCGCCAGGCGGCGTAGTCCGCCAGGAGCGGTAGTTCGCCAGGAGCGGTAGTTCGTCAGGCGCGGTAAACGCTGATCGAGTTGGCTTCCACCCGGGAGGTTCCGCCTGCCGGTGTCCGCTCGCCCTGCCGCAGCGTATGGTCCTCGGCGGTGGTCAGCCGCAGGTCGAACATCCGTGGAGCACCGTCCGCATCGGACAGCGCCGGCAACGTAATGACCCTCTCCAGGCGCGAGGCGTTGAAGACCACCAGCCCGTCCAGCAGGCCACCCGCCGAACTCATCAGCATCTGCAGCACCCGGTTGCCCGGATCCCGCCACCGGTCCGGCGTCATCGGTGTCCCGTCCACGCCATACCAGCGCAGGTTTGAGCTCTCACCGCGGGCCGGGTAGCTGCTGGGCTGGTCCGCCAGGAAATCCCGGCGTACCCGGATCAGTCGTTTGGTGGCGGTCAGCATCTCCCGCGCCGCGTCACCCATCGTCCAGTCCAGCCAAGCGGTCTCGTTGTCCTGGCAGTAGACGTTGTTGTTGCCGCCCTGACTGCGCGCCAGTTCATCGCCGGCGGTGAACATCGGTACCCCGAGGGACAGCAGCAGCGTGGCCATGACATTGTGGCGCGTCCGGGCGCGGGCGGCCAGAATGTCCGGGTTCACCGTGGGGCCCTCCACGCCGTGGTTCCAGCTCCGGTTATGGTCCGGGCCGTCCCGGTTGTCCTCACCGTTGGCTTCGTTGTGCTTGCGGTCGTAGGAGACCAAATCGGTCAGTGTGAAGCCGTCATGGGCGGTGACGAAGTTGATGGAGGCAAGCTGGCTGCGTCCCGACCCCGCGAAGAGCCCGGCTGAACCCGCCAGGCTGTCGGCCAATCGGGACAGGGTCCCGCCGGTTTCTCCGGCGGCCAGCGCGGCCTGGTCGCGCAGCCAGAACTCGCGCACTTCGTCCCGGAAGTGGTCGTTCCAGTCCGCCCAGCCGGCCGGAAAGCGCCCGGTCTGCCAGCCGTCCGGGCCCAGATCCCACGGCTCGGCGATCAGCTTGGCTCCGGCCAGCACCTGATCCGTGGCGGCAGCGATCAGGAATGGGTGCAGTGAACGGAATTCATTGGCTGCGTTGCGTGCCAGCGAGACGGCCAGATCGAAGCGGAATCCGTCCACATGGAATTCCTCCACCCAGTACCGCAGCGAATCCAGCGTCATCTGAACCACGCGCATTTCACTGAAGTCCAGAGTATTCCCGCAGCCGGTGGTGTCGATGTAACCGTCGTCCCCATGCCGGTAGTACGCGCGCTCGGCCAGGCCACGCCAGCACAGCTGCGGCCGATCCGCCGGCCCCTCCGCGGTGTGGTTGTACACCACATCCAGAATGACCTCGATGCCGGCGGCGTGCAGCGCTTTGATCATGCCCTTGAGCTCGTCCTGCACCGCCTGCGGACCGGATGCCTGCGCCGCGGCACTGGCGTACGAAACCTGCGGTGCAAAGTAACCCAGGGTGTTATAGCCCCAGTAGTTACGCAATCCCAGTGTCTGCAGGTGCGGCTCATCCAAGTGAAAGTGGATGGGCAAAAGCTCGACGGCGGTGATGCCGAGCGCGCTCAGGTAACCAATCATGACCGGATGTGCCATACCCGCGTAGCTTCCCCGGATTTCCGCGGGGATCTGCGGGTGCAGCATGGTCTGGCCCTGCAGATGGGCTTCGTAGATCACACTGTTGCGCCAGGGCGTGCGCGGCGAGGCGTCATTTCCCCAATCAAAGCCGCTCTGCATCCGGACCGAGTTGTACAGCGCATAGTCCCCGTGGGTGCGTTCCGAGATGAACCGGCCGTACGGGTCCAGCAGCAGCTGATCGATTTCCGGGTCAGGATTCTGCCGGTCCGGCTCACCCGGACGCCGGCCCGCCCAGAAGCCATAGCGGCTTCCGGCCGGCATCCCGGTCACCAGACCGTGGTGCACGCCGTCGCTGCAATCGGGCAGCAGCACTGCGCGCCACGGCATACCGGGCGCCTGGAAATAGAGCGCGGCATCGGTCAATCCCGGGGCATAAACGGCGACGTTGACCCGGTCCTGCCGGTCGTCCACCCCGGCACCCGGCAGTGGCGCGGCACTGACTCCAAGCGGAAACGGACGCGACAAAGCCGCACCGAAGGAAGGCTCGGCCAGCACCACTGTCCCCGTCATATCTGTTGCGGTCACGTCTGATTCGGCTAAGGGCTCCGTCAGGCTGAGACGGAGCGTTGCCTGGAGATTTCATAGAGGCTGATGCCCACGGCCATCGAGGCGTTCAACGACTCCATCGCGGAATCGATCGGGACGGACACGATCTGATCGCAGTTCTCCCGGACCAGGCGGGAGAGCCCCTTGCCCTCGGAGCCCACCACGATGCAGATCGGCTCGCTGGCCAAGGTCAGCGCGGGCAGCGACACGTCGCCGTCGCCGTCGAGACCCAGCACAAAAATGCCCATCTGCTTAAACGCGGCCAACGCGCGGTTCAGGTTAGGCGCCTTGGCGACGGGGACGCGGACGGCCGCGCCGGCACTGGTCTTCCAGGCCGAGGCCGTGACACCGACGCTGCGGCGCTCCGGGACAATGACCGCGTGTCCGCTGAAGGCGGAGACACTGCGGATAATGGCGCCGAGGTTGCGCGGGTCGGTAATACCGTCCAGGGCGACGAAAAGGGGTGCATTGCTGATGTACCCCTTTTTCCACTTGGTCATGGTGTCCTGGGCCAGATCCATCGCGTCCTGGTATTCGTACGGCGGGATCTGCAGCACCAGACCCTGGTGCACGGCGTCCTCGGTCATCCGGTCAAGTTCAGGCTTGTGCGCCTCCATCAGCGGGATGCCGCGGTCCGCGGCCAGCTTGAGCGACTCCCGCACGCGTTCATCCATCTCGATGCGAGCCGCGACGTAGAGCGCCTTCGCCGGGATACCGGCGCGGAGTGCCTCGACCACGGAGTTCCGCCCGGTGACCATTTCCTCGGTGGCGCGGCCCTTTGGTCCGTTGCGGCCGGCCCGTCCGCGCGATGCCGGGCTTTCGGCTCCGTGCTTGGCCGCGGACCTCTCTGCAAGCTGCCTGGACTTGTAGGCCTTGTGATAGGGCCGCTCTTCCGCCTTGGGTGTGGGGCCCTTGCCCTCCAAGGATTTCCGGCCATGCCCGCCCGTTCCGATGGTGGGACCCTTTTTGAGCTTGCGCATGGCACCTGCGCGGGAAGAATTTGCCATCGTAAAACCCTAACGGTTGGTGGAGCCACGTTAGAGGCTCCGGAAATCTTACCTGTAGCGGACCACAACACATCCACCGGCTACCAGTTTACCGATCCATCCCAAATCGGCCTCTGCACGCCGGAAGCGGCCCCGCCCGCCCTGACGACGTCGTTTCCGGGCCCCCTGCCGGAGGGCTGCCGGACCCCTGCCGGGACGTACCAAGACCCACAGCCGGAGCCCTTGCCGCTGCGGGCCGAGTGAAGGGTCTAGTTATTCTTCACCGACCAGCGGGCGCCGTCCGCTGAATCCGCAATTTCGATGCCGGCCAGTGCCAGCGCGTCCCGGATCGCATCGGATGCGGCCCAGTCCTTCGCGACCCTGGCCGCCTGGCGGGCGTCCAGCTGCACGGTCACGAGCGATTCAAGAGCCGCCCGCCCAGCGGGATCGCCGCCGTCGTCCTTCCAGTGCGGGTCCAGCGGATTCAGGCCAAGGGCGCTGGTCATGACGAATACTTCGCGGTGCGCCGTCCGCAGGACCTCCGCCGCATCAGCGGGCCCGCCTCCGGCCGGATTTCCATCGGCGGCGTCTGCGGCGGTCGTACTCCCCCCCAGGGCAGCGATGGCGCTGTTGCCGCGGCGCACCGTTTCGTGCAGTACGGCCAGGGCGGCCGGTACGTTCAGGTCATCGTCCATGGCCGCCTCGAAGGCCAACGGGGCAGAACCGGGTGCGGGTTCTCCGCCGGATCCCAGCGCTTTCGCGGCATTTATCATAAAGCTCTCGATGCGTTCGACCGCGGCCCCGGCTTCGGTCAGCGATTCCGGCCGGTAATCCAGCACTGAACGGTAATTTGCCTGGCCCAGGTAGTAGCGCACCACCAGCGGCTTCGCTTGGCTCAGCAGCTCGGCCGGACCAACGGTGTTCCCGACGGATTTACTCATCTTCTCGCCCTTATATGTCACCATGCCGTTGTGGAGCCAGAAATTGGCGAAACCCTTCCCTGCAGCCTGGGACTGTGCCATCTCATTTTCATGATGTGGGAAGCGCAGGTCGAGGCCGCCTCCGTGGATGTCGAAGGAATCGCCGAGGTATTTTCCCACCATTGCTGAGCACTCCAGGTGCCAACCGGGCCGGCCCGCGCCCCACGGACTGGACCAAGCCGCCGTCGTCGGTTCTCCCTCTTTCTGCCCCTTCCACAGCGCGAAGTCGCGCGGATCCCTCTTCCGGCCACTGAACTCCGGGTCAAGATCCGGCGCGGCCTGCATGTCATCCAGGCGCTGATGGGTCAGCGAGCCGTATTTATCCCAGGACCTGACGTCGAAGTAGACATCACCCGAATCGTCCGCTGCCGGATAGGCATGCCCGCGCTCGATCAACTGCTGGATCAACGCGTGCATTTCCGGAATATGGCCTGTCGCGCGCGGCTCGTACGTCGGTTTCGCAATGCCAAGGGCGTCGTAGGCGTCTTCGAAAGCCTGCTCGAAGCGGTAGGCCAGAGCCCACCATTCCTCGCCAGATTCGGCACTCTTGGCCAGGATCTTGTCATCTATGTCCGTCACATTGCGAACCACAGTGACACGCAGGCCGTGGTAGCGAAGCCAGCGGGTCAGCTGGTCAAAGGCCAGGGCGGAACGCAGATGCCCGATGTGCGGTTCACCCTGCACCGTGGCCCCGCAATAGTAGAGCGACGCGGCTCCCTCGGCGAGCGGTACAAAATCGCGGACTTCGGCGGCGGCGGAATCATAAAAGCGCAGGGTCACCGCTCTAGGCTATCGGATTGCTGCCGATCCCGGACCGGTCCCGTCCTGGTCGGCTTGGGTGGGTGCCACACACCAGTGCGGTGGCGATGGCGGCGATTCCCTCGCCGCGTCCGGTGAAGCCAAGTCCGTCACTGGTGGTCGCGGAGACGCTGACCGCGGCCCCGGCCGCCTCGCTGAGGACGCGCTGCGCCTCTTCGCGGCGCGGAGCGAACGTAGGCCGGTTGCCGATGAGCTGGACCGCAATATTGCCGATCTCAAAACCGGCAGCCCGGACGATGCGGGCAGCCTCGGCCAGCAGGGTCACCCCGCTGGCACCTTTGAATTCGGGCCGGCTGGTTCCGAAGTGGCTGCCCAGGTCTCCGAGTCCGGCGGCCGAGAACAACGCATCCGCGGCGGCGTGCGCCACCGGGTCGCCGTCGGAATGGCCGACCAGGCCGCGTTCGCCGTCCCAGAACAGGCCGGCCAACCACAGGGGTGAGGGTCCGCCGTCGGGCGCGTAGGAATGGACGTCCATGCCGATCCCCGTTCTGGGGAGCAACGGAAAATCCTCCATGGCTACCCCTCCACCCATCGCGGCGCCAGCGGGCCCGCCAGCAGGGCTTCGGCCAGCAGCAGATCCCAGGGACCGGTGATCTTAAGGCTGCTTGCCGAACCCTTCACCACGTAGACGTCCACCCCTGCCGCTTCCACCAGCATCGCGTCATCCGTCACGGCCGCGGTTTGTTCGGCGGTGAGCCCCGCAGCGCTTTCATAGGCGCGGCGCAGCGTGGGCAGGTCGAACCCTTGCGGAGTCTGGACTGAGCGCAGCCGGGCGCGGTCCGGGGTGGCACGGACCACTTCCGCCGCGATACCCGCCCCCCTCGATTGTGCGGGTTCCACGGATTTGACCGTATCCGTCACCGCGAGCGCCGGAATGACCGCCAGCGCGCCGGCGGCGAGGGCACCGGCCACCCGATGGTAGACCTCGGCGGGAGTCAGCGGGCGGGCAGCATCCTGAATCAGCACGGCCGTCACCCCGGGCTGCACGGCAACCAGCGCCGCCCGGACCGAAGCTGCCCTCGTTGCGCCGCCGTCGACCACGGTCACCACCGGCCCGTCGCCCGTCCCCGCGCCCAGGGCCTCGCAGAGGCCGCGCAGTTCGGCGTCGCCGCGCGGAACCGCCACACAAATCTGCCCGGCCACACCGGAGGCCAGCACTCCGCGGAGCGTGTGCGACAGCATCGGTTCACCGCCGAGCGGGACCTTGGCCTTGGCCATTCCGTAACCCAGCCGCTCCCCGGATCCGGCCGCCACGACAATAACGGCGATCATCGCGCCACCTTCTGCATCCATGGCTCAAGCGTAGCGGCGCCGCGCTGGACATCCCTTGCCGACCGGCCGAAAGTGGTCGCTACGGTGAGCGCGCACGGGAGCCGTATCCGCCGAGCGGTTGGGTAGGACAGCGTCTGGGTGGGACAAGTCTGGATAGGACAGGGACGAAAAACCCCGGCACCGGGGCGGTGTCGGGGATTCTGCGGGCACCGTCGTGGTGCTTGGGGATTGCGGGACTGCCGCGGGCTTCCTTAGGAAGCCAGGACCTCGTCCAGTACGGTGGCGGCCTTGTCCTCATCGGTCTTTTCCGCCAGGGCCAGCTCGGAAATCAGAATCTGCCGGGCTTTGGCCAGCATCCGCTTCTCCCCCGCGGACAGGCCGCGGTCATGGTCACGGCGCCATAGGTCACGAACAACCTCTGCCACCTTGATCACATCACCGGAGGCCAGTTTCTCAAGGTTTGCCTTATAGCGTCGTGACCAGTTCGTAGGTTCCTCGGTAAACTCGGCACGCAGAACATCGAAAACCTGCTCCAGGCCTTCCTTGCCGACGACGTCCCGCACTCCGACCAGATCTACGTTTTCTGCCGGTACTTCAATGGTTAGGTCACCCTGCGCCACTTTGAGCTTGAGATACATCTTCTCTTCGCCCCTAATGGTGCGCATCTTGATCTCCTCGATCTTCGCTGCGCCGTGGTGGGGGTAAACTACTGTCTCGCCGACCTCAAAAAGCATGTGGATTCTCCCTTTCCCGGGTCCCAGTTTAGCACGATTTAGGGTCCTCCCATTTGCGTTTTCGCAGGTCAGCGCCAGCTGATGCCCAGTTCAGCGTACTAAATCTGCATCTCGTAGGGTATTGACGAAAACGCATTTCAGTGCAGGTGGGCAAGTGAGCGGGGGCCGGGCGAAGATTGCCGCCAGCTCCCCGCGGGCAACGAAGCGTGATTTACGCCGGTTTCCCGATAAGCTGGCACGGAATACTGTTGGCCTTTTTATAAGGAGTTCTAGACGTGAGAATCGCCGCGAGCAATCGGGTAGTCAATCGTGCACAGCGTATTAGCCTGATCGCACTCATCGGAGTAGGTGCGCTCGCGGTCTCCGGCTGCAGCTATATCAACCCGCAAAGCACCGGCCAGATCTACTCAGCGTCCGACGGCGTCCGGACGGATTTGGGCAAACTGGAGCTGCGCAACATTTTGGTTGTCTCAAGCGGCAAGGACAAGCCCGGGCGCATCATCGGAGCCGTCTTCAACACCTCCGACACCGGCATCACGCTGACCATCAGCGGCTCGGGCGGCTCGCAGACCCGGATTTCCGTCAAGGCAAATGAGCCCTATTATCTGAACGAAACCACCGACGCCTCCATCTTGAGCAGCGTCAGTGCAATGCCGGGCGCCACCGAGACCCTCACCCTGTCCCAGGATGGCAGCGCCGAGCCGAAGACCGCCGAGCTGACCGTCCCCGTCCTGGACGGCACCCTCAAGGAATACCAGCAGTACATTCCGAGAGCATCCCCCACGCCCAGCCCGGCAGACACCTCCTCCCCCACGCCCAGCAGCTGACGCCCGCAGTAAAATCGCCTGACTGAAGATCGTGCTCAGGGCTCGAATTTATAGCCCAGGCCGCGGACTGTCACCAAGAAGCGCGGCACCGACGAGTCCGGCTCGATCTTGCTGCGCAGCCGTTTCACGTGGACATCCAACGTCTTGGTGTCCCCGACGTAGTCCGATCCCCAGACCCTGTCGATCAGTTGACCACGCGTGAGCACCCGGCCGGAGTTACGCAGCAGCATTTCCAGAAGTTCAAACTCCTTCAGCGGCAGCAGCACCTGCTCTCCGCGCACGCTGACCACGTGGCGCTCCACGTCCATCCGCACCGGACCTGCCTGCACGGTAGCGGCGATGAGCTCCTCCGGTTCCCCCCGTCGGCGGAGAACGGCGCGGATCCGGGCAACCAGTTCCCGGGAAGAGTAGGGCTTGGTGACATAATCGTCCGCCCCCAGTTCGAGCCCCACGACCTTATCGATTTCCGAATCCTTGGCGGTCAGCATAATCACGGGAACGCTGGAGCGCTGCCGCAGGGCTTTGCACACCTCCGTACCGGAGAGTCCTGGCAGCTGGAGGTCCAACAGCACCAGATCCGCTCCCGCGCGATCGAACTCCGTGACGGCATCGAGGCCATTATCCACAACGGCGACCTCGAACCCTTCCTTGCCGAGCAGGTAGGACAACGGATCGGAAAAGGATTCCTCGTCTTCGACAATCAAAATTCTGCTCACGCAGTCGCTCCTTGGCTCTTTTGGACGCGGGCGTCCCCAGTGGTGGATCCGACAGTGCTAACCCCGGCAGTACCGGATGTGCTGACGCTGCCGGACCCCGCGGCGCCCCGGCTGTCTTCCATTTCCGGCAGCCGGACGGTAAAGGTGGAGCCGTGTCCGGGCTGAGACCACACCGTCACTTCACCGCCATGGTTGGAAACAACGTGCTTAACGATGCTCAGACCCAGGCCGGTGCCGCCGGTGTGCCGGGAGCGCGCGGCATCGGCACGGTAAAAGCGTTCAAAGACGCGTTCCTGATCCTCCACGCTGATGCCGTCGCCCTGGTCCGTAATCGAGATGCTGACCAAGCCGTCCACGGAGCCCAGCCCGATCCCAATCATGGTGTTTTCCGGCGAGTAGCGGACGGCGTTGTCAATCAGGTTCCGGAACGCCGTCACCAGGAGATCCTGGTCGCCGTAGACAAGCCGGTCCGCGTGGCCGCCCACCACGAAGCCGATATTCCTGTCCTCGGCCGTCAGCTTGGACCGGTCCACGGCCTCGGCAATCACGCTGTTGACATCAACGGCGTGGCCAAGCTGTACCACATCCGTGCCCTGCAGCCGGGAGAGTTCAATGATGTCCTGGACCAAAGCCGCCAGCCGCGCCGCCTCCTTATGCGTCCGCTTGGCAAACCGCCGGACGGCCTCTTCATCCCCCGCCGATGCCTCCAGCGCCTCGGCCAACAGCGAAATCGCCCCGACGGGTGTTTTCAACTCATGCGACACGTTGGCCACGAAGTCATTCCGCACGGCCTCGGTCCGGGTGATTTCCGTACGGTCGTCGGCCAGCAGCAGAATGTACTCTTCGCCCAACGGCGCCACACGCGCCTGGACCACAATGGTTCCCTGCCCCAGCGGCCCGCGCGGAAGCTCCAACGCCGCCTCCTCGATCACGCCGTCGCGCCGGACCCGTGCTGTCATCTGCAGCAGCTCGCGATGCACCACGGTGTGGCCGCGCACCAGGCCGAAAGCGTAGGCCCCCGGGCTGGCACGGACGACTCCGTCGATCCCGTCCACCACCACAAAGGCGCGCCCGACGACGGAGAGCACTTCCGCCGCACCCTCGGGCAGGCTGGGCTCTTCAACGTCGACCGTCTCCCGGCGCTGACGTTCGCTAAGGTTAAACGCGATCATGCCGAAGACACCGAGCACAAGGCCGATGATTCCTGCAGCTACGCCGATCAGCATGGGGTCCACGGAATAAGCTTAGGCGCATGTCCAGGGCGGAATCCGCCCATTAGCGGTGCCGGCAGCTGCGTTCAGCTAACGTTCACCTCCCGGTGCTCGTCCGTTCATCACATGCTGGAAAACTGGCACGTAGCGCTATGGCAGCAGGGCTGTGGCCATCGGTACCGGTAATGGCGGCGCGGCGATCAGGCCGTTCCCCGCGAAAGGACGCTCAGTGCGTAAGATTTTTCAGGCGGAGCTTCAACAGATCGGCGCGGAACTCATCGAGATTTCCCAGCTGGTCACCGAGGCTGTCGAAAAGGCAACCCGGGCGTTCCAGGGCGCGGACATCGAGCTGGCCCAGGACGTCATCGCCGCCGATGCCCGGATCGATTTTCTGCAGAATGGTCTGGACGAGCGCGCCATCGATGTGCTGGCCCTGCAGGGCCCGGTGGCCAGTGATCTGCGCATGATCGTGGGCTCGCTGCGGATGAGTGCATCGCTGGAGCGGATGGGTGATCTGGCCCGGCACGTGGCACAGCTGGCCCGGCTGCGCTATCCGGCGACCGTGATTCCAGAGTCCTTGAGGCCGACATTTGCGGAGCTGGCCCGGCTTGACCTGAAGATCTCCCGGCAGGTGACCGAACTGCTGGACACCCGCGACCTGGCGCTGGTGACCGAAATCCAGGCGGCAAAGACAGGCGTCAGCGACCTGCACCGAAGCGTCTTCAAGGCGATTGCGGTCCCAGGCTGGCAGGAGACCCCGGCAATGACGGTGGATGTAGCCCTGGCCAGCCGCTATTTCGAGCGCTTCAGCGATCATGGCGTTTCGGTGGCCCGCAAGGTGGCTTACCTGGTGACCGGACAGTGGCAGCCGGAGGATTTCGTCGCGTAGCAGGCAACGGCTCCACCGGCACGTCAGGGCCCGACGGCGCGTCGCGCCGTCGGATACAGCGCGCGGATCCAGCACGGCCGGCACTGAAGCAGTACGACGGCGGTCCGGTCACCCACCAAAGGTGACCGGACCGCCGTCGTACTGCTCCTTCACCACCGGTGAGTGGGAAAGGCTACTTTTTGCCTTGGTTTGCCACGGCCTTGATGGCTTCCGCCGCGGCGGCCGGGTCCAAGTACGTGCCGCCCGGCGTTAATGGCTTGAAGTTCTCGTCCAGCTCGTAGACCAGCGGAATGCCGGTGGGAATGTTCAGCCCCGCTATGTCCTGGTCGGAGATGCCGTCCAGGTGCTTGACCAGGGCGCGAAGCGAGTTCCCGTGGGCCGTCACCAGCACCGTCCTGCCGGCCTTCAGGTCGGCCGAAATGTCCGACTCCCAGTACGGAAGCATCCGCTCCAGCACGTCCTTGAGGCACTCGGTGCGCGGAATCGAGTTGCCCAGGTCTGCGTAACGCGGGTCCCTCACCTGGGAAAACTCACTGTCATCCGACAGGGGCGGCGGCGCCGTGTCGTAGGACCGGCGCCACGTCATGAACTGCTCCTCGCCGTATTCGGCCAGCGTCTGGGCCTTGTCCTTGCCCTGCAGCGCACCATAGTGGCGCTCATTGAGCCGCCAGCTGCGCTTCACATCGATCCAGCCGCGGTCGGCTGCGGCCAGCGTCAAATTCGCGGTGTTGATGGCTCGCTTCTGGCGGGACGTGTACAGAATGTCCGGGAGCAGCTCATGCTCAACCAGCAGCTCACCGCCGCGGACCGCCTCCGCGCGCCCCTGATCATTCAGGTCAACGTCCACCCAGCCGGTAAACAGGTTCTTGGCATTCCATTCGCTGTGCCCATGGCGCAGCAGGATCAGCTTGTAAGAGGTCATGCAAGAATCCTATCCGAGGACCGGCCCGCCCCCTGCCCCTCCATCGATGTCGCACGTCGCACCCATCCCCGGCGCAGATATGGGCGCGACGTGCGTCATCGGTGAGGGGTCTGGGCATCGGTAGGCTTGGAACGTGGTGCAACGAGCGGTCAGGGTCAGTACAGCGAATGGTGGGGCCGGAGGCGTCAAGCCCTTTGGCAACGTCACCCGCGGCACCACCAATCCCAACCGCCTGCGCCGCGTGGATCGCTGGCTGGCCGTACCGCAGGCATGGCGGCTGCGAACAGTTGACCCCGATGACCGGCCGCTGGTGGTCGACCTGGGGTACGGGGCAAGCCCCACTACGGCCGTTGAACTGCAGCACCGGCTCGCAGCGGTCAACCCGCGTGTGCATGTTGCGGGGATCGAAATTGAGCCTGCACGGGTTCGGTCGGCCAAATCCTTGGAGCACGACGGGCTGAGCTTCCATCCCGGCGGCTTTGAGATCCCGGTGGCAGGAAACCCCGTCATGGTCCGCGCATTCAACGTGCTGCGCCAATACGATGAGGCGGACGTGCCGGCAATCTGGGCGACGGTGTGCGCCAGGCTGTCCGCGAACGGAATTTTTGCGGATGGCACCTGTGACGAGATCGGCCGGCGCAGTACCTGGGTAGCGCTGGAGCGCTCGGGCCCCGTGTCGCTGACACTATCTTTGAAATTTGGCGCGTTTTCAGCGCCCTCGGATGTGGCGGAACGCCTACCCAAAGCCCTGATCCACCACAACGTTCCCGGTGAAAAGGTCCACACCTTCCTGCAGGCACTGGACCGTGCATGGTGGGAGGCGGCGCCGCTGGCCTCCTTTGGTGCGCGCCAGCGCTGGATTGCCAGCTGCCGCGGACTCCGCGCGGCCGGATGGCCGGTGCAGGACGGGCCGGCACGCTGGCGGCTGGGGGAACTGACGGTGGGCTGGTCCGCAGTCTGGCCCTAACGCCGACGACTGACGGTGGGGCTGGTCCGCCGTCGCGACACGGTTCCCGGTCACGACCCGCTCGACCGGGGAATCACGGCCACGGCCGCTCACCAGGAGCCGTAGGTGCCCTTGTTACGGTTCCCGCCGCGGCGGACGTCCATCAAAGCAGGCCGCACATCGGCCAAGTAGACGCCAGCCCCCGTTGCCGCTGCCAGATCCAAGAGCAGGAAGAAGCCCAGACCCGGCTCCAGCACATAGAGCGCACTGACCACCGAGGCCGCCACCGTGATCGCGGTCCAGAAACTCTTGGTCCGCTTGTCCACGCGCTGAAAATCCGACGGCTTGGTGCGCAGACAGCCACCCAGCGCCCACAGCGACAGTGCCAAGGGCACCAGCCCCAGCAGCCGCATCAGTGAGTCGGCGATGATCAGAATTACAATTGCCACGTCATTAGCCTAGCGCGTTGCGGATACTGCCAGCGCCTGCAGCAGGTCCGCCCACAGATCCTCCGCATTCTCAATGCCCACGCTGAGCCGCAACAGGTTTTCCGGCACGGACGCCGGCTCATTTTCATGCCGGCGCCGACGCTCAATCAAGGACTCAACACCGCCCAGTGAGGTGGCCGGTGTCCACAGCCGCAGCGCCTGCACCACGGCATCGGCCGCCGCCGCCCCGCCGCGCACTTCAACCGCCAGGATCGACCCAAACCCCCGCATCTGGGCCTTGGCGCGCCGGTGCCCGGGATCCTGTTCCAGCCCAGGGAAACGCACCGCGTCGATCTGCGAATGGTTCAGCAGCCGCTGCGCCAGTTCCGCCGCCGTCGCCTGCGAGCGCTCCACCCGAAGGGCCAGCGTGCGCAAACCGCGCAGCGCCAGCCAGGCCTCGAACGGGCCCGCAATGGCGCCATGGATGGAGCGGTGGTGCAGCAGCTCGGCCCGGAGTTGGGCATTGGAGGTCACGAGCGCGCCCAGCACCACGTCCGAATGCCCGGCCAGATATTTTGTGACCGAATGCAGGACGACGTCGCTGCCAAGTTCCAGCGGTTTCTGTACCAACGGCGTGGAGAACGTGTTGTCGGTGACGACGACGGCGCCCGCGGCCGATGCGGCCACCGACAGTGCGCGCAGATCGGCGACCTCGAGCATCGGATTGGTGGGACTTTCCAGCCACAGCATGCTGGCCGGAACCGACGCACCTCCGGCCGCGCCGCCGTCGTCCCCGTTGATGGCCGCGATCACCGCCTCGGTGTCTGCAATATCCACCGTCCGCAGCGTCAACAGTCCGCGGGCCTCCAGCTCCGAGGCCATCACGAGCGCACCCTGGTACGAATGCTTCGGCATCACCAGCACGCCGCCGGCGGGGACCAGGGACAAGGCGGCGGACGCCGCGGCCAGTCCGGACCCGAAAATGAGCCCGGGCAGCGAGGCCCCCTCCAGCTCGGACAGCGCCTCCTCCAACGGGTCCCAGGTGGGGTTGGAATATCGCCCGTACGCGCGGTCCCCGTCCACCACTTGGCCGGTGCCCACATAGGTGGAGGACAACACGATCGGCGGGTTCACCGGTGCGTCGTGCCCGCGCTCGGGGCGTCCCGCCGCGACGACGACGGTGTCCGGCGCCAGATCGGCCGCGTGCGAGGTGTGTGAAGGGGATTCCAGTCTCATGAGTCAAGATTAGTGTGCCCAGTTCAGCGGGCGTAACTCGGCGTGCCACTGCCTGCCGGCCACCGGGCTCCGGACGCACTTCCGGGGCTGTCAGGTATTGTCGGTAGGCTTATCGGTGTGACTTTCCAACGCGCGCCCGACGCCAGGCCCGAAAACCCGGGTCCTGCAGCCGCGCCCAGCGTCAACCGCCCGGGACTGTTCATCGTCTTTGAAGGCGGCGACGGCGCCGGCAAGTCCACTCAAGCCGCGCTGCTGGCCGGTGCCCTGCAACAGCTTGGCCACACGGTGCTGTGCACCCGTGAGCCGGGCGGCACTCCGGTGGGTGAAAAGCTTCGGACGCTGGTGCTGGAGCACGGCCAGGGCGAGATTGATGCCCGCTGCGAAACCCTCATTTTTGCTGCCGCCCGGGCTGCGCACGCGACGCAGGTCATCCGGCCCGCCCTGGCCCGGGGCGAGCTGGTCATCAGCGACAGGTATGTGGATTCCTCGGTTGCGTACCAGGGCGGCGGCCGGGCACTGGGAGAGCGCCGTGTCCGTGATCTGAATGAGTGGGCCACGAACGGACTGTGGCCGGATCTGACGGTGCTGCTGGACGTCGCGCCCGCCGACGGCCGGGACCGGCGCACGGCCGCCGCCGCTGCCGAGGACCGGCTCGAATCCGAACCTGACGATTTCCACCGGAACATCCGCCGCGTTTTTCTGGATCTTGCGGCGGCCGCTCCAGAACAGTATCTGGTCCTCGGTGCCCGGGCTCCCATCGACGAGCTGGCCACGCGGATTCAGGCGCGTGTGCGGGCGCTGTTGCCGTGAGCGTCTGGGACGATCTGCAGGGGCAAGAGCCCGTCGTCGAGCAGCTTCGGCGCGCCGCACAGTCACCTTCCCCCATGCACGCCTGGCTGATCACCGGGCCTCCCGGTTCCGGCCGGTCCAACGCGGCCAGGGCCTTCGCTGCCGCCCTGGTCTGCGGGCGCGTGGAGCTGAGCGAGCGCGGCTGCGGCGAGTGCCACGCCTGCCACACCGTCATGACCGGCACCCACGCGGACGTCACCTTCGTGGCCACCGAGAAAACGACCATTGCCATTGCCGACGCCCGCGAATTGGTCACCAAGGCACAGGACCGGCCGTCGTCGGCCCGCTGGCGCGTGATCATTGTCGGCGACGCCGACCGGATGATCGAGAGAACAACGAATGTGCTGCTGAAGGCGATCGAGGAGCCGCCGCCGCGCACAATCTGGATCTTGTGCGCCCCGAGCCCGGCCGACGTGCTGGTCACCATCCGCTCGCGTTGCCGGACCGTCGGTCTGCGCGTACCGCCGGTGGCGGACGTGGCCGCGCTGCTGGTGAGGCGCGACGGCGTCGACCCGCGTCAGGCGGAACATGCGGCCCGTGCGGCGCAAAGCCATGTAGGGATCGCACGGCGCCTGGCCCGGGACGAAGGGGCGCGCAGCCGCCGCGACGCGATTGTCCGCCTGCCGCTGACGCTGACGGACGTGACGACTGCGGTACGGGCCGCGGGATCGCTGGTGGAGCTGGCGAGCGCGGAGGCGAATTCCTCCAACGATGAACGGGACACCGCGGAGAAGGAATCGCTGCTGGTTTCCCTCGGAGCGCCGGAGAAGGGCGCCTTGCCGGCGTCGATGCGGTCCCAGGTTAAGGCATTGGAAGAAGACCAGAAACGCCGATCGAAGCGCTCCATCACGGACACGCTGGACCGGGCTTTAACGGATCTGCTGTCCTTCTACCGGGATACCCTGCTGCTGCAGCTGACCGGCACGGAAGCCGCCGAGGTCGACCTGGTCAATGTCTCCCTACGCCCCCAGCTGCAGGCATTCGCCGCCAGCGGGACCCCCGAAATCACGCTCGGACGGATGGACGCCATCAACAGCGTCCGGCGCCGGATCACCACCACCAATGTTGCTCCGCTGCTGGCCGTCGAGGCCATGGCCGTGAGCCTGCTGTAGCGCCACCGTTGAGCTTGTTGTAGCGCCACCGTTGAGCTTGTCGTAGCACCACCATGAGGAGAAATGCATGAAAGCTGTCCCGTCGTCACAGCACCGTCCGCGCCGCCGCCCCTTCGGCATGATGGCCGGCGCTGTTGCAGGCGCCCTGCTCCTCTCTTCATGCAGCGTGCCTGCACCCGCCATGGACACCGCCCCGAGGGTTTCCAGCGCCGCCCCGGAGATGATTGCCGGCACCCCGGTGGAGCTCCAGATGTATTACACCCAGTCCGTGACCTGGAACAGCTGCGAAAAAACCTTCCAATGCACCACGGTGAAGGTGCCGCTGGACTATTCCACCCCACAGGGCAAGTCCATCGATCTGGCACTCATCCGGATGGCAGCGACAGCGCAAAAGCAGGGTTCGATGCTGGTCAATCCGGGTGGTCCCGGTGCGTCCGGCTACAACATGGTGCGCGACGGCGGTAAGAGCTACTTTTCGCCGAAGCTGCGCGGAGCCTACGACATCGTCGGCTTCGATCCACGCGGTGTACAGCGCTCGGATCCGGTGACCTGCACCGATGACGCGGCCCGGGACCAGGAACGCCAGGAATCCTTTGATCTGGATACCGACGCCGGGCTGGCCGGCTACGAGACTGAAACCAAATCCGATATTGCCCAGTGTGTGAAAAACAGCAGCACGGTGCTGCCCTACATTGACACGGACAGCGCTGCCAAGGACATGGACATCATGCGGGCGGTGCTCAATGACAAGAAGCTCAATTACATGGGCTTCTCCTACGGGACCAAACTGGGGGCAACCTACGCCGGGATGTTCCCGCAGAACGTCGGAAAGTTCTCCCTCGATGGAGCTTTGGACCCCTCGCTGAGCATTGAAGACATTTCCATGGGCCAGGCGACCGGATTCGAGCAGGCCATCCATTCCTGGGCCACCCAATGCCTAAAAGACTCCAAGTGCCCGGTCAGCGGCACTCCGGAGCAGGCAGTCCAGCAGATCCGGGACCTGAATGCCACCTATGTGGATAATCCGCAGAAAACCAAGGACGGTCGCGTCGTCACCTCGGGCGAGTTCAACAACGCCCTGGCATTCGCCATGTATTCCACCGACCTCTGGGAGCTGCTGAAATCCGCCCTGAGCGCAGCTTTCCAAGGTGATTCCGATCCTATCCTGACGCTGGCGGACTACTCCGCGGACCGGGATGCCAGCGGGCACTACACCTCCAACACCACCTTCGCCTTCAGTGCCATCAACTGCCTTGACTACCCGATGATCACCGACGTTGCGGCCATGCGCGCCGACGCGGCGGCCTTGGAGAAGGCCTCACCGACGTTCGGAAAAATGCTTGGGTATTCGGGCCTGACCTGCAAGGACTGGCCCTATCCCGCGGTCAGCAAGCCGGCCAGGATCACTGCCGACGGCGCCGGTCCCATCCTGGTCATCGGGACCACGCGTGACCCGGCTACGCCGTTCAAGTGGGCGGTGTCGTTGCGGGACCAGCTCTCCTCGGGCGTGCTGGTGAGCTGGGACGGCGACGGGCACACCGCGTACGGACGCTCCAATGCCTGCATCAGCACCACCGTGGACGCCTACTTCGTGGAGGGGAAAGTCCCCGCAGATAAGACGAGCTGCTGACCTCGACTGCCGCTCCGTCCCTGTTTTAACTCTGATTTTGACCTGATTTTGACCAGGACCGTGGGCTCCATTAGAGTTGTTTCTTGCGTCCGCTGTTAGGTTCCAGCGGCTGCAGGCCTCCTTAGCTCAGTTGGTAGAGCGTTTCACTCGTAATGAAAAGGTCAACAGTTCGATTCTGTTAGGAGGCTCAGTTCAAGCCCCGCACCCACACGTGCGGGGCTTTTCTGATCCCTCATGAAGGTTGGGACGCCGCTCGCCACCGGTTCAATCAGCGCCCGAGCAGGCGGGGTCGATCAGCGCCCGAGCAGGCGGGCAGCTTCGGCTACATGTCGGTGCACAGTTTGCGCACGGCGTTCGACGGCGGCCAGCGGACCTGCGTTAAGGCGCACCAGCGCGACGGCTTCGGCCGCGGTGGCGAGGGCGTTCCCGGCGCGGGAGAGTTCGCGATGCACCTCGTTCAGGAAGGCACCCTCGCTGGCCGGAATGTCCAGGCCGGCGCTGGGTGCCCGCCGCTGGGCGGCCACGCACACCGCGCGGACCTGAGGCAGCAGCCCCGCAAGTCTGTTGGCGAGCGGGACCAGCGCGTTGTAGTGATCCTCGTCCTCAACGCCTTCGAGCATCTGGTGGAACCGGTCCAAGCCGCGCCGGAATCGGTCGTGGGCGCGCCGCCACACACCTTTACCGAGTTCGGCGTCGTCCTTGCGCCCCTGCCGGGCCGCCGCAAATAGTGCCACCGGCGGGACCGCGGTCAAAGATACTGGCCGGGACCGTGGCCGGGCTCATCGCGGGCGGGGCCGTTGGCCTGCCGCGTTCCCGCCGGTGCCCGTTGCGGTTCGCCGTTTTCGCCGACGATGACGCCCGGTGCCAGGACAGTCCCGGGCGGAAGCTGGCGCAGCTGAAGTTGTGCCGCCGTGTGCTGGTTGGCCATTTGCTGCGCTGCGAGCGCCGCCTGAATGCCGTGGAACAGCCCTTCCAGCCAGCCGACCAGCTGGGCCTGGGCAATTCGCAGTTCCGCATCGGATGGCGTCGTGTCCTCTGAAAAGGGAAGGGTGATCCGGTGCAGTTCGTCCACCAGTTCGGGGGCGAGCCCGTCCTCCAGCTCGTTGATGGAGCGCTCGTGGATCTGCGCCAGACGGCTGCGGGCCGCCTCATCCAACGGCGCGCTTTTGACCTCTTCCAGGAGCTGCCGGATCATGGTGCCGATCCGCATGACCTTGGCCGGTTCATCCACGAGGTCCCCGGGCTGCGCGGGCTGTACTGCGCCAACGCCGTTCTCTGGAGCCCTGCCCACGCCAGCATCCCCGGTACGGGCACCCCCGCTCACCTCAACCCCGCCGCTGCGGTCACCGCTCACCTCGACCGCGGCGCTCTGGTCACCACTCACCTCAACACCACCGCTGCGGTCACCACTTGTGGGGTGCGCACTTGTGCGGGGGCCACTTGCGTTGGCACCGCTTGCTTCCGGGCCGCTGCCAACGGTCTGTCCCTCGACTGGAGTACCAGCGTCATCACTCATGGCTTCATACTCTCACGGCCCGTGGCGGCCCCGCAGGGCCCGGGTGCTGCCGGGATGGACGGGTGCATCCTCGCCGAGAACTCCCTTGCAGCAGGCGGCCAACCTCCTCGCGCCAGCTGCCAGGAGCTTCTGGCCATCGCCGAGGCCATGGAAGAACGAGCCGAGCGCAGCGGCGGCCGCCTGCCCAAGCCCGCGCTGTTCGCCCTGGACGAGCTAGCCAACGTCGTCCGCTGGGCTGCCCTGCCGGACCAGTTCAGCCACTACGGCTCCAAGGGCCTGATCGTCATGGGCATCCTGCAGTCCTGGTCCCAGCGCGTCGAACTGTGGGGAGAGGCGAACATGCGAAAAATCTGGTCCGCCGCAAACGTCAAGGTCTACGGCGGCGGCGCCGCCGAAGAAGGCTTCCTCCGCGCACTCTCGGACCTGATCGGGGACTACAGCTACACCAACGTCTCCATCTCCTCAGGAAATCAGGCTCCAGCCGCTCACGCCAAGAAGGCAAGGAACGAATCTTCGACGTCTCCAACCTCACCGAACTCGACCGCGGACGCGCCGTCGTCCTCGCCTCCGGCGCAGCAGCCACCCTCGTCCGCACAATGCCCTGGTACACCGGCCCGCACAAGGAAGCCGTGCAGGCGTCCATCAAGAAATACAGCCCACCGCCGGAAGAAGAGGCCGCCCCCGTTTCTGCCGCACCGATCGCTAATCCCTGGGTCACGGAGTAAAGAAAGCAGTCACTCATGGCAGATGATTTCGGATTATTCGACACGGACACTCCCGCCCCCAGTCCCGGCACAAGCGAGTACGAAAAGACCGAGAAGGCGCCGGCGCCCGTCTACGGCGCGGCCGAAGAGTTCCTTCACGAGCGGCTGCTAACAACATACGTCCGCAGCGTCACCGGGAAGTCAGCCAGATGGTGCATCCAGTGGTATTTCCATCCCGAAGCGGTCTCACGTGTTGCGGCCATGTGGTGGTACTGGGAGCATCTGCGCCTTGATCCTGCTACCGGCATGAGTGTCTGGTGGCGTGAGCACACAGACCACCACATGCGGGTCCTTCTGGATCCACAGGGACCATTCTACAACTGTGATATGAAGGAACATCGTGACCCGGAGCACCTCGAGAAAAGCCCCCCCGGTTGGTTTCCGGATGAACGAAAGAGCGAACAGTGAGTTAGAACTACGATCCCCACTGGCCTTGGAACAGGCCGGATCTAAACTTTAACCTGCCGAAAAGGCCGTGGTGGTTGTTTCGTCCTGGCAGGGAACAGAGGGTAACGCTTGAGCACCACGCACTGAAATACGCGCCTGAAGCCAGAGACCTGAATTGCTTCGAGAAAATGGAATGGCAGGACCGGCAGCTCGTACTGGCGAGACTCCGGAGGCTCGAATCCGAATGGTTTGGCCCCCGTTAGCAGTCCGGCGTCTATGCGATAGCTAATGGATTTTGGCCGTCCAGTTTTCCCAGTATCGGTTCGGCGTCATGCCGTCCGGGGACCGGTGGGGCCGTTCATGATTGTAGATAGCTTTCGCTTCCTTGGCCAAATACTTCGCTTCGGCCAATGGTGTCCATGATTTCCCCCGCGAGTTGTTCCCTTCTGAACTGGGCGTTGAACGATTCTATGAAGCCGTTCTGCCACGGTGATCCCGGGTCGATGAAGGCGGTGTCGACGCCGACGGTGTTACACCAGTGAACGACCGGCGCGGGATGATGGCCAGCGCGGTGCGGGTGTATTCGTCAATGACGAAAGAAAAACCTGATGTGACGCCCGCAGGTGGGCACATCGGTCTGGAAGTCGAAGCTAACCACGTGCATCGGTTACTGCGCTGTCAGCCGCTTCTGTTCCCCGGCGCCGGGCCCGGTCCGGCGCTTCTTCCTCGCCTTGGGTTTACAAACCAGGCCCTCCTCGCGCCAGAGCCGGCGCACACGCTTCCTGTTCAGCGACACGCCGTCCCACTCCGGCTGAGCGAGCAGATGCCAGCGCGCTTTCCGCCAGCCTGCCGCGCCGCGCAGAGGCCGCACAGCCCCTGAAGTGGCGCCGGCGAATCCCCGCGACGGCGTAGCTCAACACGTCGCCACCTTCGTGAACGGAGACGCATCCTCGACGAAACGCTTGCGCACGCGATGCTTCGGGTATAAAGTACAACCAAATGGTTGTACAAGAGCTCACTGACGAAGACGTGAACCGCATCTTCCGCGCTCTCGCCGACGCGACACGGCGTGACATCGTGCGACGAACGCTCGTCGCCGAGGTGTCGGTGTCACAACTCGCCAATGCGTACGACATGTCGTTCGCGGCTGTCCAGAAGCATGTCGCAGTGCTTGAGGGGGCCGGGCTAGTGAAGAAACAACCGCGCGGGCGCGAGCGGATGGTACGGGGCGATCTCGAATGCATCCGCCAAGCCCAGCGCTTCCTCGACCAGTTCGAGCAAATTTGGCGTTCAAGAATCGACCGCATCGACGCACTGCTCGCCCAGGACGAAACCACTCCCAACTAGGAAGGCCCGCTATGCCCGTCACCTTTGTCGACAAAGACCTCGACCAACTCACCCTCACGATCGTCGCTGACTTCGCCGCGCCGGTACGCCGGCTGTGGGACGCGTACACAGACCCCCGTCAGATCGAGCGTTTCTGGGGACCGCCAAACTACCCGGCGACCTTTCTCCGACACGACGCTTCGAACGGCGGCCGCAGCGTCTACCGGATGACGGGTCCTGAAGGCGACGTGCATTACGGATGCTGGGAGTGGACCTCACTGAAGGCGCCCGAGTCGTTCGAGGTTGCTGACTCATTCGCGAACGAGAAGGGCGAGCCGAACACTGAACTGCCCACCACCCGCATGGCATTTGCATTCGAAGCGACCAAAAGCGGTTCGCGTCTAACTACGACTTCGTACTTCGACTCGGTAAAAGACCTCGAACAACTCATCGAGATGGGGATGCTCGATGGCACGCGCGAAGCGATGGGACAAATCGACACAGTGCTCGCCGACCTCGCTGCCTTCTCCTCAGACCGCGCTGTTGAGGCCAAAGTTTTAGGCGACACGCAAGTGCGCGTGGCTCGCGTCATCCGCGGGACCGTCAGGCAGGTGTGGCGCGCGCATACCGATGCCGACCTCATGAAGCGGTGGCTGCTCGGACCTGATGGATGGACGATGCCCGTGTGCGAGATCGCCGCACAGGTCGGCAACAGCTACCGGTACGAGTGGGAGAGCGACGGAGGCGGCGATCGTTTCGGTTTCACTGGTGAGCTCCTCGAATCGGAGGAGCCATACCGCGCGGTTACGACGGAAGCGATGATCGGCATGGACTTCCCGGCAACGATCAACGAACTCACACTCACGCCGGTCGACGGAGGCACGCTGCTCTCACTCGTCATCACGTACGCGAACGCGGAGCAGCGTGACGCTGTCCTGGCAACGGGCATGACCAATGGGATGGAGGCGAGCTACGCCCGTCTCGAGGGGTTGCTCGAGACGGGTCGTGTGGGCTGACGCAAACTGATTCTGTTCCGATTGCAATTGGAGTTGATTCTACCGATGAACAAGGTCCACAGCGGTTCTGCGGCTGTTCGTTGCGAGCAGCTGTGGGCCTGTGGGGAGCTACACGATTTGTAACCTGTCGCAGAAAATGCGAATAGTTGGATTACTACTGGTGAAGTGCGTTACGGCGGGGACCGGTCACGGTGATGTCGGCTCGGATGCCGCGGCGTAGGCGGCGTCGAGGCGCTCGAGCGGGCTTGAGCCGTCGCGCGGCTTCGGTAGGGCGCCGAGGTGGAGGGCGCGGAGTTCGTCCATGAGTTCCTCGATGAACGCCGGACCCTCATCGCGCATGAACTGCTGTCGGCTCCGGAGCTCGTCGGTGCCGGGGCGCCAGTCGAGGCCCCAATTTCCGAGGGCGTAGATGACGGGGAGAGTCTGGATGCCAGCTTCCGTGAGACTGTAGCGAGCGCGCTGCCCCCGGGCGGCTGTGCCGCGGGTGAGGATCCCTGCGTCGACGAGCCGCACGAGGCGGTCGGCGAGGATGTTCGAAGCGATGCCCTCGATCGACCCGGTGAGCAGCGCCCGGAAGTAGCGGCGGTCGCCGAAGATGACGTCGCGCAGTACAATGAGCGCCCAGCGATCTCCGAGCACCTCGACGGCGGCGTTGATCGGGCATCCTGACCGTGGTTCCACGATTCCTCCTTGACAGGTATTTCGTTCTCAATATAGTAGTTGCAGAACGCAATCACTCTTGGAAGAGGAGATGATGGGCCGCTTCGTATATTGGATGAACGTCTCCCTCGACCTGCGGATCGAGCAGGTTCCGGGCGACAACGGCGCGCGGGAGTGGTTCCGCATTGGCGAGGAACTGCACCGCGAGTTCAACGCGCGGGCGCGGGAGTTCGTCCTGGATGTCCAGGGTCGGGTCATGTACGAGACGATGGAGGAGTACTGGCCACGTGCGCGCACGGATGCGTCGCTGCCGGACTTCCTGTGTGAGTACGGTGAGATCTGGACCGATATGCCCAAGGTGCTCGTCTCCCGAACCCGCAGCAACGCTGACCACAACACCCGGATCATCGGGGGAGAAGACGCGATCGAGCAGCTCGCGGCGCTTCGGGCCGAGACCGACGGCATGATCGGGGTTGGCGGCGCGGCGCTCGCCACGCAGCTGCTCCGGGCGGGGCTGCTCGACGAGTTGCTGCTCTTCACTCATCCCTCGATCCTTGGCTTCGGCAGGCCGTTGTTCGACGACTACGACATGCCGATCGAGCTCGATCTGCTCGAACAGCGATCCTTCGATCGGGGTGTCACAATGCACCACTACGCGATCCGAGATGAAAGTGAGGCCAGCTAATGCTGACGCAGATTACCGAGGGTGTGCTCGTCCATGAGAGCGAGTTCTGTCAGAGCAACACCGTTGTCGTGCGGGGCAGGGATGGCGTGTTGCTTATCGACCCGGGGATTCACGGCGACGAATTGGCGTGCCTCGCGAACGACCTGTCGGATCTGGGCCAGACCGTTGTGGCAGGCTTCTCGACGCATCCGCATTGGGATCACCTGCTCTGGCACTCCGCTCTCGGCGCGGCACCCCGTTACAGCACCGCGGTTTGCGCGGCGACTGCCGAAGATCGGCTGTCGGGAGGGGTGGATGCAGTCGCAAAGGCCGCCGGCATCCCCGAACTGGTACCGCTGGACCTGCTCGGCCTCATCACCGGCCTGCCCGCCGGGACGGCGCAGATTCCGTGGGATGGCCCTCGAGTCCGGATCATCGAGCATCCAGCGCATGCCCCGGGCCATGCGGCGCTGTTGATCGAGGAACGGGGTGTTCTCGTCGCCGGCGACATGCTTTCCGATGTCCTGATTCCGATGCTCGACCTGAACGGCACTGCTGACCCGATCGAGGACTACCTCACCGCGCTGCGGTTGCTTGAGGGCGTGGCGGGCGACGTGGATGTCGTTGTCCCGGGCCACGGGTCCGTTGGTGGAGCTGATCACGTGCACGCACGGATCGACCAAGATCGGGCGTACCTGCACGCCTTGCGTGACGGCCAGGATCCCAGCGACCCGCGGGTCGGCCCGTCGGCCAGGCCCGGTTGGGAATGGGTGGTCAACGTGCACGCAGGGCAACTACAACGCCTCGCCCGGCGAAGCGAGCGCGATGGGACACGCGACTAGCAAGCGGGGCACGGCATGGGGGAGTCTGTTTTGTAACCTGTCGCAGAAATCGCGACAACTGAATTGCTACTGGTGAAAACCGTTATCCGTTTTCACACCAAGCGCTGCGGAGAGCCTTGTCGAGCGGCTCACCGAATTTCTCCCGCTGACGCCGCAGCCGGAACCGAATTCAGGAAGCGCTCAGTCTTCAGCCAAGGACGGCGCGTCCCACGACCACACGCTCCGGTAGGCGCGAGCGGGTAGCGGCCAAGGACGTCTATGAGGAGAGGCGTTGCGCGGCGGCGGGCCCGCTCGATCACTGCGTCGCCTGCAGCGGGGGCGTCGCCTGCGATCAGTTCGGCAGCGTCGGCGGCGGCGCGTCCAGCGAATCGAGCAGCGTCGGTGGTCGCATCCTTCGCCGCTCGGTGCGCGTCCAACCCAGTGAGCCGTTGCAAATTCCTTCGCGCTGCGCCGTTCGCGAAGGTCCATGCAGCTTCAACAGCGTCCCGCGGCCGAGGATCTTCGGGGTTGGCGTCCTCAAAGAGCGGCAGGACTTCTTGCGCACTTTCTGCGGCGTATCGGGCAACACCACGCAACTCATCGAGGGTCAGCTCGAAGTCTCCTGTTTCATTCGCCACGACGACCATTCTCGGCCATGGCCCAACCGAGAGCATCGCAGTTCAGACCCGGATCCGCGAGTAAGAACTTTTTGACAGGGGTGTGTTAAACCGAACAAGTGCCCCTTGAGCTGGGAAAATAGTAGTTGCGAAGCCAAAATTTTCCAGACAGAGAAGGACACCTGTTCAG
>NZ_JASISR010000036.1 GCF_030063245.1 Paenarthrobacter sp. PH39-S1
GAACAGGTGTCCTTCTCTGTCTGGAAAATTTTGGCTTCGCAACTACTATTTTCCCAGCTCAAGGGGCACTTGTTCGGTTTAACACACCCCTGTCAAAAAGTTCTTACTCGCGGATCCGGGTCTGAGGGGCGTGGGGTGTGGAAGATTGAGGAGCGCAAGCCATGGCAGGGAGGTCGCGAACAGGACCGGTTCGGCCAGGGTTCGCGACCGTCGCCAAACTGACGTTAGTGCCCGGGGGCCTTCGGGTACCAGACCCGTTCGCCGTCGGATGCGGCCGAATAATCAGGCCACGCGAACTCCGTGGGGGGCATGAAATCGGCGGGCAGGAGCACCGGCATAGGGTCTTCCAGCACGCGTCGGTCAAATTCGGCCTTGGCCTCTGTCAGCACCTCCGGGGTGGTCAGCAGATCCACGAAGGTTCCGGCGATGGTCTTGCCCGCGACCTCGATGGTTGGATCGATGGTTTCGGCGATTCCGCCGAGCGCGTTCATGACCCAGCCGGGGTAGGCACCTTGGCCGGGAGCTGGCTTGAGCGCAGGCCGGGAGACATAGAACCGTACGGTGGGCGCGTAATGCGTCATCTCAACGTAGTCGTCGCTGGTCCAGTTCTTCTGCCAGGATGCCAGATGCTCCCGCAGGGCGGCCTCTGCATCCTGCGGGCTGATGAGCTGCTCACATTCGTCCAGAAACGGTTTATCCATCGGCTCCACGCCGAGGGTCCGCTGGATTTGCTGTGCGGCGGCTATGGCCGCGGGACCGTATTGGGGTGCACCAACGATCTCCAAATTGGTATAGAGCGCCTGAGCCAGTACGTGATTGGTGCGGCCGGGCCGGTTCCGCGCGACCCAGGTGGTGCTGAGCCCACAGTGCGCCATGGCGGCGGCATGTTCGGCGTTGCGGTCCAGCACGGTCAGGACGTGCTCGGCCATTTCCAATGTGGGGCAGCGCCAGGAGTACTGGATCTGGGCGATCCGGGCGGGAAGGTTGTCCGCGGTGGCCTGGCCATGGGTGAAAATAGCGTCGGAGAGGCTCCAGCCGCCGAAGCTGGGCAGCATGGCGTCCTGCATGATGCGTGAGGTGGTGTACATGGACATCAGGGCCACGTTGGCGCCCGGTGCCCTTGCCGCCGAATGAGAGGCAGGAATCGGGGAGTTGGGGTTGGCGCTGAGTTGCCAGGTTTCGGGTTCGTCGCAGACAAAGGTGTATACCTTGCTGTAGTAGCTGCCGCATTGGGTGTCCCAGCGGGCTGTGTTGCACAGGGGCAGCATGTAGAAGGGGTGGAAGCTGACGATGGCATCTACATCGTCGTAGTAGCCGCGCAGCCCGTGGACCACCTTTGAGCCCTGGACCTTTTCCGCCGGTTCACCGGTGTACCTTAGGGTTCCGCCGATGCCGTGCACGGCCATGGCATGCTTGGTGCCCAACAGTCCCGCAAGGGTGGAAATGCCCAGGGCGGAGTGCGGGTCGGTGTGGCCCGGGGCGTAAGGGCTAAGACCCTCGCGGGGAGATGGCTCGGTGCCGGCGGATTGGCAGTTTCCGGGCACGGCGTCATATTCCGCGTAGGTCAGCAGCACGGGGCCCTCCGTGCCTAGGGACCATTCGGCGCTGAAAGCGGTGGGCATGCCAGCGCTGCCGGCTTCCACGGCAAAACCTTCGGCGCGCAGCAGATCCACATACCATTGGGCGGACTGATACTCGCGCCATGCCGGCTCGGCCAAGTCCCAAATGTGCCGGTGCCAGTCGGAGAGCCGGTCCATGTTGTCGTCGATCCACTGCTGGGCGGTGGCTTTAGCTGCTCCGGCTAGGGCGCTGTCGGTCTGGGTGCTGTTTTGGGCGGTGTCCGGTGTTGAAAGGCTCATGTTTCTTTCCTAGTTCGCGGTTTCGGGCGGGGTGGCGGTGAAGAGCTCGATGGGCACATGCAGCAGTTGAAGGCCGCGGCTGTCCAGGGCCTTCCGGAGGGCCGGTGCAAATTCCGCCGCGCTGTCCAGTGTGTGGCCGGTGCCGCCGAAGGCGGTGGCCAAGGCGGCCCAGTCGGGCTGCACCAAGTCCACGCCGACTGGGGTAATGCCGCGGTCTTCCTCGTTTGCGCGGATCTCTGCGTAGCCGCCGTTGTCCACGCAGACCACTACCAGGTCGATGCCCTGTTCGACCGCCGTCATCATCTCCTGCACGGCGAACATGAGGGCGCCGTCGCCGAGGATGCACACCACGGGCCGTTCCGGGGCGCCGATTTTGGCGCCGATGGAGGCTGGCAGTCCGTAACCGAGGGTGGCGTAGGCCGGCGTGTAGAGCAGCGAATGCGGAAGATCTTGGGGAATGAACGACGCCGTACCCAGGTAGGTGATCTGCGACGAGTCGCCGCCCACAATGGTGTTGGCTGGAAGCACCGACGCGGCTTCTTCGGCGATCCGGCTCAGCACCGGCGAAAGCGCCCGGGCCTGCCCGCGCAAGGTTTCCCGGGCGGCGTCGATGTCCGCGGTCGGGCGGGTGAGCCGGCCGAGTTCGGTGATTAGTTGAGGCACGACGACGGCGGCGTCACCAATGAGCGCGACGTCCGATGGCACGTTTTTGTGGGCCTGCGAGGCCAGGATGTCCAGCCGCACCACAGGTCCACCCGGCGTGATGCTACCGCCCCAGAGCTCGGACTCGCCCACCTTGGAGCCGATGATGAGCAGAACATCGGCGTCGTTGCAGAGTTCTTGGGCTGCGGGCAGCCGGATGTCAGAGCCCAGCGAGAGTGGATGACTTTCGGGAAGGGCACCCTTGCCATTGAGCGTGGTGACTAAGGGTGCCTGCAGCAATTCGGCCAGCGCCGCCAGATCCGCGCCAGCCCGGATGGAACCACCGCCGGCCAGTATCACCGGGCGGACGGCGCTGCGGATGAGTTCTGCTGCGGTTCGCAGATTGGCCTCGTCGGCGATTTGCCCGGGCCTGACGGGCCTCGCCTCGAGCAGGTCCGCTGGGCAGTTCGAGGCACTTTCCAGGACATTGAGCGGTACTTCGATGTGCACTGGGCGCGGCCGGCCGTAGCGGAACAAGGCGAAGGCATCATGGATGGCCTGCACGGCTTCCGTAGCGGAATGTACCCGACGGCTCCACTCGACGATGGCGCCAGCGGCCGCCGTCGAATTTTTCGTCTCGTGCAGGGATCCGATGTCCGCGAACTCCTCCCCCTCGGGAACGCCGGGGGAGAGGATGATAAGCGGACGGGATTCACAATAAGCGGTGCCAGCGGCGGAGAGGGCGTTGAGCAGTCCGGGACCGGAGGTGGTGATGACGACGCCGGGCAGGCCGGTCTGTTGCGCCCAGCCGTCGGCGCCGTAGCCGGCCCCCTGCTCATGGCGGGTGGTCACCGGCCGAATACCCAGCGGCACCAAATGGCGGTAAAACTCCAGGTTGTGGGTGCCCGGGATGCCGAAGATTGCGTCTACGCCGTAGTTCCGGAGCGTTTTCAGGATGGAGTATCCGGCATTGTTTTCCGTGCTGGCGGCGGAGGCGGGTGATGGGGAGTCTGTCATTTGGGTCTGCACAGCGATTCTCCTGTTAGGAATTCACGTGGTCAAGGATGGACACGAGCCCGGTCGGGGTCGCATCCGCGGTGTACTGGCAGATACCATCGACCCACGTTTCGAGCACCTTGATGGCTGCGATGTGTTCCGGGGCGCACGTCAGCGGGTCACTAGCGAGGATGACGAAATCCGCGCGCTTGCCCAGCGCGAGGGATCCTAGATCGTCCTCGCGGCCCAGCACTTTGGCGGCGTTAATCGTATGGGCTTCCAGCGCGATCCGCGCCGTGATGCATAAGTTGTCTGCACCGAGGCGATGTCCGTTGCGGGTCACCCGGGTCACAGCCGCCTGGATGGCTTCCAGCGGGCGGGGATCCGCAACGGGCGCATCCGAACTGATGGTGACCGGAACGCCAGCCTCAACAAATTCGCCCAGTGGATTGAACCGCTCGCCCGGGGTGCCGATGGCCTGCTGCACGCCTTCTCCCCAGTTGTAGTAGTGCTGTGGTTGGTTGACCGGGTAGATGCCAGCGGCGGCCATGCGCTGAATCTGTTCGGGGGTGGGCAGGCCACAGTGTTCGATGCGGTGTCGGGCATCCGCGTCCGGACGCTCGGCCAGGGCGGACTCGATCGCGTCAATGACCATTTCCAAGGCGGTGGGCGACTGGGCATGGGTTGCCGTCTGGAGTCCTACGGCGTGTGCCTTGCGGATGAGCTCCTTGTACGCCGCGGGCTCATGGTAGAGCTGGCCGGTGCGGCACGGGTCGCCCACGTAGCCGTCCGGGAAGTAGGCCGTCCAGCCCCCAAGCGTGCCGTCCGCATAGAACTTAATGCCGGCAAAGCTGAGCCGGGCGTTTCCGAACTGGCCGTGCAGACCCATGTCCAGGGCGTCGTCGAGCAAATGCGAGAGCAGGTACATGCACACACGGACCTTGAGCTGGTTCTTGTCTGCCATTTGCAAGTACATGTCGAATTCACGGCGGGAGACCTGAGCGTCGCCGATGCTGGTGACACCACCAGCCAGGAAGTTCTCCTGAGCCACGCCGAGCTGGCGCAGGTGCTCCTCGGGTGCGTCGGCCAGATGGAAGTTGGGGCCGTGGTGGCCGATCTTTACGCCTTCCAGGCCCGTCAGGATATTGCACGCAGCGTCGGAGAGCTCACCGGTCAGTTGGTCGGAGGCATCGCGGAAGAATTCGCCGCCCTGGGGATTGGGTGTTTCACTGGTGATACCGTGCAGCTCAAACGTGAAGGAGTTGACAACACCGCCATGGCCGGATGCATTCATCAGATAGACCTCGCGGTCGGCGGCCACGCTGTCTAGCTCAAAGCGGGTAGGGTGCCGACCCTCCGCCAGGTTGCGGTGCTCATAGCCATAGCCACGCACGGGCAGCCCATTGGGGATGCCTTCGGCCGCTTCTTTGAGCAGCGCCACGATCTCGGGAATGTTTGCGGCTTTGGCCGGTCCGCAATCTACCCAGCTCATCATCTGACCGAGCATCAGGGGGTGAGCGTGGGCGTCGATGAACCCCGGGACGATCGTGACACGACCGAAGTCGCGGACGTCCGGCTCCAAGTTGCTGAGGCCCGCGGCTACCGCGCGGCATTCGGCCATGGTTCCGACGGCAGCAACCTCTGGGCCGACGAGGAGGAAAGCCTCGGCCGTGGGCCGGGTGCGATCCATGGTGTGAATGGTTTTCGCGGTAACAAGGGTAGGACGGTGCCCGAACGGGCGGCTTTCAAAGGTGGTCAACTTACGCAAGGTCTTCTCCCATGGATCATTGGGGGCGGTTAGTCGGGCTAGTTGAGCTCAACAACCGGGGATTCGGGTTGTCCGGAGGCCAGCCAGGACGCGACATTTTGCGCCTGTTGGCGGACGTATTCCGTTTCGGTGAAGTCGGAAAGGTAGGCCATGTGCGGCGTCACCAGGATGCGGGGGTGGCCAAGCAACGGGTGTTCGTCAGTGGGGGGTTCCACATCCAGAACGTCCAGCCCGGCTCCGGCCAGGTGTCCGGAGTCCACGGCCAACCTCACAGCCGCCGAATTCACCAGGGCGCCGCGGCTTACGTTGACCAGATATGATCCCCGGTTCATCTTTGCCAAGAAGTCCGCGTTGATCATGTCTTCGGTCTCGTGGGTCAGCGGCATGTGCAAGGACAGTACAGTGGCGTTGTCGCGGACCTCTTCTAGGGTGGTGCGCCGGATGCCGACGGCCCTGAGGCGGTCCCGCGTCGCTTGCGTATCCGGCAGGACGGGGTCATATCCGATGACTTCGCCAAACACAGGTGCAGCCATTTCTGCGAACCGGGTGCCGATGCGGCCCAGGCCCAGGATGCCGAGGCTCGTCTGGCTTAGTCGGGGCGGAATCACAGTGTCCCGGACATTCCAAGTGCCGGCCCGCACGCTGGCGCCGTAGAACGGCAGCCCGCGGGTGAGCGCCAGCGTCAGCGCGAGCGCGTGGGCGGCCACTTCCTCGGTTGCCGCACCTGGGATATTGGTAACCCAGATGCGGCGTTCCCGTGCTGCATCCAGGTCGATATTGTTAAAGCCCATGGACAGCAGCGCAATGATGCGCAGCGACGGCATCTTGTCCATCATGCCGGCCGTGACCTGGGCGTAACCAACGAGTAAAGCTGTGGCGTCGTGTGCCTGCGCCACGATGCGGTCGGAATCCTGGGTTTGCAGGTAGTCCACCGTGAAGCCTGCGTTCTGCAGCAGCTGGGTTCCGGCTGAGAATTCGATGTCGTCCATGTCCGTGTAGACCGCGCGAAGCATTTTCTGGGGCGCGGTGAGGTCGGTGTTAGCGGACATGGCTGAGGAACTTCCTTGTTCGTTCGTGCTGAGGATTGGTAAAGAATTGTTCGGGCTCGGCCTGCTCCACGATGACGCCGCCGTCGAACAAGGTCACTTCGTTGGCCACACGGCGTGCAAAGCGGACTTCATGCGTCACAACGATCATGGTCATCCCGGTTTCCGCCAGTCGTTCCATGACTTCGAGCACTTCGCCGACCAGTTCGGGGTCGAGGGCTGACGTTGGTTCGTCGAAGAGCATGACCGACGGGTTTAGGACTAGGGCCCGAGCGATCGCGACGCGTTGCTGTTGGCCACCGGAAAGCTCCGAGGGGAAGTGGGTGGCCCGGTTTTCAAGACCGACCTTTTTTAGCATGTCCATGGCCTGCGAGCGCGCCTCGTGGTGTGCGATCCCTTTGACGCTGGTTAGACCGAGCATCACGTTGCGGACGGCGGTCAGGTGGGGGAACAGGTTGAACCGCTGAAACACCATCCCGACTTCCTGTCGCTGGGCGGCAAGCTGGCGTTCCGGCAAGTGTAGAGTATGGCCCTTGTGCTCCCTGCTACCGATCCGGGTTCCCTTGAGCAGGATTTCGCCGGAGTCGGCCGGTTCCAACAAGGCCATCAGGCGGAGCATAGTCGACTTTCCCGACCCGGAAGGTCCCAGAACCGCCTTCACCTGGCCTTTTTCGACCTCGAACTCGACGCCCGTGAGCACGGCGTTTCCGTTGTAGGTCTTATGCAGATCCTTCACCTGAAGGATGGGCAGTTTGGTCATGGATTGCTCCTGGGCGGATTCGATGACGGTCCTCACGAGATGCCTACCTTAGTGTTGACGACGTCCATGCCCTTCTTAGACTTTGCTGTCTTGGACGTCCAAGCGAACTTCTTCTCGACAAAGCTCTGCAGGATGGACAATACGGACACGATGACGAGGTAGTAGATGATGGCTGCGGCGTAGTACTCCGCGTAGCGGAACGTGATGTTCACGCCTACCTGGGCTGTTGTCAGCAGTTCGCGAAGCGAAATAACGGATGCGAGCGAGGAGTACTTGACCAGCCCAATGAACTCGTTGCCGGTGGGCGGGAGCGCGATTCGGATGGCCTGCGGCAGGACGACCTTGAGCATGACCTTGGCCGGCGACATGCCCAGTGCCCGGCCGGCGAGCCCCTGTCCCTCGTCGACACTTAGCAACGCTGAGCGAATAATCTCGGACATGAAGGCAGCTTCCACCAATCCCAACCCGACCGAGGCGGCCAGGAAGGGGGAGAACCAGTCCGCCCGCAGCGCCGGGATGAGCTGCGGCAGGGCGTTCCACATGATCAGCAGGACCAGAAGGGCCGGGATTGCCCGGAAGAACCACACGTAGAAATGCGCAGGCGCCTGTAGGTAAGTCCGCCGGGACGTGCGGCCGATGGCCATGAAGAAGCCGATGACGGTTGCCAGAATCAGGGAAAAGACCGCTACCGCGACCGAAAGTGCGGCGCCCTTCATATAGTCCGTGCTGACTAGCTGCGCAAAGAAGATATCGGGATCAAAAAGCATTAGCTCAGTACTCTCTTGAGGGTCGTGGGCGCTGGCCCACTGAATTCGGCAGGTCGCATGATGCTACTTAACATCCAGGATGGTCGGATCCAGGTTGTATTTGGTCGCGATCTTCGCGAGCGTACCGTCGTCGTGCATGGCCTTGAACGCCGTGGCGATCGCGGGGCTCAAGGCACCTCCTTTCTTACTGAAAACGCCAAAGGTCGTGTCGGGATCAAAGACCTTGTTGGCGACTTCCAACCGTCCCTTGTTTTGGGTGACCATGTAAGCGGCGGCCACGTTGGTTTCGACCAAGACGTCGGCTTTGCCGTTCAGGACTGCCAGCACCGTGTCAGACGTTTTCGGGTATTCGGACAGTGTAGGCGCGGCCTTGCCGGCCTTCTTGCACTCATCACCCAAGGCCGTTACCGAGGCGGCGTTGCTGGAGGCCGCCTGGGCCACTACCTTGCGTCCGCACAGATCAAGCTTGGTCTTGAGATCTCCGACGAGCCCCGGCGCTGCCAATGCTGCCGGACCGGCGTTCATGATGGGCGCGGCATCGGCAACCTGGAGACGGGCCGCGCTGGTGTACAGGCCACCGAGGATCATGTCGCAGCGGCGGCTCTGCAGCCCGGGCATAAGCCCGTCGAATGATGTCACCTCATACTTGATCTTGACTCCCCAGTAGTCGGCCAAGGCCCGGCCAGCATCCGCGTCGAAGCCGATAATGTCGCCGCCGGAGCCGTCAGCGTAGTACTCAAGCGGCGGGTACTCAGGGTCGATGCACAGCGTCACCTGGCCGGCGTTGACCAAATCCTTCGGGGTCTTGCTGTTGGCACCAGCCGATGAGCCGCCTGCGGAGCTGTCTGCGGCAGAACAGCCGGCGAGTGCCATGGCGCCAATGGAAGCCACAACGGCGAACTTGAGGACCTTCTTCATTTGTTTCTCCTGGAAAGTGGGAAGCGCGCCATGCTCAGGAGGCCAAGGCTGCCGGGTAGTCCTTCCAATGGTGTGACACGAAACACGGGATGTCAACATAAAAACTGTATAACTGCCAACCAACACTAAATACAGCTCATTTAGACGTCACGAGGTGTCAGAAATATTGTAAGAATCCTGCTGAAACAAAAATCTGTTTCTGTGGGACGATGCTGCTGATATAAAGGGGAGGTGAATGAATTAGATCAGTCCTTGTTGCGTCAGTTGCAGAAGGATGGACGTGCATCGTTTAGCGATCTGGCTAAGTCTGTCGGCAGCAGTAGAGCGGCGGTTGCGGTCCGCGTCAACTACCTCATCAACTCCGGCCAGGTCAGGGTGGTCGCGGCGGTTCACCCACGCGTCCTAGGGCTGTCCGTGTTGGGGCACCTCGCGGTCAAGGTCTCCAGCGACGCCGGAGAGACTCTGCGGAGCATTGACGCGTTGGATTCCGCCGTCTACGTCTCGGAGACCACCGGTCCATACCAGATCGTCATTGAAGTCCGGATGGCCACCATGGGCGAACTCTACGAGGTGGTTGCCAAAATCAGGTCACTGCCGGACGTCGTCGAAGTGAACGTCCTCGTGTACGAGCACATCATCCGGAGCTTGTTTCTCGGCGAGGAACCGGCTGTCGATGGATTGTCGCTGGATGGAACGGACATCGACATCATGACGATTCTGCAGCGCGACGGCCGGTCCGGATTCGCCGAAATCGCTGCTTCTGTCGGGCTGTCGATGAGTGCCTGTCGAACCCGAGTGCTGCGGCTCATCGACACTAACATCATGCGGGTTGGCGCGATCGCCAGCCGGAGCGATGGATTCGAATCGATCATTTTCGGCAGCGGCGTGACTCTTTCTGGGGATGCCAGCGAGGTGATCGAACTGCTCTCCGGCATAGATGGCGTTGAATTCGTGGCACGCACCGTTGGCCGTTACTCCTTGGTAGTAACCATAGCCGTGGACTCCCAAAGCGCCTACAACCAGATTGTGCATTCGATCAGGAATTTGAAGTCCGTCCTGCATCTGGACAGCTGGATTCACACAAGTATCCTCCGCGAGCGCTACGAGAAATCGCTCGATCGCTTGGTATCTGACGGCCCATCCTGAAAGTGCGTCCAAAGGGCGTGGCTCAGCCCGGCAATGCCGCTACCGCAGCACCGAGCCGGCGGACACCCTCCACGAGCGCTTCCTCCGTTTCGAAGGAGAAGGCCACTCGCAGCTGGTTGGCACCGGCCGGTTCGGCAAAGAAGGCGCTGCCGGGGACGAAGACCACTCCGCCGTCGATGGCCGGCTGCAGCAGCGCGTCCACCGACCGCCCGGCAGGCAGGGTGATCCAGGTGAAGAACCCGCCCGTTGGCCTGGTCCAGGTTGTCCCTTCCGGCATATGCAGTTCCAGGGCCTCCATCACTGCATCGCATCTGCGGGCGTAAGTGGTGCAAGCGTCGCGGACGTGGGCACGCCAATCGAACCCTGAGACGTAGCTCTCCACCAGCATCTGGCTGAGCACCGAAGGGCAAATAGTGGTGGCTTCAGCGGCGAGTTGAAGACGTTTGCGCACCTCTGTGGGTGCGAGTACCCAGCCGATCCGCAAGCCGGGGGAGAAAATCTTGGAAAACGATCCCAGATAGAAGACGTTGTCGGGGTCCAGAGAATGCAGGGCAGCTCGAGCGGAGCCGTCGAAGCTCAGGAGCCCGTAGGGGTTGTCCTCCACGATGGCGATTCCCTCGGTGCGACAGATGTCGACGATCTCCTGGCGACGCTCTGGGGTCAGGCTAATGCCGGAGGGATTGTTGAAATTCGGGATGGTGTAGAGAAACTTAATCGTTCTGCTTTGTGCCTTGAGCGCTCTGATCGCGTCCTGAAGCTCCGACGGGATGAGTCCCTTCTCGTCGATGGCTACCTGTACGACGTCGGCCTGGAGACCTTCAAAGGTGCCCAACGCTCCAACATAGGTGGGGCCCTCGGCCAGGATCACGTCGTGGGGGTTGCAAAAGAGCTTAGTCACCAGCTCCAGTGCCATCTGGGAGCCGGAGGTGATCTGCACGTTCTCCGGCAGGGCAGAAATACCTTCCAGAGCCATGATCTCGCAAATCAGTTCCTGCAATTCCGGGGTTCCGGCCCCGGAACCGTACTGTAAGGCCTCCTCGCCGCGGTCTTTGATGATGCGCTGGGCCATGTCCGCTATCCGGTCCAACGGCAGGCCGCTGAGGTCCGGGTTGCCGCCGGCCAAGGAGATCATATTGGGTTGCATGGAAACCTCAAAGACTTCACGGACCGGCGAGGGGTGGTATCCGTCGGCCCGGTCCGCGAAGCGGGCCGTGTGCAGGGAATCGGTGGTGATGGTCATGGCGTCCTTCCAATGGTTTGAGCGGTGCAACGTTAGTTCGGGGGGGCAGGGGGTGACGGCGGCAACAGAGTGCGGTGAAGGGCCCCTTACCGCGTGGAAGGCAGGCTGCTTTGCCTGCGGTCCACGAAGTCGGCTACGTCAATGCCGAATTCGTGCGCGGCGAAGAGCTGCAGTGTTCGGATCATCTTTTGCGGGCTGTGGTCGTAGATGCCGTTCAGGGTCTGGATGGCCAGTCCGTCGATCACGGCCAAAAGCAGTGTGGCCAGTGCATCGGCATCGTGGAAGGGGTGGATCAGGTCTTCGGATATCGCTTCCTTCAAGGTCTGCACAAAAATGCCTCGCCATGCCAGCAGCGCGTTGGCCACATGTCGGCGGATATTTTCATCCTTGTGGGCGGCGCTGTAGACCTCCACCCAGAAGCCCCATGCCTCCTCGAAGGTGGCTTCACCCTCGACGGCGAAGGTCAGCAGATCGTGGAGCCGCTCAACGGCGTTGGTTCCTTCCGAATACAGGCCCTGCCATTCCTGAACCGACGCGTTGGTTCTGAATTCGACGGTGGCAAGCACTAGGCGTTCCCGCGTGCGGAAGTAGTGCTGGATCATGCCAATGCTGAATCCAGTGGCATCCGAGACCGCTCCAAACGAACAGCCGTCCACACCCGCTTGGCCGATGATGCCGGCGGCGTGGGCGACGATGGCTTCTCGGCGCTCGGCAATGGCCTCTTCCGTCACGGCGTGCGTGCGTTTCCGGATATTCGTCTCCACAGTTCCCCTCTTCCACCGGAAATATTCGACCACCGGACATATCCGAATTACCTCTTGACAGTGTTGCCTGTCACACAAATAATAAGTTACACATATTATTTACACAAGCCCTACTTCCGTCCTCTGGAGACACGATGACCAAGAGCACCATCTTCACCAAATCCTGCCTGTTGGCGGTCTCTGCACTGCTGATCGCTGCCTCTACAGGCTGTACCAACAACGAGACGCCGGCTCCAGCGGTCGATGCGTCCGGGACGTCGAAGCCGGCCCTGGGGGAGGGCGGAAACCAAGCCGCGCAAGCGGTGAAGCCCGACACAAAGGTCCAGGACCTAATGCCAGCCGACGTGAAGAGCAAGGGCAGTATGCAGCTGGTGACGGACCCGACCTACGCCCCGATCGACTTCACCGACAACACCGGCAAGATCATCGGCCTGGAACCGGACATGGCACTGGCAGTGGCCAACAAGATGGGTATCAAAATCGACATCACCAAGGGCGACTTTAACGGCATCCTGGCCGGGCTCCAGTCCAAGCGCTATGACGCCTCCTGGGCGGCCTTCTCCATCACTCCTGCGCGAACAGCCGTGGTGGACATGGTCAGCTTCATGCAAGGCGGAACGTCGGTGATGGTGAAGAAGGGCAACGAGGGAAGCTACCACAATGTCCTCGACCTGTGCGGCAAGACGGTGACCGCGCAAACAGGGACAACGCAGGCCCTGAATGTCCTGCCCAATTTCGAAAAGCAGTGCACCGACGCCGGTAAGCCGGCCATCAGCCCGCTGTTGCTGCCCCAGCAGGACAGCGCGAACCAGTCCATCGCCTCGAACCGTGCTCAGGCGATGCTGGCGGACAACGCCCTCACCGCCTACTACTCCCAGGTCCAGCCGGAGGCGTTCGCCCAGATCGATTCGATCCTGGTCGAGCCGTCGCTGGCCGGTGTCGCTATGGCGAAGGGCGACGGCGAGCTGGCCAAAGCGTTCCAGGCTGCGATCCAGTCCCTGATCGATGACGGCACCTACGGCAAGATCATGGCCGCATGGAATCTGACGCCGTCGGCCGTAAAAACGGCGGAGATCAATCCCACCGTGGAGGGCTAAATGAGCGACCGCGGATTGCTCAGCCAACCGGACATCGGCCACGACTATCTGGCGCTGACCACCAAACCGGTGCTTCGCCGCCGTCGGCCCGGCCAGGTCATCGCCGTCGTCGTCGTGCTGTTTGCCATCGTCTACGGCGTGTGGACACTGATAACCAACCCGGGATTCGGCTGGGTCACGGTGGGAAAGTACTTCCTGGACACCCGGATCCTCGGCGGTCTGCTGATCACGCTGGAACTGACCGTTATCGCCATGGCCATAGGCTTCGTCGTCGGACTGGTTGTAGCGGTAATGCGGATGTCCGACAACTGGCTGCTGCGCGGAGTCTCCGGGGCTTACATATGGTTCTTCCGCGGAACGCCGCTCCTGGTCCAGCTGCTGTTTTGGGGCTTTTCCGCCGTCCTGTTCCCGAAAATTGGACTGGGCATCCCCTGGGGACCCACCTTCGTTGAGTGGAACACCAACGACGTTATTTCGCTGTTCGGTGCCGCAATCCTGGGCCTTGGTCTGAATGAGGGCGCCTACATGGCCGAGATTGTGCGGGCCGGGCTGCTCAGCGTCCCGGCGGGCCAGTCGGAGGCCTCACGTTCCATGGGCTTCAGCCAGTTGCATACCCTGCGTTTCGTCGTCATTCCGCAGGCCATGAAAGTGATCATCCCCCCGGTGGGCAACGAGGTCATTTCCATGCTGAAAACCACCTCGCTGGTCATTGTGATAGGGGTCGGGGATCTGCTGTACAACACGCAGCAGATCTACGCGCAGAACCTGCAACAAATCCCCCTGTTGATCGTCGCCAGCATCTGGTACATCCTGCTGACCTCCATCCTGACCCTGGCGCAGACCCGCCTGGAAAAGAAGTACTCCAAGGGCAACGCCCTCCTGCTTGGAAAGGCCCAGCGCTGATGTCGGATGTAAAATTCTTCAACGTGCACAAGAACTTCGGGCACGTCGAGGTCCTCAAGGGAATCAACCTAACCGTGGCGAAGCAACAGGTGGTCTGCCTGATCGGACCCTCCGGGTCGGGGAAGTCAACCCTGCTGCGCTGCGTGAACCATCTGGAGATGACCACCTCGGGTGCCATCACGATCGGCGGCCGAATGATCGGCTACGACGTCCGCGGCGACCAACTCCAGGAGGCATCCCAGCCGGAGATCAACAAACGCCGATCCAAGATCGGCATGGTCTTCCAGTCCTTCAATCTCTTCGGACACATGACGGCAAAGGAAAACGTCATGTTCGGCCCCATCAAGCTGCTGAAAATGTCCAAAAAGGACGCCGAAGCCCACGCCAGGGAGCTGCTGCGCAAAGTCGGCCTCGCAGACAAAATGGACAACTACCCCTCCCAGCTCTCCGGCGGCCAGCAACAGCGCGTGGCAATCGCCCGGGCCCTGTCCATGAAACCTGAAGTCATGCTCTTTGACGAGCCCACGTCGGCACTGGACCCCGAACTCGTCGGAGAAGTCCTCGACGTGATGAAACAACTGGCCCGGGACGGGATGACAATGATTGTCGTCACCCACGAGATGGGATTTGCCCGCGAAGTGGGCGACGTCGTCGTGTTCATGGATAACGGCGTTATCGTGGAGCAGGGCGACCCGCAGGACGTCCTGACGAACCCCCAGCATGAGCGGACGAAGTCGTTCCTCGCCAAGGTGATCTGACAAAACGACAATTAACCGAAAGGCCGGCCACAGTGACCAGCGGAACAGCCGAGAACCTCAAGAACGACGCCGAATCCACCCTGCAGGAGAACCTTCCTGGCGTCCTCGCCTTCAGCCACCTGCTCCACCAACACCCCGAACTTGGGTTTGGGGAACACCAGGCTGTCCGGTGGCTGGCCGAGGAACTGACGAAGGTACCGGGGACTCGGGTCGAGGTCGGGCTGGGACAGCTTCCCACCGCCCTTAAGGCGGAGGTCGGAACCGGTGATCTGGTGCTGACCATTTGCGCCGAATACGACGCCCTGCCCGGGATCGGGCATGCCTGCGGCCACAACATCATCGCGGCGGCAGCCCTGGGTGCCTTTACTGCACTGGCACCCATGGCCGACCGGCTGGACGTCACGCTCCGGCTGCTCGGCACGCCGGCGGAAGAAACCGGTGGGGGCAAAGTCCTCATGCTGGAGCAGGGTGACTTCGACGGAACTCACGCGGCCATGATGGTCCATCCCGGCGACGTGGACGAAGTTGAGATGCTGCCCTACGCCTGCGCCGGCTACAGGGTCACCTTCCACGGCCGCAGTGCCCACGCCTCCGCTCACCCCTGGGACGGCATTAACGCACTGGACGCAATAACCGTCGCGCTGACCGCGATTGGCCTGGCGCGCCAGCAACTGGAACCGGGACAGCAGATCCACGGCTTCGTTGACAGCGCCGGAACCGCGCCCAACGTCATCCCGGAACTGGCAACAGGGCAATGGATGGTGCGCGCGCACGACGTCGAATCCCTGGCCCGGGCCACCACCGTCCTCAACCGTTGTCTAGAGGCCGGCGCGCTCGCCGCCGGCGCCCGGCTTGAGGTCGTCCAGGACGGCCCCGCCTACGCCGAATTCCGCACCGATACAGCGATAGCGGAGCTCTTCGGAAGCAACAGCGCTGCCCTCGGCCGCCACATGAACCCGGCCAGCCGCCGCGGCGGATCCACCGACATGGCCAATGTCTCCCATCACTTCCCCACCATCCATCCCATGATCAGCCTCGGTGACGGATGCCCTCCCATCCACAACCAGGCCTTCGCCGAAGCAGCCGCCGCACCGGCCGGCGACAAAGCGATCCGGGACGGAGCCCTAGCCATGGCCTGGACCTGCATCGACCTTGCCGCCCGGCCCGAATCCCGCACCCGGTTGCTGGATCAGGCGGCCGCCAAGAGTTAGACCGGCCATCTGTCGTTGCTTTCGGAAAACTGGCCCCATAATACCGTTACCGTTTGAATTTTGCCCCCGGGTTGAATTGTGGATGATCATCATGGAAGATTGGGCCGAGATACGCTGGCTGCACCGTAGCGAGCATCTGGGGATCAAGACCATTGCGCGCCGGCTGGGACCGGCCAGGAACACCGTCAGGCGCGAAGCCAGATCCTCGGACAGCAGGCCGCCTACCGGTGGGTGAACAACAACGGCCCAATGGACTTGGTGCGCGACGGCATGGCGATCCAACAGAAGTTCTATGCGGCCGAGGGCCGGTTTGGCCTCGCCGCAATCGCGGAGCATCTTCGGCGATACCCTGATTTCGTCAAGAACGGTGGGCGCTACCAGATCCCCGGTGACCATTTCGAGGTCATCCAGAAGCTGCACGCCATGTCGCCCGAAGAGGCGGGCAAGTTCCTGACGCGGAGCGGCGATGGCCCATCGCACACGGACTGGAAGTCCGTCAGGGCTTTCTTCGATGAAGGCTCGGTGGGCATCGAATCGATCGAGGCCTCGCACCTCAAGTACCACGAGGTGCAGCGCGACGCATACGCAGCGACGCTCGTGGGTGAGAACAACTCGCTCCGCTCGACCGATCAGTCGCGACGAAACGACGCCTACTAGGCGAGCCAGCCGACGCTGAGGGAAGGCACCAAGGCCACAATCGTCGCTGCCGCCGTCGAGGGCGGGACGTCGTTCGTCCTGACCGTGATCGCGAAGCGCCGCGCGGGCAAGAACCTCAAGGAGTTCACTGGCGGCGACTGGATCGACATCGCTGGTGATACCGGTTTCGGTGTTGTCAACGGCGGCATACGAGGCACCAGCATCTACGCGCTCACGAACTTCACCGCCACGTCCGCAGCCGTGGCCAGCTCGATCGTCACTGCCGCCTTCGGGATCGCCGAGCAGGCCAACATGCTCCGCCGCGGAGAGATCCACGAACTGGAGTTCATCGAGAACTCGGAGTTCGTCGCACTAGAGGTTGCGTGCAGCGCGCTGTCCTCGTTCGTCGGCCAGGCGCGCATCTCGATCCCGGTGCTGGGCGCCGTGATCGGCAACATGGTGGGGATGGTGATGTATCAGGCCGCCGCAGCGTCGCTTTCGAATCGAGAGGTGGCACTGATCGAGCAGTACCTCAGCGAGCAGCGTGTGATAGACGAACATCTTACTGCAGAGTACCAGGCGCTCATCGAGCAGCTGGACCAGACCATGTTTGACTATGTCGAGCTGCTCGAACGAGCTTTCTCGCCGGACGTGGAGGTCGCGCTCATAGGGTCGGTCGAACTCGCGCTTGAGGTGGGCGTCGCTTCGGATGAGATCCTGGATTCCCAGCAGAAGACGTACGCCTACTTCGTGGACTAGGACCGCCGTGCTGATGTTTCCACGTGGTTAGTTAATTGCACTTTGTTCATGGCCACTCCTGATGCGACCGATTTGGCACCACGCTCGGCACCCGGATTCGCGCCCGTGCGGTCTTATAGTTTTGTGAGACAGGTTGTTAGGACGACGGTGTCATACCGTCGTAGCAATAGAGGGAGTGGTTGGGCCCGCGGTGGCAGTCCAGCGTCTATGCGATAGCTGATTGGTTTTCTTGCGTCTAGGTTTCCCAGTAGCGTTTCGGCGTCATGCCGTACAGGGATCCGTGGGGCCGTTCATGATTGTAGATAGCTTTCCATTCCTCGGCCAAATACTTCGCTTCGGCCATGATGTCCATGATTTCTCCGGAGAGTTGTTCCCTTCTGAATTGGGCGTTGAAGGATTCGATGAAGCCGTTCTGCCAGGGTGATCCCGGGTCGATGAAGGCGGTTTCATCGCCGGCGGTGTTGCACCAGTCGATCAATGCCGCGGCGGTGCATTCCGGCCCGTTGTCGCAACCGAAGTAGGCCGGGGCGGTGCCGGTTTTAGCGATGATGTTCTCCAGCACCGCGACCACGTCAGCAGCTTTGAAAGATCGGCGAGGGATGATGGCCAGCGCGGTGCGCGTGTATTCGTCGATGACGTTGAAGAACCGGCTATGCCGGCCGCAGGAAGTCACGTCGGACTGGACGTCGAAACTGACCACGTGCATCGGGTACTCGGCTGTGAGGCGTTTGGGTTCCCCGGCGCCGGGCCCGGTGCGGCGTTTCTTCCGCGCCTTGGCTTTGCAGACCAGGCCTTCGTCGCGCCAGAGCCGGCGCACCCGTTTCCCGTTCAGCGCCACGCCGTCCCACTCAGGTTGGGCCAGAGCAGGTGCCAGCGGGCTTTCCGCCAGCCCCAGACCGGGTGCTGCCCGGCGACGGCGCGCAAGGCCGCGCGGAGCGGGGCTTCCTCGAGAGCTATGTCGGGTTTCTCCTTGCGGAACGCCCGACCGGTTCTGGCCCAGGACGTTACAGGTGAAGCGTTCGGAAGCCCCGAACTTCTCCACCGCCATGCGCACGGCACGGCGGCGTGGTTCGGGGCTCAGAATTTTCCCTTGGCCACCTCGTTGAGGATGTCGATGGCCAATTCCTTCTCGGCCAGCAGTCGCTTGAGCCTGGCGTTCTCCTTCTCCAGCTCCATGGTCCGTTTGGACGCCTCGGCGTTCTTCTCGGACCCGTACTGGTTCAGCCAGCGGTACCAGGTCGCTTCGGTGACCTGGAGCTCCTTAACGACCTCGACAATCGGGCGTCCGTCATTGAGCATTCTGGCCTTGCCGGACTTTGGCGATGACCTGCTCGGAGGTGTGTCTGCGTGCCATGATTCGTGAATTTCCTCCTGTGTCCATTCTCGGACACAAAACTCACACAAACACTGGACTCCTACTCGGGGACTCAACCATTGCCTTTCCCTGCGCCTTTTGCCGCTATTGTGAGGGCATGGCGAAGGATTACCGGGACTACGAAAATGGCATAGCGGATGTCGTCGAGTTTCTCGTGAGAGGCCGGGCCACAGTCTCCCGTGACGTGTACCTGCAAGGTCACCAGTCGAATAATCGTCGCCAAATAGATGTCTTGGTGGAGGGCCACCAGTTTGGCATCAACCGTACGAAGCTCATCATCGACTGTAAGAACTATGCCAAGGCCCTGGATGTTAACGCGGTCGGGACCTTCGCCAGTATGGTCCAGGACGTAGGCGCTGAAGCGGGATGGCTTGTCACCACGATGGGCTACTCAGAAGCGGCGGCGAATTTTATTGAATCACGTCGGGGACTCAGGGTTCACGTAATGCCATTACAGGAGCTCTTGAAGTGGAGACCGAAGGGAACAAGGTCGGTTCTTTATGCTTTCAAATCCGAATCAGCGCGTCGACTCGCCACCGATGCTGTTCGGAAGAAGGGATTTCGGGCCCGAGCAGCTTCCCCAGGCGAGCTAACGGATCCCGACCCCACAGACCTGTTACTGGAGGTTTTCCGCTACTACAAGCCGCCAGAAGACGGCGACATCCTGGCAGTTACAGAGAAGGCCATAAGGGATGCTGGCGCAAATGAATTCAGAAACCTGAGCACCAGCGTCGTCATAGGTGGGGGTACACCTGGGCATCGCTGGCTACCTTTGACAATCAAGGGCCACCCAACGGAAATAAAACTGAATGTGGCCAACGATGCTGATGCTCGCGAGCAGATCAAAGAATTTGCAACTCATGGCATCCTCAAGCAATTGAGCCTGACAATCCCCGACCTGACCATCGATGATCTGGACATTGAACGCCCCGATGTCTGGCCGGTGCCAGGTCTATTCCCGGAGCAGCTGGGGCTGTAGCAGGCCCTCCGGGGGAGCGCGTCGCATACCTCCGCCCACATAAAGTCCGTGGAACCTAGCTCGATCCGAAATCAACTTTCGCCACCGACCCGACATCGCACCGGATGACGGTCCTGCACGACGAAGGCCTGTACCGGCATCTGCGCTTTGCTAACCCGGGGCAGCTCGACCTAGCGGTACATGTTCCGGTTTCTTGCCTGGACATTGGCCGTCCGGTAAGAACAAGATCGGCCGCCCTGGCGCTGGCCAGGCACCGGGTGACCGAGAGAAGTGCGGACTTGCTGGCGGAGTGGGCCCCGACCTTCATGGAGGATTCAAAACACTGGCTAGTTTCTGAGGGGCGCTTCGCTCCGCCGTGAGGACGGAAAATTTGTCCGCGTCACGTCTGTTGCCGGGATTTCTGGTGCTGACAGACGCTCTGGGGAGAGACTTGATGTGTGTGTTTCGGTCGACCCCGATTCGTCTATGGTGCCGGTGAGCCTGTTGGCTAGTTTGGTGGTGGACGGCACAGCTTTGTTGTCCGCGGGACCGTGGATTGTTGCCTTGAGCACGAATGTCAGATTTGTTGTTTTATCCGCCTTCCCCGGAACGCATGCACCTTGATTCCTGCAGGACGACTGGGAAGGGTGATCCGAGATGGAAGTGATGCACCCGCGGTGCGCGGGTATTGATATTTCGAAGAAGGATGCGAAGGTCTGTGTCCGTGTCCAGGGGCGGGGGGCCAGGGCAACCGCGTCGACGGTCACCACGTGGGGTGCGATGACCGGACAGAACTGGACCTGAAGGAACACCTGCTCAAGGAGCAGGTCAGTCTGGTGGTGATGGAAGCGACCAGTGATTACTGGCGTCCCTTCTACTACCTGCTTGAGGACGAGGGATTGAACGTCATCCTGGTCAACGCCCGTGATGCCAGAAACGTCCCGGGCCGTAAAACCGATGTCTCCGACGCTGCCTGGCTCGCGGATCTGGGCGCCCACGGGCTGTTCCGAGCCTCGTTCGTGCCCCCGCCGCCGATCCGTGAACTGCGCGACCTGACCCGGGCCAGGACGATCATCACCCGGGAACGGACCCGGGAGATCCAGCGCCTGGAGAAACTCCTCGAGGACGCCTGCATCAAGCTCTCCTCGGTGGCCTCGGACATCACCGGGGTCTCGGGACGGCTGATGCTGAAGGCACTGATCGAGGGGCAACAGGACCCGGTGGTCCTGGCAAACCTCGCCCAGCGCAGGATGCGGTCAAAAATCCCCGAGCTCACCGACGCGCTCACTGGCCGGTTCAGCAGCCACCACCGCTACATGGCGGAACTTTATCTGCACCGGGTCGACGCCCACACCGCCGATATCGAGGACCTCAGTGCCAGGATCGAGGCGGCGATGGAGCCCTTTCGTCTCGCCCGGGAGCTCCTGATCAGCATCCCGGGATTCAGCACCACCGTCGCGGAGGTCTTCATCGCCGAAACAGGTGCCGACATGACCGTGTTCCCCACGGCCGGGCACCTGGCGTCCTGGGCCGGCACCTCTCCGGGATCCAACGAATCCGCCGGACGGGTTAAATCCGCCAAAACACGCCCCGGCAACCGCTACCTCAAAGGAGCCCTCGGTATCGCCGCGCTCTCGGCAGCACGCTCAAAGAACACCTACTTCACCGCGAAATACTCCCGCCTCACCGCCCGGCGCGGGCCGTCCAAAGCACTCGTCGCGATCGAACACGCCATGCTCACCGCAGCCTGGCACATGCTCACTACCGGCGAACTCTACAAAGACCCCGGAGCCGACTACTTCACACGAAAGACACCAGCCAAAACCAAGACCCGCGCCATCAAACAGCTCGAATCCCTCGGCTACCAAGTCACCCTCGAGCCCCTGCAACAGACCGGATAACCCAGCCTCACGATGTTGACCCCTCAGATCACCCACTGACACGGACAACGTCACCGCAATTTTCATGTCAGGATTGATCAGCGGAACCTTTGACGGCCAAGGGGAACTCCGATGGAAACCTGCTGGACGTTATAGGGGATTTGAAGTGCTGAGACGGTCAGAGTTGCGGCTTCTTCCATTCGTCCGGGAATGTTGTAGTCTTACAACGTGTTACCTAGTAGGTAACGGATGGGGATGAAGGTTTACTCATCCAACAAGAAGCTCGCCAAGGCTGCCGCAAGCGCAGCCGAAGCGAAACGGCTGTATGGGGCGGATGTGGGGAAAGCACTTGGACTTCGCATAAAACAGCTGCAGGCCGCCAGAATGATCTCTGATCTGACAGGCTCTACAGGCAAATGGGCTCCTAAGAAACACAATCTCAAGGGGATATACGCTGCGCACGTCACCCCGAACTACCGGCTGCTGGTCGAGTTCAACGACGACGAGACCGTTGCCAATCTAATCGACATCGTTGACTACCACTGAGAGGGGACGGCCGTGACTGAAATTATTGAAATTGAGACGGACTTTGCTGTCCCGGCAGGGGAGTACATCCAGGAGTGGCTGGAGGAGAACAACTGGACTCAGGCACGTCTCGCCCGTGCTGTGGGCGTCACGCCCAAGCATGTCAGCAAGCTGATCTCCGGCGCCCGCCTTACTCACGAGGTGGCCATCCAACTGGAACTTGTTACTGGCGTCGCTGCCAGGATCTGGATGGGCTACGAGAACACCTACCGGGAAGACGTTGCGCGGCTGGCACTGCGGCACACGCTTGAAGAGCACGTCGAAGTTGCGCGCGCATTCCCCTTGAAAGACATGCGCACGCGCGGACTCATCACGGGAAACCTCCGGAAGCCGGGGGAGGTCCTGATGGAGTTGATGGCCTTCTTCCGGGTTGGCAGCCTGGACGGGCTGAGCGCACGGACGCAGCCCGTTCCTGCCTTTCGCCAGGCCTTAGCGCATCGTGTAGATCCTGGAGCCGTCCAAGTATGGTTGCGGTTGATCGAGATGGAACTTGAGCAGACTGAGCCTCTTGACTTCCCCTTCGACCGCGACATGCTCGAAGCGGTAATTCCCGACATTCGCAAGCTTTCAGCCGATTACCCGGAGGACTTTGGCGCAAGATTGGTGCACCTCATCTCTTCGGCTGGCGTCCGCCTGCTCTACATCAATGACGTGCCTGGCGCGCGCGTGCACGGTTGTACGCAATGGTTCGAGGGAACTCCCGTTATCACACTGAGTACCCGCGGAAAGGACGACGGTAAGTTCTGGTTTACGCTCTTCCATGAGATAGGACATGTCCTTCGCCATGCGGGAAATCAGATGTTTGTCCATGCCGATTCAGGCAAGAGAACCCCGCTAGAGGATGAGGCTGATGAGTTCGCCCGGGACACCCTGATCCCGCCCAGGTTTCTCCCCGAACTGCGGTCCCTGAAGTCCAAGACCAATGTTCGAGCATTCGCGCATAAAATTGGAACTTGCCCAGGGGTGGTCGTGGGAAGAATGCACCGCGAGCGTGTATGGGACTTCAGCTACGGGCACGACCTTTTCCAGAAGCTTGAAATTAGCGACGACGAGGGCTAACCGAAGGTCTGACATGCCAGTACGCTGGCCTTAGCAAAGGCGTTCGCCTTGCCGTTCACTTACTGGCGCATCGTCCGTGACCGGTGCCGGAACGGGTCCGCCTCCGGTTATATTGACGCCTAGACTCAGCGAGCCAGGGTTGGTGGACGGATGTTGACCATGTTAACGACATGCGGGGTGGAGGTCCGCAATGTGAATTCTGCTCGCCCGTCGCGGTGGCGGCTCCGATGATTGTTAAAATACTCATTGCTACCCTCCTCATCCGGACACCTTCAGCCTATGCCGCAGAGCAGTAGGAATGCCACAAGTATTCCGCAAAGAAGCGGAAGGCGCCCCGCGGTCTACACCTACGAGCCAGACCCACTGAACGCACTAACCGTATCGGCCACAGCAGCGCCACACAGGCTTCTCTTGGACCAAGTCGTACCATCCTTCGTGCAGCCGGGTAAGCGGATTGCTTTTCATATTCTGGAAGCTACCGAGAGACTCCGATCTACCCCCAAAAATGGGGCTGTGCACAATGTGCACACTTTTGCCGTCGGACTGGGTCGTACCGGTGCCGGACTGGGTCGGATTCGGCATGTTTCCGGGACTTCCCTATGTTTACAGGCGCAGGAAGCCGGTTCGAGTCCCACCTCGGGCACGTGTTTTCCCTGCTCAGGGGCTTGTGGGCCTCTGAGTGTGGACAAGTTGTTCACGTTTGGCCCCTTCGGGGGACTTTTTTGTTGGTGGCCAGGTGCTTCCTTCCTCCTCTATTTGGTCATCGGTTTGTGGATACTTCTTCATGGTCCGTCCTGGGCCGCACAACATGATGTAAGGGATTTCGACTCGATGTCGTGGGGGAGGCTGCTGGGTTGGTTCCTCACGTGTATTCATTGTCGTCGTGTTGGATCACGACATGACGGATCAATTAGACGCCGGGATGGCATCGGTTTCCGGTCCGGGTGGCGGCCAAAGCGCGAGCGAGCAATCCTGAGTCTCTCCACACGCCGTTTAGGGCCCGTTCGTGACGTGTAAGGACAGCGCGCGGGTTGCGGCGACTTGCCTTGGTTGTCGCGTGGTACTGGTTTGGTACCATGTGTTCATGGCTATGAATTTGCGCGTCCCCGAGGATCTGGATCGTCGCTTGGATCAGCTCGCTGCTGAGGAACATACCTCGAAGTCTGCGTTGTTGCTCCAGGGTGCAGAGTTGGTGCTGCAGCGTCACCGGAGCAGCCGTGAGATTAATGAGGGGCTGGATTTCGTGATGAGCCATGACGCAGATCTATTGACGCGCCTTGAGGATGCATGACCGGCTACCTCGAGATTGAGGACGCGCTGCAGGTCGTGGACAGATACGGGTTTCACATCCGCGATATCGGCCTCCTCGCCTCGGCGCTGGCCCGGCCGGCAACAACGGTGGTGGGTGTGGAGGCCTATCCGCGGCTGGCGATGAAGGTTGCTGCTTTGATGGAGTCGGTGGCGCGGTTCCACCCGCTGATTGATGGCAACAAGCGGACTGCGTGGACGCTGATGGCTTTGATGCTCTGGATCAACGGCTACAGGCATGACTTCAGCACCGATGCGGCGTTCGATCTCGTCGTGGGTGTGGCGGCCGGCGACGTCTCGCTGGAGGACAGTGCGGGGATGATTGCCTCGCATCTCGTAAGACGTTAGCCACGGCATTCTGTCGAGTGGTCGTTGGTTGGCTGCGGGGATGGTTACCGACCGTTGGCAAATCTGGCTTATCGCGGCGTGCCGAAGGTGTGAGCGTGTGAAGGAGCGGATGTAAGTTGTGAGCACATTTATCCTTGATGCCTGGGGCCCGGCCTTTGAGTTGGCTGAGACCCGAGTGAGGTCCTCCGAGATGTGGACGGAGACGTCATCGCCTTTCTCCATCTATTCCTTGGCAAATTTGGGATCGCTGGCAGGCTATTTTCCGGCCCGACTGCCAGGACCTGCAACCCGGCGCTGGTCGGTTAGCGGCCTATCAGTCCGCTTTCGTAGGCAAGCAGAACGGCGTGGATGCGGTCGCGGAGACCGAGTTTGGCCAGGATCCGTGTCACATGTGTTTTCACGGTAGCTTCACCCATGTAGAGTTTTGCGGCTATTTCGGAATTCGTTAGGCCAAGGGCCATGGCCCGAAAGACGTCCATTTCCCTCTCTGTCAGGACGCGGAGCGCCGGCGGTATGCCAGCCGGAATCGGCCGTTGGTGCACATAGGCATCGATCAAGCGTCTCGTGACGGTGCCAGCAAAGATACGTTCGCCAAGGTGGCATGCGCGTATCGCGGCTGCCAGCATGTCCGGTGGGGTGGTTTTGAGCAGGAATCCACTGGCCCCGGCCTGCAGTGCGGCAAAAACATACTCATCAAGATCGAACATTGTCAGAACCAGAACCTTGGCCTGCGGGCGGGCCGCAGCAATTCTGCGCACTCCTTCGATACCGTCGGTACCGGGCATCTGGATGTCCATGAGGACAACGTCGGCAGCTTCGGTTCCTGCGACCTTCGCAGCGGCTGCGCCATCTGCTGCCTCACCCACAACATCGATATCGGGTTCCGCCAGCAGGATAGCGCGTAGCCCGCCCCGGATCAGGGCCTGGTCATCGGCGATCACCACCCGGATCACACACACAGGGCTCGGTTCGGGAGAGGGAAGCAGGCCTTGACGGTGAAGGACCCGCCGGAGTTGCTGACCGTAAATGTGCCACCCACACTGTCCATCCGCTCCAGAATGCCTGCCAGCCCGAAGCCTTCGCCACCGGCGCTTCCAGCGACCGGTCCGGGCAGGTCGTTGGTCACAGCGATGATGACGCTCGAACCATTACTGGTGACCTTCACTGTTGTCTTGGCCCCTGGGGCGTGCCGGGCAACGTTGGTGAGGGCCTCCTGCACCGTGCGGTGGATGGCCCGCGTCAATTCTCTGGGCAGGTTGGAGGTATCGCTTATGAGAGTCACATTGAGGCCAGCGGAGCGCATCCGGGCCGTCAATTCTTGGAGGGTCTCCGCTGACGGGGCAGCCAAACCCGGGGAACCGATGGCGCCAGCGTCGAGCACACTGAACAACTCCGCAAGTTCAGCCAAGGCGTGTTCGCCCGCGGACTCAACATTTGCCAGGGCGTTCCGCGCCCCTTGCGGATCCCTCGCATACAAGGCCTGCGCGGCCGAAGCCTGCAGGACCCTCACGCCCACTGCATGGCTTGTGACATCATGAAGCTCCCGCGCGATGTGCAACCGCTCCGAGCGGACCGCCCGGTCAATGTTGCCGTGGATATTATCGGCCAGAGCGCTCCCTTGAGCTTCGGCAGTACGCCTGTCGCGATCGCGGGTGCGCCATTCCGCTCCTGCCAGTGCAGGCATGACAAACATGGCCACTATCAGTTGGACGGCGCCCGGTTGGTCCAGGTAGAACCGCCAGACTGTAGCGGCCAAAAGGACGGAAAGCCCCGCCCAGGCCGTCCGCTGACGAGAGACGGAAACGGACCATGACAGAACAGTAAATGTGATCATCGGGCCAGCGTAAACCCGTAGATGAAAGGCAGGCCCAGGACGGTGCTCAGGGCTGTGAGCGTTGCAGTGGCAAGGCAGGCAAGCGCCGGTTTGTGCCGTCGAAATACCAGCGGCAGGGGAAGCGCAGCCGGGAGGATCCACGCCATGGCGTTTCCCGGCGGCGGTCCCGCCAGGACAGCTTCCAGAAAGGACAGAAGACCCGCCCCCATCGCTGTCACTGTATCTGCACGCCAAGGCGGTTGCCCCCTGTTCTGCGGCTGGACCCGCGGTTCACCCGGGCTCGCCCTCAGCAGGCCCAGAAGCCACCTCAGCTCCGTCACGGCCGCACGGCCCCGCTTGCGTGCGGTGGCGCCCCATACCGAGCTGGCAGGTCATGCTTCCATTTATCAAGTGACCAGACGCGTCTTCAAAACAGCAGGGGTGGACCGGACGAGGGCTGGGACCCGGTTGCTACGCCACAACGCGGCATCCAAACTCCTGCGCGCCGGAACACCCCTGCCAACGATATCGGCGGTTCTTGGCCATTCGAGCCCGGACGCCACCAACGTATATCTGAGCACGGACACCGAGCATATGCTGGCCTGTGTCCTGCCTCTGCCGCTGGTGTTGCACAACGGAGTGAAACGGTGAACGGGTCCAGGTTTACGAGCGTGTTCGCGACCGAACTCGAGCGTTTCCTTACTTTGAAGGAAAGCATGGGCTTTCACGGCAATCCCGTTTGTGGTACTTGAGGAATTTCGACCATTACTGCACTGAGCACGGCCTGCAGAATTTCGACCGACTCACCGTTGAAGGGTGGGTTCTGTTCAAGCAGTCGAGCCCATCCGCTACCTCCCCGTCGTGGATGTCATACATCATCGGTGGATCTCCGCTGGCGCTGATTTCCCTTGGCATCTTGGTGCTGCTGGTGCTTGCCACCGTGCTGGCGCCGCTGCTGACACACTTCGATCCCAATTGGGGGATATCGGCCAGGCACTGGCTGGCCCGGGATACGATCATTGGCTGGGAACCGACAGCTCCTGGCGGGATGTCTTTTCCAGGCTTCTCTACGGCGGGAGGATCACCCTCGGCGGAACGGGGCTGGCCGTTGCGGTCGCCGTTGTTATAGGTGTGACCACAGGCCTTGTAGCCGGCTACTTTGGCGGCAAAGTGGATACCGGAGTCGATTGGTACAGCAACCTGCTCATCGCCCTGCCGCACATCATGGTGCTGCTGGCTGTGCGGGCGGCATGGGGGAACAACATCTGGTTGAGCATGAGCGTCTTCGGCGTGCTCATGGCGCCCGGTTTCCACCGCCTGGTGCGCGCGATAGTCAGCGGGGTCCGGAATGAACTTTATGTTGACGCGGCACGCGTTTCCGGACTGTCCCTGCCCCGGATCCTGGGCCACCACGTGCTGATAGCCGTCCGCGCTCCGATCATTATCTACGCTGCTCTGGCCGCCGTGGTCGTCATCGGTGTGCAGTCCGGCCTTGACTTCCTGGGGCTGGGAGACACCACGATCCCCACCTGGGGCAATATGCTCAACGAGGCGCTGGTGAACCTCTACATTGCACCCGGCCTCATGCTGTGGCCCGGCATTGCCCTGGGCGTGGTCAATGCCGGGCTGATTTTCTTCGGGAACAGCCTGCGCGACGCGCTGGAGGACAGACCGGCAGCCGGCCGGCGGCGCCGTCGTGCATTGGCCGCCCCGCAACCGGCCACCGCGGCCATCCCGGAGGCTCCGCAGACCGACGACGGCGACACTCGTGCCCACAGCGGCCGGATAGTTCCCGGCGTGGCCGGTTCCGATTTCATTCCCGATGTGCCGGTGATGGCAGTGCGGGACCTCAGTATTGGTTACCCTGCGCCGAGGGCGTCAAGCCCGTAGTCAAGGGCATTTCGCTCGGCGTGCGGCGCGGGGAAATCCTCGGGCTCGTCGGTGAATCCGGTTCGGGTAAAACCCAGACTGCGTGGGCGATTTTGGGCTTGCTTCCAACCGGAGGCCGCATCATGGGTGGCAGCATCGACGTCGCAGGGCGTCAGTTTCAGTCGCTATCGGCGCGGGACCGCCGCAGGCTGCTGGGGAAGACCGTAGCGTACATTCCGCAGGAACCGATGTCCAACCTGGATCCCACGTTCAGGATCGGCTATCAGCTGGTGGAACCAATTCGCCGGCATTTAGGTCTGGGCAAGCAGGCTGCGAAAGATAAGGCCCTTGCGATGCTGGCCCGGGTTGGGATCTCGGATCCGCAGCGCACCTTTGACTCCTACCCGCATCAGATCTCCGGTGGCATGGCGCAGCGCGTCCTGATAGCAGGTGCGGTCTCCTGTAATCCGGAGGTCCTGATCGCGGACGAACCCACCACGGCTTTGGATGTGACAGTGCAGGCCGAGGTGCTGGACCTGTTGCGCGACCTCCAGCGTGAAAGCGGAATGGCAGTACTGCTCGTGACGCACAACTCCGGCGTGGTAGCGGATATCTGCGATCGGGTGGCGGTGATGCAGTTGGACAAAATTGTGGAGCAGAACGACGTTGACCGGCTCTTCAAGGATCCGCAGCATCCGTACACCCGGATGCTGCTGGAGTCCGGGCTGGAAAACAAAACCCCGCGACCGCTCTGATGGCCGAACCACCGTCCGATCTCCAGGAGGCACAGCTGTGAATCCGCTGCTTGACATCAGGAACCTCGTGACCGACTTCCCTACGAAAGGATGGCGCAGACCGCCGTTCAGGGCGCTCAAAGGCGTCAACCTGGATGTGAACCCCGGCGAAACCGTGGGACTTGAGGGAGAGTCCGGTTCCGGCAAAACCACTATCGGCAGGGCCGTCCTGGGTCTGGCCCCGGGGAGCGGCGGGGAGATCATTATTGACGGCACCAACATCGGGCAGCTGTCGCGGGCCCGCCGCCGGCTGATGAGCCGTGATGTCCAGGTGGTCTTCCAGGATCCCTACACCTCGCTGAACCCGGTCTTGACCATCGAAGACATCCTTTGCGAACCTCTCATTGTCCAGGGCATAGCCAAGGCACAAGCACGACGGCGGATTTTAGGCCTGCTGGACCGGGTGCAGTTGCCGACAGACGCCGGCGCCAGACTGCCGAGGGAGTTTTCGGGTGGCCAGCGCCAGCGCGTGGCTATGCCATGGAACCGAAGCTGATTGTCTGCGATGAACCCGTTTCCGCCCTGGACCTGTCCACGCAGGCCAGGGTCCTGGACCTTTTTTTGGAGATCCAGCAGGAAACGGGTGTGGCGTACCTGTTCATCTCCCACGATCTGGCCGTTGTCTGTCACATCAGCCACCGCATCGCGGTGCTCTGCCACGGTGAGGTGCTGGAGTTCGGTGAAGCCGGGTCGGTGACGGAAAACCCCGGGCACCCGTACACCCAACGGCTGCTGATGGCCTCCCCTGTGGCCGATCCGGCGCGGCAAAAGGCGCGGCGGGAGGCGCGGCTGGCGTTCTTGGCCCAGCAGTAGGAATTCCGTCCAAAGTAATGTCCGCAGTACGCATCTGAACGGTACCCCCGGGCTGCCGAAAAAGGAGAAGTGATGGCTCAGCGTTACAGACTATTGGCACTATTGGCACTAATGGCCGCGGTTGCCCTTGGATCCGGCGCCGTGGCAGCGGCCCCTGCCGTCGCAACGGCCGCTCCGGAGGGCCGGACCGCGCACACCGGCAGCACCTCCTATGTGGACTGTTCCCAGCCGGCGGCGGGCACGGGGACGGAGCGCCTGCCCTGGAACAGCCTCGAGCAGGTGGCCAGCCACGTTTTCGGGCCCGGCGACCAGCTGCTGTTCAAACGCTGAACCACCTGCAAGGGAACGCTGAAGACCCAGGGATCCGGTTCCGAAGAGGAGCCGTTCATCATCGGCGGCTACGGTCATTCCACGGCCCGGGCCGTTCTGGACGGAAACGGCGCCTACACCGCCGTCCACCTGCACAACCAGCAGCATGTGAGCCTGCGGGATCTGGAAATTGTCAACGCCGCCAACCCCGGGACCAACCGGCGCGGGATAACCGTCCAGCTGCAGGACTTCGGTACCGGCAGCGGCTACAACATCGACAATGTTTATCTTCACGACGTCGCCGGCGACGACGCCAAGGGGCCCGCGGGCAGCCAGGGCATCGCCTTTGTCGTCACCGGCAACCGGACACCCACCACCTTCAATGATGTGCACATCACCAACAACCGGCTGGAGAACATTGACCGGCAGGCCATCAACCTGCAGCTGAGCACCTGGGCCTGCCGACCGGAAATCGGCTGCGCCACGGCACCGAATTGGTTGCCCGCGACGCATGTGGTGGTCAAAGACAATTACCTTGGCAACATAGGCGGGGACGGCATCGTGATGAACACCACGGACGGCGCCCTCGTGGAGAACAATACCGTCGTCGGCTTCAATGAGCGCTCGGCCGGGTACAACGCCGGAATCTGGCCGTTCAACAGCAACAACACACTGGCACAGTTCAATAATGTCTCCGGTGGCAAGGGCCACCGGGACGGCATGGCCTATGACATCGACGGCGGTAACATCGGGGCAACCTTCCAGTACAACCTCAGCCATGACAACGAAGGCGGTTTCTTCCTGCTGTGCACCGCCAACAACATCCAGCGCGGGTCGGTCGTCCGCTACAACATCAGCCAGAATGACAGCTACCGCGGCGTGGAAAACTGCGCCGGCAAGATCGAGGACGCGCAGATCTACAACAACACCATCTACATCGGCGATGGCATTTCACAGGTGGTTGTCAACGAAAACGTGGATGCCCTCCGAAACGTCCAATTCCGGAACAACATCGTGGCCAAGTCCGGCACCGGTGAGGCCAGCTTCAATCTGGCTGCCCATTCCGGCTACACCTTTGCAAACAACAGCATTTCCGCCTCGATCGTGAACCAGCCGGCCAACCCCGGCGGCACTTCTGCGGATCCGCTGCTGTGCGGCCCCGGAACAGCGACAAGCAGCAAAGACGCAGCCGGCTACCTGCTGCAAAAGAATTCCCCGGCCCTCGGGGGCGGACTATCCATTCCGGACAACGGCGGACGCGACTTCTTTGGGGTAAAGATCAAAAAGGAAACAGCCACCGGCGCCTCCCAACGCGGCCACTGCTAACAACCCCTGCTGTTGGCCCTGCCCGGTTCATCCAGACAGGGCCGACAACGGCTTCATAACCGGGACCCGGCCAAGGCAGGCCTAACCTCCCAGAACGGACGACACGGTGACTACCGCAGAACTCATGGCCAACACCCACGGCGCGAACGCCAACTCCTGTCCGGCGGTGGTACCGGCGCTTCAGCAGTGGGAGGGCGGCCACGGGTTCCTGACCCTGGCGGATGGATTCCGCGTTGTGGTAAACGATCCCGGGCTGGCCGCAACAGCCGAACAGTTGGTCACCGACATCGCCGAAGTGTGCGGAATCGCCGGCAGGTCCGGCGCCCAACCCGGCGGGGCCGGACCCGCTGAGGTCCAGGCACCGGAAGGTGTGGCCCCCGCCGGCGGAATCTCGCTGCTTCCCGGCGCACGCCCGGTCCATCGTCCGGGTTCGGCCTGAGCTGGGCCTTAACAACGGGGACTCGGACATGCTGGACCTGTCCAAACCGGAAACGACCGACTTCGTCCAGGCGATCTTTGATGAGTTCACGCCGTGGTTCCGCGGTCCCTATGTGCACTTCGGCGCGGATGAATATGAAAAAGAACACGCAGAACTCTACCTGCGCTTCTTCAATGAGATCTCCTCCCACCTGCAGGCCCTGGGCAAGAAGCCGATGGCGTGGGGCAGCCTGACCGCCATGTCCTCAGGTGCGGATGCAGCGGGCCGCAGCGGCTACAACTGCGACGTCGTAATCTGTTCCTGGAACAACGACTGGTACGGCCCGCAAGCCGCCACTGCGGACGGGCACCGGATCATCAACACCAATGACGAGCTGCTGTACATAGTCCCCTTCGCCGACTACTACCACGGCACACACCTGGACGGCCGAGCACTTTTCGACGGCTGGGAACCGCACGTCTTCGCAGACAACCAGTCGCTTGATCCCCAGCATCCGCAACTGCTCGGCGCGGCATCGGCGGTATGGAATGACATGGTCCTGAGGGACTACGACGAGCAGTTGATCCACGAGCTGGTGGAACCGACCTTCGGACTGCTGGCCCAGAAAATGTGGTCCGGCGCCCCAGCCGGACTCTCCTATGAGGCCTTCATGCTGCGGATAGCGGCGCTCACGCAGTGGCCGGGCCGGAGCTACCTGCAACCGTGAGCTGTAGAGACAGAGGCTACAGTCAAGCCACCATAGTCCGATCGTTTCACGCTTTGTCGTAAAGGCGCAGCCCGCGAGCGTCTTGGTGGTGTCGTTCCTGACGGGCGCGGCCCTCGGGGTGCTGTTGGGTTCGTAACCACGCCACCGTGTTGAACACCGATATTGCCGTGTAGTGGGCCAGGAGCGCGCCTAGGAGCACCGATCGGTACACGCAGGGCAGGAGGTTGATGATCGTGAGAATCCTTGCCCGATACGCACACAGCTGCGATGACTGACCTGCTGGCGGCCAATCCGCGGGTGACCATGCAATTCACACCGACCAGCTGCTCGTGGCTGAAAATGGTGGAGATCTTCTTCGGCATCATCACCCGCCTATGCCTCAAGCGAGGGACATTCGCCTCGATCAAGGACCTGGAGGAGAACATGGAACGCTACATCGAGAACTACAACAAGGACGCCCAGCCGTTCGTCTGGACCAAGCCGCCGGAACACCTGCTGGGCAAAATGAAACTCAAACGAACTATTAGCACGCAAAACTAGCTCCGCGAAGTGCATGACAGGAACCATTCCAGTTTTGCCTGCGTTCCGTTTGGTTGTATTCCCACCAGATGGCCCAGTGGAGGTGAAGCCCATCGAGTTTCGGTGCCTGGGAATGAAACTGTCCCGGGTTACAAGATCATTTGGAACCCGAAAGCGGTTCTGTGGATCGAGGCTTAGGGCTGCATGTACAGGACCTCGCCTGCTGACTTTCCGGTGTGCAGGTCCCAATATGCTTCGGCGATCAAATCCGGATCGAAGAACGTGCCGGCCTGGACGACGCCGCCTATGGTCACGGTGCCGACCTTGAGGCCCTGCTCGGCGAGCTCATCGCCCAGGGTTAGGGTCAGGTTGCGTAGCCCGGCCTTGCTGATGGAGGCCGATGCCCTGGACGCAACGGGATTCAAGGCCAGTAGTCCTCCGGTGAAAAGGATGGAACCCGAACCGCGTTCAATCATGGCGGGAGCCGCCAGCTGGGCGCAGCTCAGCGCCCCGACCACGTTGACCACGAAATCCCGGGTCAGGTCCGCGGTGTTCAGGACGGAGGGGTTGGCAATCGTGTTGGCTCCGGCGTTGTAGACCAGGGCATCCAAGATTCCGTGTTCGGCCTGAATGCGGGCGAAAGCCGATTGCAGGCTCTGCGGGTCGGTCACATCGGCGACGAGGCCGTGGGCTTCGATGCCGGCGTTCTTGAGCTCCGATACCCGAAGCTGAAGTGATTCAGGGTGCCTGGCCAGCAGGATCACCGTGAAGCCGTTGGCTCCAAACTTCCTGGCCACTCCGGCGCTGATGCCCGGACCGGCGCCCACGATGGCCACGCACTTCTTGTTCATTTCTGCTGCTTTCGATTGACGCGATCGCGACGACAACAAGTCTGGTGGAAAGGAGCTGGAAACGTTCGAGGCGTGGGCAGGCATTCCATGTCATTCGCGTGGGAGGACTGGATTTTCAATGTATCATCCGAAAAATTCTTGCTTTGGAGCCTCTGGGGCCATAAGCGCCGATGGTTTCACTGCAGGCCCGAACCTGCGCGGCGGCGCCGATTGTATTCCCCTGTGCGGTGTGAGAAATTTCATCCGGTCATGGTTATCGCGGGGCCAACCACGCAGAACGCCGAGGGTCGTTATGGGGGCTTGTGAAAAGTGAAAAATTCGAGGATAGCGTGATTTCGGCAGAAAGGACCAGAATTTTGCACTCAAGCACGCCGGCGGCGGCGTCCTGGATGGCCAAGGTCTGGGGTCCTTCGGTCTGGTTGTTGTAAATGAGGAACTTCACCGATCTTGCGGGGATCAAGTCGAGGGTGTCTTTCATGACGGAGATGGGGACGTCTTGGCTGGCTTCGATGGCACGGCTGTAGTCTGCGGGGGTTTCGTTGACGAGCCCGGCGGGCTGGAGGGAGGTCAAAGGCACCGGTTCGGTGATGGCGACGATCTCGCCGGAGTAGTGCGCTTTCATGGGTGAATCAGTGAAATATTCAACGCCAAGGTATTGCCAGGCGGCGCAATGACCTGCGGTTGCCGGTTTGATCTGATTGGCGCGAGGCCAGGCGCAGCCGCCGATGGAGTTGATTTTGCTGGGCGTACTGGCTACGTCACCGTGACCTCGGGCTTGCCGAAGACGGCCTGGTCGTTGACGACGGAACTCCTATCGACCTACACAATCGCGACCTCTCGGCCGTCGGCCGCCGTTTTAACATCCAGATGTTGTAGATACACGCGACTAGCACCAGTTGAATCAGAGTGGCCCACCTCGGCATGGGCCGGCCCACTTGCAGGTGACGGCTGCTGACAGCCGGATTTAAGGCTCTCCAAAGCCTTGGATGCTGGAGGTGGAAAGGGCAAAAAAGAGGGTGTGCACAACGTGCACAATTTGGGCGTCGGATCGGGTCGTACTGGTGCCGGACTGGGCCGGATAAGTGGGGACAAGGCGCCGTGATCGTCATGAGCCTAAAATGCTTACATGCCTACAACTGTTCACGAGTTCGCCTGGCCTGATCGGGTCGTCGTCGGCACCATTGGCGTTTCGGGGGCGCGCACGTTCTACCTGCAGGTGCGAACAGGGACGCAGATCGTGAGTGTTGCCCTGGAGAAGCAGCAGTCGGCTCTGCTCGCCGAGAAGATCGACGAAATTCTCGACCAGCTCATCACCCTTGAGGGCAACCCCTTCAGCATTCCCACCAGTACTCCCATTGGACTCGTCGACAATGACCCGCTCGAGGCTGTTCAGGAGCAGTTTCGCACGGGCGCCATGAGCCTGGGTTGGGACCCGACGACGGCGCAGATCGTCATAGAGGCCCACCCGGTCGCTGATGTCGGTGCTGATGACGACAATGAATCGCTTGATGAAGATGACGCTGACGCCTCCGAATTGCTGCTGGTGCGAATGCCGGTCGGCACCGCCCGCGCATTCGCCAAGCGCACCCGTGAGGTCGTGGATGCCGGGCGTCCGGCGTGCCCGCTCTGCGGGTATCCTGTGGACGCCGACGGGCACATCTGCACCCTTCCGGAGGTCTGATGCCATTGCCCGACCTGGTGACCGCCAAGCTGACGCTCACCGGCCGCATCACTACGGCTTCAAACGCCACCTTCCTGGGCCGCACAGGCGGCGTGATGGTCGTCTGTAAGCCGATAGCAGGCAAACGCCCGCTGTGGGATTTTCCCAGCGGCGCCCTGGCCCACCGAGAGGTGGCCGCTTACCTGGTCTCGGAGGTCTTCGGGTGGAACGGCGTGCCGCACCCCTGGCTGCGCGATGGTCCATGGGCGAAGGAATGGTGCAGCTCTGGCGGGAGCAAGACCCCGCTCAGAACGCCGTGAACTTGGTTGCTACGGAGTACGTGCCCGAGACCGGCTGGAAACACGGACTTCACACCGTCTTCTTTGTCGGCGATCTTCATCCAAAGGTGCAGGGCAGCAGGTGAACCACCGAAGTCCTTGGCGATCTGCGTGATGGGTGATTCGCCCTTGCGGGCAACCGCGACGACATCGCGGCGGAAGGTGCGGAGATGGTGACCGACCTGGCTGCCGGGTAATCCGCTGGCGGCCACCACGGAGCAGACCCAACTAGTGATCCGCGATTTGATCCGCACGGGTTATCTGAAACGGCAGAAAACCCAGCCTG
>NZ_JASISR010000037.1 GCF_030063245.1 Paenarthrobacter sp. PH39-S1
AAATCCTGGAAGGTTCCGCCGCCGACCCAGCACACCAGCCCCGGCCGACCATGTCGGCATCAACCTCCCCGAAACAAGAACAGCCACGCTAAGCGCCAAGTGACTCCATACAGCTTGACATTTTTCGTAGCCGCCATTTTGGTGGCCGAGGCATGCAACGTCGGACTAACACCGGTGGTCAAAGACGGCCACCCCGCACTGACGCGTGGACGCCTTACCCACGTCGATCAAAACTATGTGCGCGCCGCCGTCGATGGGATGCGGTTCGTGGTTCCGGTGGCCACCGTCAATGCCGGGGCGAATCCGCGCTACTTTAGTCAGGGCCGCGGCCTGACCTGGCTGACCTATCTCAACGACCAGGCCTCAGGCCTGGGTGCCGTCGTTGTCCCGGGGACGGTCCGCGATTCCCTACACATTCTGGATGGGCTGCTCGATCTTGACGGGGGCCAGCGCACCGAGGTGGTCGCCACCGACACGGCCTCCTACTCGGATCAGGTTTTCGGGCTCTTCACCCTGCTCGGATACCGGTTCTCGCCCCGCCTGGCCGGGCTTCCTGACCAACGGTTCTGGGGCGTCAATACCACAGCTGACTACGGGAAGCTGAACGCGGTCGCCGGCCGCAACTGGATCAACATGGACCTTATTACGGCATTACGGCGAACTGGCCTGACATGCTGCGTCTTGCATGAACTTTGACTGCCGGACCGTGCGCGCCTCGGAAGTTCTGCGGGTCACTCAGGGCGGCGGGACACCAACCCTGCTTGGAAAAGCGTTGGCGGAGTACGGCAGAATAGCCAAAACCGAGCATCTGCTGGACTTTATCGATGTTGACGAGGGCTACCGCCGGCAAATTCATACCCAGCTGACGCTGCAGGAATCCAGACACGCCCTAGCCAGACTCATCTTCCACGGCAGGAGGGGCCAGATACGCCAGTCCTACCGGGAAGGCCAGGAAGGCCAGCTCGGAGCCCTAGGATTGGTCCTAAACGCCGTCATTCTATGGAACACCCGCTACCTGGACATGCAACGCCTATCCCGTCCCGTTTGGGGAACCATCTGTGGGATGCTGAGCTGACAAGAGTTCACTGTCATCTGGTCGCGCGGCGTCGACAGTGTGTTTCACGTCGCCATCGGTATTCCGTACGTGAGCATCGATGATGGACCAGACCGACAGGATAGGTATCTGCGAGTCTGCATCGCGCATAACACGTTTGGGAGGCTCGGATGCGTTCGCTGATACGCGTACTCCAGTTCGTTACCATCATCTGCGTCGCGCTGGTGTTCGGGCTGACGCTGACACACGTGCTGCAAGCGCCCGGCAGCCGGGCATTGACGGGTGCCGAATGGCTGACGGTACAGAACACGTTCTACGGAGGCTTCGCGACAGTCGGCGGCACATGCGAGGTTCTTGGCGCCGTGAGTGCCGGCGCACTCGCCGTTCTCAGCGTGCTGAGCGGCAAACGACGCGACGCGTTGATCGTGGGGATTGTCTGCCTCTGCTTGATTGGGACGCTCATCGTGTTCTTCGTCGGCAACCTACCGGTCAACGCGAGAGTCGCCGTGTGGAGCCCGGACACCCTTCCCGCTGACTGGCGGGACTACCGAAACACCTGGGAAACCTCTCACGCGATCTCGACGCTGCTGTCCGGGATTGGCTTCCTGGTCCTGACGGGGTCGCTGGTGTGGTCTCGTAAGAGGGCAGCAGCCGGCAGTCACCACGCAAGGTGACACTGCGGCTGGCGGCACCGCGCGGACCGGTCGAGCCCATCGTCGCGATTTGGCACGCGATCCTTGAGACGGCCAGAGACGCTGCGTGACGATAGAGCATAGGGCGATCCCGGGGCCGACGGCTACATGAGGCTGAACCTTCGGAAGCCACTATCATGGCCATCCGAGGAAAGAAACCTCGAATACCCGTTCGCGTTCGCACTCGTCGCAGCCGTGCCGCTCGTCCCCACCCCCGCCAGCACAGTGACCGCCCAAACCTGCCCGTAAGCCGAACTCTCAGCGGGGCTGCAACCTGCCAGGGCGATCTCGCTGAGGGATCGTCGACGGCCACCCGCGGCGTTCATCGCGTGTAGGGCATCCATCGCGGTAGTACGACGGTCAAGCTTGGGCGAGCGATGCCTTCTCTCGTGGACCGACCGATCTGTGACCGTACGGAAACACCCAACGGAACGTGCCGAGCAACGGGCACTGGCACCAGCAATCGGTACTGCATCCGCACCTGTGGAATCCAGCCGTCTCCGCCAGACGAGTAACTATGGCCACCAAGACGTACGCGCCGATGACCGCTCCAAACCAACGCATCTTCCGAGAGTAACTCAGACACCGCCTGGTGTCCGGGAAGCCGAACACTGACCGGACGCAGGGGAACAACACACCTCTACGGAGTCGGCCCACCGGCGACAAGCACAGCGCCGGGTCGCACGCTGACCCGGCGCCGACACTGCCAGCCTCCCGGCCCCGACATCCGTGGTCCCATAGGATCCCTGTATGACACCCAATCGAGGGCTCGCGCTCTTCAGGTTCTGGTTTGCCCTCCTCGGATTTCTGGCCGTACTTTTTCAGCTGACACACCTGCTCCAGAATGTTCCCGGCGCCTCCGCGGGGAACTTCTTCAGCTATTTCACCATCGAATCAAACATCATCGCCTTCATCACCCTGGCGATCGCCGGCCGGTACGCGTGGAAAGGCGAAAGCCCCCGCTGGCTTGAACTCCTGCGCGGAGCTGCGACCATCTACATGACCATCACGGGGATCGTTTACAACCTTCTGCTGAGCAACATCGACGTCAACACCCCGATCCCCTGGATCAATGTCGTGCTGCATTACACCATCCCGACAATCATGGTGATCGACTGGCTTGTTGACCTGCCCAAAACCAGGGTCCCTGTCCGCACCTCGCTGATCTGGCTCGCGTTCCCCCTGCTCTACCTGATATACAGCCTGGTCCGCGGTCCCATCGTCAACTGGTACCCCTACCCATTCCTGGACCCCCGGGTCAGCGGTTACGGAACCGTCGCCGTCATGTCGCTGGTCATCGCGGCAGCAGCCTTCCTCTTCGCCCTCATTGTCGCGTTCTCCACGCGACTTCACATCGCCCCGACACCTGCGGGAGTCACCGGCACCACCGCCGCACCCCCTCAACCCGACGCCGGCACCATCAACTAAGCACCGGTCATTCAGAAGAGACCCGGCTGTTTCCGCCGGGTCTCTTCTGTCGCAGGACCCTGACCCGACACGGACCGGGGGCGTTCCTGGCGAGCCGATGTCCCGCTTGAGGAACGCTCTGCGGGCGGCCGATAACCGAGGGTCGCTGTTGACCGCCAGCCGCCGGTAAACGCATAGTTGAGTATGGTCGGCGGATGGACGCACGGGGAACCGGGGCAGCCGTTTAGTGACGGGGTAATTAGACTACGCCTGCCAGCGGCTGCGGACACGGAGTCAATCATCGGCTTCGCCGCATTGCCGGACGGTCTTGATGGTGGATGGCTGCCGCTGGCGTGGCCAGGCGGGCGGCTCGGCTGGCTGCCAACTGGTTGATCCGCAGGCCCGACGTCGATGAGGTCGAACTGCAGATCGGCAGCAGCAAAACTGGACAGTCAGCGAGTAGCCCTCAGCGCGAGTTTCGTGCCGTCCGGCACAGTGCGTGACATCGTCCGCCACACCGGTGAAGGGTGGGAGGACCTTCGATTCGTTTACGCACCTGAGGGCTGAACGGACGTCCCGGTCGTCCCCCAAACCGATGGCAGGGTTCAACGCGATGCGACTTGTTTGTCCCGCTCCTCGTCCTCCAGCCCGGCCGGCCAACGCCAGGGGAACAGCCGGTGCCGGCGGCCGACCACTGGGCTCCTCCAGGCCACCCGCGTTCCACTTGCGGAACCCTTACCAGACACCCGCCGACTCACGCCACGTGCGTCGGCCTGGAGGTCAGGACCCTTGCGGCGGTTTGGGTGGGTGGCCAGAACTTCCGTTCCGGATCTTCCGGGCTCATGAGGGCGACGCTGTTGCCGTCAGGATCATCGACGATCGCGTAACGGGCACCCCAGAAGGCGTCATAGGGCTGTTGGTGGCCTTCGTATCCTGCGCTGGTCAACTCCGTGTAGATCTGGTCCACGGCCTCGCGCGTCGGTACGGAGAAGCCGAGCACCGCACTGCCCCCGGTGGTCCCGTTCCAACCCGAGTCCCATTGGGGTACGAACTCGACGCTGTCCCATTCGATGAGCATGCCGTTTGGTAGTCGGGTAGCGACATGCGGGACTCCCGGCCGGCGTCGATCGGCAGGCCAAGGCGACGGTAGAAGGCGACAGCGGCATCCATGTCCCGAACCACCAGATTTAATTGGCCCAAGACGGGCTCGTAAGACAGCACACACCGCCTCCTCTCCGTTACCACAGCGTCTGCGCAGGTGGACCGGACGGGAACATCAAGCGACCGTCCGTAAGGGGAACCCCGTTGCTCCGACATTATTGGTCCAGCACTTTTGGACGACGGTTCCGCGCACTTTTTGGACGACGGTCCAGCACTTTTGACCGACCGTTGACCGGCAATTCAAGGCAGCCACGGAACAGCATCTGCCCTACCTTTGATAAGTAAGCTCCGTCGCGATGTCCAGCAGTTCCCTTGCAGAGTCAGCCCAACTGAACCGGGCGGCCTGCCGGACTGAGTCCACGGAGCACTGACTCCAGACGTCGGGATCGGCCAGGGCAAGGACCTGGGATGCGAAGGCTGCGGGTGAATCGGCCGGGACGTAGCTGGCAGCGGTGCCGCCCACCTCCCGGAAGATCGGCGTGTCGCTCACCACCACGGGCGTTCCGAGCGCCATGGCCTCCACCAGGGGCAGCCCGTAGCCCTCCGCCTTGGACAGCGTGACGAGCGCCGTCGTGCGCAGCAGCAGCTCGTCGTATTCGGCATCGCTCACACCGTTGTGGAAGATAACCTCCGCACCGGTGGGAATCAGCCACTCCAGTTCGGTGCGCCGCGGCTCCGTGATGCGGCTGAGCAGATGCAAGGCGAAGCCGTCCAACTCTGCCATCCCCCGGATCAAGGTCTCAACGTTCTTGTACGGCATGAAGGAACCCATGTAGATCAGGGTCTTTTCCGGCGCCGTACCAGGGTTGCGGGGCATGCGGTCAGCCTGCGGAGCGTTGCCCACTATCCGCACCGGCCTTTTCGTCAGTTGGTGCCGGTGCATCAGTGCCTCGGTGGTCCGGCTGATGGTGGCGACCACATCCGCACGGTTGAGCAGCAGCCTCTGTGGCCAGTAGGCCTTGTGGTAAAGGCGCCAGAGCACCCGCACCGGTGCCGGCAGAAAGCCCGGCGGTGCGGGGTGCTCGTAGTAAATCAAGTCGTGCAGGGTGAGCACCAGCGCGTATCTGCGCCCCCAGCTGCCCATCGTCTGCATCGGGCAGAAGACCACGTCGGGAGCGAGTCTGTTCACCTGCCGGGCCACGAACAGCTCCCGCGGGGACAGCGGGCTGTTGATCTTCAGATAGGGAACGTCGGGCAGCAGTGCGAGCTGGTGTTCGTCGCTGATCAGCATGGTCACGTCCGCCAGAGGCGCGACGGCGGCAATCAGGCTTGCGCCGTAGCGGCTGATGCCGTCGTGGTGGTCAGTGCGGGTGAACCGGGCGTCGATGACGATCTTCAGTCTTCTGGCAGGAGGCACGGTCTCTCCTGACTCAAGGGGAGTTCTCATTCTGTGCCTCCTGCGATCGGATGCGCGGCCAGGAAGCCCGTAATCGCTGCGGCTGCCGGGACCGGTGTTTCATAGTGGATCAGATGCCCGACGCCGGGGATCACCACCAGTTGTCCGTCCGGCAACAATGTCATCAGTTTGTGCTGTGTGGGTAGGGTGGCGATCTCGTCCTGGGCTCCGGCGATCAGCAGAACTGGCAGGGTCAGTTGTGAAGCGACCTGGCGGACGGTCCCTCCCACGGAGGCGCGGAAGGATTCGAGCAGCATGCCGCGATCGGCGAAGAGCGAGAAGTAGGAGTAATGCTGTTGGTGGATGAAGCGCAGCAGCGCCTTGTCCTTGGTCTTGGCCATGGTGATGCTCATCAGGTGCACGATGGTCTTACTGCGCAGCAGCGCATTGCCGGCCCGGGCAGGCAGCCGGGCAGAGGCCAGATAATAGGACTCGGCCAGCTTGGACAATATGCCCTTGGGCCCTTCCAACGCGGGTGCGGCAATTGGGTTGATCAGGATAAGTTCGCTGACGCTCCCCGGGTGCTCTGCGACGAAGTGACTGGCGACAATCGAGCCGAAGGAATGTCCGAGCAGGACGGTGTCCGGCCCGAGCTGCAGGCCGGCCATCAGGTCTGCGAGGAACCGATTGTAGGACGGCACGTCATGGGGCGCGTCGGTGAGTGGGGCCGATGTGCCGAAGCCGGGAAGATCCGGCATGATGACCCGTAGACCGGGGAGTGCCTCCACCACCCGCTCGAGTCCGTGGTGGTCACCGCGGAAGCCGTGCACCACGAGCAATGTTCGTGCTCCCGGAGCCGCCGGCGCTGCGGAGTACTCCCAGTATTCGATCTCTGCGCCTCGGATCGTCATGGTGTGCCGGCTGCGCCGGCCGTCCAGGTCGACCGTGATGTCCCTAAAAGCCAAACCGTCCGTCGCTTTCAATTTACCCGTGCCGGGTCGGACCCGGCGCGATGGCCGCGGTCCAGGGCCGCAATGTCGGCCATCGCGCCGTCGTCGAGCATAAAATCAAAAATGTTCCGGTTCTCCCGGATCCGGGCCAGTGAACTGGCCTTCGGAATGACAATATTGCCGAGCTGAATGTGCCAGCGCAAAACCACCTGCGCCACGCTGCGTCCCAGCGCAGCGGCGATCCGGGCCAGCACGGGATCCTCCAGCAGCTGGCCGCGGGCCAGCGGGCTCCAGGCCTCCGTGCGGATCCCTGCCTCCTTTCCGAAGGCGCGCACCTCGCTCTGCTGCAGCCAAGGGTGCAGCTCCACCTGGTTGACGGCGGGAACGACGTCGGTGGCGTCAAGGAGCCTGCGCAGGTGCTCGGGTTCAAAATTGGAGACGCCGATGGCGCGGACCCGGCCGTCGTGGTAGAGCCGCTCGAGGGCCCGGTAGGTCTCGATGTACAGGTCCTGCTCCGGGCAGGGCCAGTGAATGAGGTACAGGTCCACGTAGTCGAGCTCGAGTTTGTGCAGGGATTCATCAAAGGCCGCCAACGTGCTGTCGAAACCCTGGCTGTCGTTCCAGACCTTTGTGGTAACGAAAATGTCCTCCCGGCGCAGCGGACCGCCGTCGCCCGTGGCCTGCCGGACGGCTTGGCCGACACCTTCTTCATTGGCATACAGCGCGGCCGTATCGATGCTGCGGTAGCCGGCCTCCAGGGCCTGGGTGACGAGCGAAAAGCTGTCCGCGGCAGGTACCTTGTAGACGCCGTACCCCAGCTGCCCGATCTTCACGCCGTTGTTCAGGGTCACGTTGGGCACTTGTCGCATGGCTACGACTCTACCGAGTCGGAGGTCCGGATCGGTGCAACGCCGCCGGATCAGCCGGAGGTTGGAACAGGGCGACGGCGGGTGGCCGGGTAGGCCCGGCGGCTACGGCCTGCCGTTGACGGCAGCCGTGAAGGATGACGCCCCCAGTGAGTATCCTCAGCACGGGCCATTATCCTCACACAAGCTCAGTTAACTGTGTAAGCAAGACGGCCCCTATGAAGTCGTTGCTCGACGGGCGTAAAGTTGAGCCATGACTTGCGGAATCCGAGGTTGCCCGTCATGAGTTGTTTGTCATGCACGAGGTGTCTGTCATGACCAAGGTGTGGCTACGCTGGCTGCCGGCCGTTGCCGTGCCCGCTGCAATCGCCGCCGGTGCGCTGGTCGGGCCGTTTCAGGCGAGTGCGGCGGCCACTTTGCCGATAAAAACGCCGGAGCAACTGCTGGCGATGGTCGGTGCCAACACAGTGAAATCACTGTCGGGGACACTGGAGCAGACGTCGGAGCTGGGACTGCCGCAGCTGCCCACCACAGGCCCTTCGTCCAATGCAGGCGTGGCTTCGGCTCTCGATCTGCTCACGGGTCCGCATACCGCGCGGGTCTATCTGGCCGGTCCGACCGATGCCCGCGTGCAGGTGATGGATCAGCTGGCCGAGCGGGACGTGGTGCGCCACGGCACCGACGTTTGGCTCTACAGTTCAAAGGACAACTCGGCGACGCACGAGACACTTCCTGCCGCCGGCACGGACGGGAGAACGGCTCCCTCCACGCCTGAGCTGCAGACGCCGGATCAGCTGGCGCAGCGGATGTTGGCGGCCATTGATCCCGGTACGGAAGTGACTGTGGGGCAGGACACCGTGGTGGCGGGCCGGTCAGCCTATGATCTGGTGCTCAGCCCACGCAGCTCCGACACGCTCGTCGGATCGGTGTCGATTGCCGTGGATTCGCTCACCGGTCTGCCGCTGAGCGTGGAGGTGCAGGCCAGAGGTCAGGACAAGCCCGCCTTCCGGCTGGCCTTCACGGACCTCATCCTGCAGGCGCCGTCGGCTGACTTGTTCACCTTCACACCGCCGCCAGGCGCCAACGTCACGCAACGGTCGCTCCCGCAGGGGGATCGGTTGCCGCCGGGACAGCCCGGTACGCCCGGCGAACAAAGTGGCAGCGCGGCCCCGCAGCACACGGTTTCCGGGACCGGTTGGGATACCGTGATCGGACTGCCGGCGGCCGCGGTGCCGGCCGGTCTGACGGCGTCGCCGCTGCTGGCGCAGGCGGCACGGACGGTCGACGGCGGCCGATTGGTTTCCACAGCGCTGGTGAACGTTTTGCTGACCAACGACGGGCGCATCTTCGCCGGATCGGTTCCGCTGGAGCTGCTGCAGGCCGCAGCCGCCGCCCGGTGACGGCCGGCAGCCCGTCCGCCGAACTGGCGATAGAAACCCGGGGGCTGACCAAGCGGTTCAGTCATCAGATGGCCGTGGACGGCATCGATTTGGCAGTTCCACGCGGTGCGGTGTTCGGTTTTCTGGGACCGAACGGGTCCGGGAAGACGACGACAATCCGGGTTCTGCTGGGGTTGGCCGCCGCCACGAGCGGGCAGATGCGGGTGCTGGGACAGGACATGCCGCGCAACCTTCGGGAGGTGCTGCCGCGGGTCGGTGCTTTGATAGAGGGTCCGGCGTTCTACCCGTTCCTGTCCGGCGCCGCGAACCTGCACCGGCTCGACACGGCCGACAGGGATGCACCGTCGGGAACCCGCGGCGCCCGCGTACACCGGGCGCTGGAGCGGGTCGGTCTGACGCAGGCGGCAGGCAAAAAGGTGCGTGCCTATTCGCTCGGCATGAAGCAGCGGCTGGGCATCGCGAACGCCCTGTTGGCTCCACGCGAGCTGCTCGTCCTGGACGAGCCGACCAACGGGTTGGATCCGCAGGGCACCCGGGAGGTGCGGGCCTTGGTGCGGTCGCTGGCGGCCGAGGGCACGACCGTCTTCGTTTCCAGCCACCTCCTCGCCGAGGTGGAGCAGATGTGCACGCATGCGGCCGTGATGAGCGCGGGGCGGCTGGTGGCGCAGGGCACTCTCGATGAGCTGCGGGGGGTGGGGGCGTCCCGGGTGCAGATCCGAACGCCGGACGCGGACGGCGCGCGCCGTGTGCTGGCGCGCCTGGGTCTCGCGCCGGAGCGGGCGGGTCAGCCGGATAACACGGGCGACGACGGTGACGGCCTGGTCAGTGCCGCGCTGCCGGACCACACCGCACCCCGGGACCCTGCAGTCGCGCCGGACCACAGCGTAGCGCCCGACCACACCGTCGTGCGTGACCACACCATTGTGCGTGACCACACCATTGAGCCGGAGGCAATCGTCGCCGCGCTGGTGGGCGCGGGCGTGCGGGTGCGCGGGTTTGCCGTGCAGGGCAGCAGCCTCGAGGACCGTTTTGTGGCCTTGACGGGGGAGGGGTTTGATGTTGCCCAGTGATTCGAGGGTGCCCAGTGATTCGAGGGTTCCCGATGAGGTGCCCAGCGATGTGCCCCAAGAGTCGACCAGTGACCCGCCGGGGGACCTCTCCTTTGACCCGCTGGTCCGCCACAGCCGCACCGCCCCAGGCTGGGAGCTGCTGGCGTCGGAACTGACGGTGCTGTTCCGGCGCCGCCGGACGTGGGCGATGCTGCTGGCGCTCGCGGCGGTTCCGGTGCTGATCGCCGTCGCAGTTCGGCTATCGTCCCCCGTGGCACCGGGACGCGGTCCGGCGTTCTTGGACCGGATCACCCAAAACGGCTTGTTCGTTGGTGTCACCGGGCTCGTGGTCTCGATCCCGCTCTTCCTGCCGCTGACCATCGGAGTCATCGCGGGGGACACCATCGCCGGGGAGGCAGGCCTCGGCACGCTGCGCTATCTGCTCGTGGCGCCGGCGGGGCGGGTGCGGCTGTTGCTGGTCAAATACGCCGGCGCGGCGGTGTTCTGCGTGGCTGCCACCGTGGCGGTCGCCGTGGCAGGTGTGGTGATCGGCGTCCTGCTGTTCCCTGTCGGCCCGGTAACGCTGCTCTCCGGCGACACCATCGGGGTCGGTCAGTCGGTGCTGCGGCTGTTGCTGGTGGCCGCTTACGTGACGGTCTCGCTGCTCGGGCTGTCCGCCGTCGGGCTTTTCATTTCGACCCTGACCGAAGTTCCCGTAGGGGCGATGGCCGCCACGATCGTCCTGTCGGTCGTGTCAGAGGTGCTCGACGCGCTGCCGCAGTTGGTGTGGCTACACCCGTGGCTGTTCAGCCACTACTGGCTCGGTTTCGCCGATCTGCTGCGCCAACCTGTCGCGTGGGGTTCTTTCGCCGACAACGCCTGGCTGCAGGCCGGGTATGTTGCTGTTTTCGGGGCGCTGGCGTACGGCCGGTTTGCCACTAAGGACGTGTTGTCCTAGGCCGGGCCACGGCCCTATGCCGAATATCCCCGACGCGGCGCTGACATGACATCCGGACCGTCAACGGCGTCCGGGTCCACGAGCGTCCGGGCGGTGGCCTCGTCCAGAATCAGGTCCGTGGCCAGTCCTGCGGCCAGCGCGCCACGCAGCCCGTTGATCTTGGATGCACCCGAGACCACGCAGACCCGTCGGCGCACGGTCCGGAGCATCTCCAGATCGGGCCCACTGGAGCGCCGGTTCACCACAATCCCGTCCTCTGATCCGTCCGCCCGGAAGAATACTGTGGCCACGTCACCCACCACAGCACTGGCGGCCAGCGAATCAAGGTCCGCTTCGTCCAGGTAGCCGCCGGAGTAGACGTGGCTTGGTATGTCCGCATCGATGGAACCGACGCCGAATATAGCCATCGTCATCCGGGCCTGCAGATCGAGGATCCGCCGCACGCTGCGTTCGGCCCACATAAGCGTCTTGGTCTCCGCATGGTCGAAGAACGCCGGAACGGGAAACTGTTCAACCTTGGCTTCATAGGCATTGCCGAAGCGGCGCATAATTTCGCTGGCGTAGGTGATGCCGGTGGTCTGAGTGTTTCCCGCGCCGTTGAGTTGCACGATGGTGCTCCCGTGCGTGATTTTGCGCGTCAGGTGACGGCTGACCGTACTGAGCGTGGACCCCCACGCGACCCCAATGATGGCGTTGGATTCCACCAGCGGTCCGATCAGCTTAGCCGCCTGGACACACACCCGCTCCAGCACCTCCGCTTCGTTCAGCGTATCCAGCACCGGCACCACATGCACATCAACCTTGAAGCTGCTCCGGATCACCCGCTCCAGTTCCGGCGCGCTGCCCTGCGGGCTGCGGATCTGGATCTGCACCAGCCCGCTCTCCCGGGCAGAGGCCAACAGCCGGGAGACGGTGGAGCGGGAAGTCCGCAGCTCGCGCGCTATTGCGTCCATCGTGAGGTCCTGCAGGTAGTACATCTGCGCCGCACGAAGGCTGTCTGACTGTTTTGTCCGCGTTACCGGCATCGGGGGGATTCCGTTCTGCACGTTTGTGCATACCTGTTGACTATATTTTCCAGCTGTCTCAACAATAGTGGGAGAAGGCGCCCAAGGGCGCGAACTTCGGGACTCGAAGGGGTCATCGCATTGAGTATCACTGGATCGGCCAGCCCATCCGCCGGCGACACCGCGCAAGACGCCACGGCAGACAATGCCACAACCCACAACGCCACAGGGCGGCCAGGGATGGACCACCTTCGCAGCAGGCCACACGCCCAGGTCCTGATCATCGGCGGCGGAATCAACGGCGTCGGTACTTTTCGGGACCTTGCCCTGCAGGGCATCGATGTGGTGCTCGTGGAGCGCGGCGATTACTGCCAGGGGGCCAGCGGCGCATCCTCGCATATGATCCACGGTGGCATCCGATATCTGGAGAATGGTGAGTTCCGGCTTGTTCAGGAATCCGTGGTGGAACGCAATGGCCTGCTCGCTATCGCGCCGCATTACGTCAAGCCGCTCAAGACGACGATTCCTATCTTCAGCACCACCTCGGGTATTTTGTCCGCGCCGCTGCGGTTCCTGACGCACAAGCGGGGCAAACACGTCGAGCGCGGCGCGTTCCTGATCAAGGCCGGGCTGACCTTGTACGATTCCTTCTCCCGTAACGGTGGATCCGTGCCCCGGCACCAGTTCATCGGGCGGACGAAGGCGCTGGCGGAGCTGCCCGCACTGAACCCGGGCATCAAATACGCCGCGACCTACTATGACGCGTCGGTTCACAATCCCGAGCGGCTGACCCTGGATGTGCTGCAGGACGGCCAAAAGGCCGGGGCCAACGGGACAGGTGGAGCCGGGAACAGCCTGGCGCGCGCCACCAACTACGTCAGCGCAACCGCTGTGACGGACGACGGCGTCGAACTTACCGACCAGCTCACCGGAGACACGTTCACTTTTACCGCGGACGTGATTGTCAACACCACCGGGGCCTGGGTGGACCAGACGAATGCGGCCATGGGGGCGGCTACGCGGTATATGGGTGGCACCAAGGGCTCGCATATTGTCCTTGACCATCCGGAACTGCTGGCCGCGTGCAACGGACGCGAGATCTTCTTCGAGCACACCGATGGCCGGATCGTGCTGATCTACCCGATGGGGGACCGGGTCCTGGTCGGCACCACCGATGTGGATGCGGATATGTCCGAGATTCCCGTGTGCACGCCGGCCGAGGTCGACTACTTCTTCGAGCTGATCGGGCACGTTTTTCCCGCGATCACCATTGGCCGGGAGAACATTGTCTACAGCTTTGCCGGTGTACGTCCCCTACCACGGCATGATGAGACCCAGCCTGGTTTTGTCTCCCGGGACTACCGGATCGAGCGCAGCGACCGGACCATCGCCGGGAAGGCCGTTCCGACGCTGAGCCTGGTGGGTGGGAAGTGGACCACCTTCCGGGCGCTGTCCGAGCACATGGCCAATGATGTTTTGGCGATTCTGGCAAAGCCACGCCAAGTCAGCACCGCCAAGCTGCCGATCGGCGGCGGAGCCGGTTTCCCCCGGTCGGACGCCGACATCGAGCAGTGGATCCGCACCCATGCCACCGGAACCATAGATGCCACACGGGTGGCTGTTCTACTGACGCGCTACGGCACCCGGGCCATGGATGTCATCGCCTATCTGCAGGCGGGCGACGACCACGTCTTCAGTTCCACCCGGGAGCTGAGCAGCCGCGAGGTCGCCTTCATGGCAGAACATGAGCAAATCGGGCATCTGATCGACGTGCTGATCCGCCGAACCTCGCTGGCATTCCGCGGATTGGTCAGCACGGAACTGATGACCGAAACCGCCGAGGCCCTGGGCGCGTCGCTGGGCTGGGATGCCGCCCGGTGCGCTGCGGAGATTCACCATGCCCAAGGTATTCTGGCCCGCTTCCATGGGGTCCAGGCGGAAAGCTTGATTGCCTGACCGCCTGGACGGGGCATGGGCACAAGATACAGGCCGTCAGCACTCGGGCCAGCCTGACAACAGAATATAGCCGGACAACAGAATAAACCCCACAAAAGAATAAACCCCACAAAAGAATAAACAGAGGAGTCAAAGATGTCTCTCGGAATTGTGTTCCTGTCTGAGGTGATGGGAACCATGATGCTTACCCTGCTGGGTTGTGGCGTCGTAGCGAACGTGGCGCTGAAGGGGACCAAGGGTAATGCCGGCGGGTTCCTGATGGTCAACTTCGGCTGGGGTCTTGCCGTGATGGCGGGTGTGTTCGTCGCCGCCAAATCGGGCGCCCAGCTTAACCCCGCGGTAACCATCGGCGTGCTGGTCAGCGGCGCGAAGGAATTCGCGCCCGGTGTTCCGGTGGATGCCGGCAGTATTTTCACCTCGCTGGGCGGCGAAATGCTCGGTGCCTTCCTCGGCGCGGTCGTGTGCTGGCTCGCATATAAGCAGCACTTCGACGCCGAGCCGGACGCGGCAGCCAAACTGGGCGTCTTCTCCACCGGGCCGGCCATCCGCAATTACGGCTGGAACGTGGTCACCGAAATCATCGGCACCTTCGTGCTGGTCTTCGTCATCCTGCTCTTCGGCAAGAGTGCCGCGAACCTTGGCCCGCTGCCGGTAGCCCTCCTCGTCGTCGGCATCGGCGCATCCCTCGGTGGACCCACCGGGTACGCCATCAACCCCGCCCGCGACCTGGGCCCGCGTATTGCGCATGCCTTGCTGCCGATCAGGGGCAAGGGCTCCAGCGACTGGAGCTACGCCTGGGTGCCGGTGGTCGGTCCGTTGATCGGTGGAGTGCTGGCGGGCATCGGCGTGCAGATCATGCCACTGCTGGTCAAGTAAACACAGGAGTACGTTAACAGCAGACCCACCTAAAAATGCAGGCATAGCAGAAGGAAACAACGATGTCTCAATATGTAATTGCTATCGATCAGGGAACCACCAGCAGCCGCGCGATCGTTTTCGACCACGACGGCAACATCGTCTCCAGCGGGCAAAAGGAGCACGAGCAGATTTTCCCCAAAGCCGGCTGGGTGGAGCACAACCCTGCCGAAATCTGGGACAACACCCGCGAGGTGATCGGGACCGCCCTGTCCAAGGCGAACCTGACCCGGCACGATATTGCCGCCGTCGGCATCACCAACCAACGGGAAACGGCCGTGGTCTGGGACAAGACCACCGGCACGCCGGTGTACAACGCGATCGTCTGGCAGGACACCCGCACGCAGCCCATCGTCGATGAGTTGGCGGCCGACGGCGGCGTCGAACGTTTCAAGCAAAAGGTCGGCCTGCCGTTGGCCACCTACTTTTCCGGCACCAAGATCAAGTGGATCCTGGACAATGTGGACGGCGCCCGGGAAAAGGCCGAGTCCGGCGACCTGATCTTCGGTAATACCGACAGCTGGGTGACCTGGAACCTGACCGGTGGAACCGACGGCGGCGTGCACATCACCGACGTCACCAACGCCTCCCGCACGATGTTCATGGACCTGGAAACGCTGTCCTGGGACGATGGAATCCTGGCAGCGTTCGGCGTTCCGCGCTCGATGATGCCCGAGATCAAGTCCTCCTCCGAGGTGTACGGCACGGTGCACACCTCGCAGCTGCTGCGGGAGGTCCCCGTGGCCGGCATCCTGGGCGATCAGCAGGCGGCAACCTTCGGCCAGGCGGCGTTTGAAAAGGGCGGTGCCAAGAATACCTACGGGACCGGTAACTTCCTGATCGTCAATACCGGCGAGGAGATTGTGCACTCGAAGAACGGGCTGCTCACCACGGTCTGCTACCGGCTCGGCGACGCGAAACCGGTCTACGCGCTGGAGGGTTCCATCGCCGTCACCGGGTCCCTGATCCAGTGGCTGCGGGACAATCTGGGGCTGATTTCCAGCGCCCCCGAGGTGGAAAAGCTCGCCCGCACGGTGGAAGATAACGGCGGCGTGTACATTGTGCCGGCATTCTCGGGCCTGTTCGCCCCGTACTGGAAGGGCGATGCCCGAGGCGTCATGGTGGGGCTGACGCGCTTCGCCAACAAGGGCCACATTGCCCGGGCTGCCTTGGAGGCCACCGCGTTCCAGACCCGCGAGGTGCTCGACGCCGCCAACGCCGACGCCGGTGTTGACATGGAGGACCTGCGGGTCGACGGCGGCATGGTCGCCAACGATGCGCTGATGCAGTTCCAGGCCGACATCCTGGGGATCCCTGTCATCCGGCCGAAGGTCACCGAAACGACCGCGCTCGGTGCGGCCTATGCGGCCGGGCTCGCCGTTGGCTTCTGGAAGGACACCGAGGAGCTGGCCAAGAACTGGTCCGAGGACAAGCGCTGGGAGCCGAATATGGACGCCGGCGAGCGGGACCGGCAGCTGCGGTTGTGGAAGAAGGCGGTCACGAAGTCGATGGACTGGGTCGACGACGACGTAAGGTAAGTGTTCGGCGCCGCTACGCGGCGGCGGACCGCTGATTTCCCGGCGACTGGCCTCGTTCCTCGGCCTCTGACGTCGCCTACATAAATCAGCGGCTCCGCCGCCGCTGTCTCCTCGTTGGGGATTCTGACGTCGCCTACCTAAGTCAGCGGCTCAGCCGCCGCTGTCTCCTCGATTACGGATTCGGCCGATGCGGTAGTCTGGCTGTATGGCTTACTTCCTTGGCTAGCCCCTTGCTGCGGCGATTTGCTGCGTCGAGGGGCTTTTGTGCGTGAAGAAGCCAATCCGCCAACAGGCCAATCATGAGTGTAAAGGCAGGGTACGTGAGCGTGCAGTCCCGGACTGAGGCAGAAAAAGACGAGCAGGGCGTCTATAACTTCGCACAGATGGAGGCCAAATGGCCGGCCGTCTGGGACGACCTAAAAATCTTCGTGCCGCTGGACGACGGTTCTAAGGAACGCCGGTACGTGCTGGACATGTTCCCCTACCCCTCCGGCGATCTCCATATGGGGCATGCAGAGGCCTTTGCGATGGGCGATGTAGTGGCCCGGTACTGGCGTCAGCAGGGCTTCGACGTGCTGCACCCGATCGGCTGGGATTCATTTGGACTGCCCGCCGAAAATGCCGCGATTAAGCGCAACGCCCATCCCAGCGAGTGGACCTACGCCAACATCGACACGCAGGCCGCGTCCTTCCGCCGGTACGCCATCTCCGTTGACTGGTCCCGGCGGCTGCAGACCTCGGATCCGGAGTACTACCGGTGGACCCAGTGGCTGTTTAAGCGCTTTTACCAGCGTGGCCTGGCCTACCGCAAGAATTCCCCTGTTAACTGGTGCCCGAAGGACCAGACTGTGCTGGCCAACGAGCAGGTGGTCAACGGGGCCTGCGAACGGTGCGGCACGCAAGTCACCAAGAAATCCCTGAACCAGTGGTACTTCCGGATCACCGACTACGCTGACCGGCTGCTGGATGACATGAACGAGCTCAAGGGGCACTGGCCCGAGCGTGTGCTGGCGATGCAGCGCAATTGGATCGGCCGTTCCGAGGGTGCACACGTGCGTTTCGTGATCGAAGCGACTCCGGATCAGCCGGAGCACGAGGTTCCGGTCTTCACCACCCGGCCGGACACGCTGTACGGGGCGACCTTCTTCGTGGTGGCCGCGGATGCGCCGCTGGCCGAACAACTGGTGTCCTCCGAACACGCCGCGGCGCTGACCGACTACCGCGAGCAGGTGAAGAAGCTCAGCGAAATCGAGCGCCAGTCCACCGAACGTGAGAAGACAGGTGTTTTCACCGGCCGCTACGCCGTCAATCCGCTCAACGGCGAGAAGCTGCCCGTTTGGGCCGCTGACTATGTGTTGGCCGACTACGGCACCGGCGCCATCATGGCCGTGCCGGCGCATGATCAGCGCGACTTGGACTTTGCCCGGACCTTCGATCTGCCGGTCCGCGTGGTCCTGCAGACCGGACAGGATGACCCGGCCGTCTCCGGCGTTGCCACTGCCGGTGAGGGCACGCTGGTGAACTCGGGGGAACTGGACGGCCTGCCCAAGAGCGAGGCGGTTCCGGCCGCCATTGACATCCTGCGGCGCCAGGGCACGGGGGAGAAGTTCGTCAACTTCCGGCTGCGCGACTGGCTCCTGAGCCGGCAGCGTTTCTGGGGCACGCCCATCCCCATCATCCATTGCGGCGCCTGCGGTGAGGTGCCGGTTCCGGATGATCAGCTGCCAGTCACCCTGCCCGCGGACCTGCGCGGTGAGGACCTCTCGCCCAAGGGCACGTCCCCGCTGGCCGCGGCCGAGGCATGGGTCAACGTCGACTGCCCGCAGTGCCACGGTCCGGCCAAACGGGACACCGACACCATGGACACCTTTGTCGACTCGTCGTGGTACTTTTTGCGCTTCGTCTCTCCGGACTACACCGGCGGCCCCTTTGATCCGCAGAAGGCCGATGAATGGATGCCGGTGGGGCAATACGTCGGCGGGGTGGAGCACGCCATTCTGCACCTGCTGTACGCGCGGTTTTTCACCAAGGTCATCCATGACATGGGAATGCTCGACGCCGACGAGCCGTTCAGCGCGCTGCTGAATCAGGGACAGGTGCTGAATGGCGGCAAGGCCATGAGTAAATCTTTGGGCAACGGCGTGGATCTGGGCGAACAGCTGGACAAATACGGTGTCGACGCCATCCGGCTGACCATGATTTTTGCGGGTCCGCCGGAGGATGAGGTCGACTGGGCGGATGTTTCCCCCTCGGGTTCGGCGAAGTTCCTGGCCCGTGCCTGGCGTCTTGGCAATGACGTCACCAGCAGCCCGGGGAGCGATCCCGCTGCGGGGGACCGCGCCCTTCGCTCCATCACTCACCGGACCATTGCCGACGCGGCCGAACTAATGGAACACCACAAGTTCAACGTCGTGGTGGCAAAGCTGATGGAGCTCGTCAATGCCACCCGGAAGGTCATCGATTCCGGCGCCGGCGGAGCGGACCCGGCCGTTCGCGAAGCAGCCGAGACGGTTGCCGTCGTCCTGAGCCTTTTTGCGCCTTACACGGCCGAAGATCTGTGGAGTGCGCTGGGACATGAGGCGTCGGTTGCCACCGCCGGCTGGCCAGCCGTGGATCCGACCCTGCTGGTGCTGGCGACGGTGACGGCAGTGGTGCAGGTGCAGGGGAAGGTCCGGGACCGGCTGGAGGTGTCACCGGATATTTGCGAGGACGAGTTGCGCACGCTGGCACTGGCTTCCGAGCCTGTACTTCGTGCCCTGGATGGACGCGGGGTGCGTACGGTGATCGTGCGGGCGCCTAAACTGGTCAACATCGTTCCGGCCTAGACCCGCGGGCCGCCGTACGCCGGTGCTTTTCACTGCTGTCCGTTCCGCGGGATCCTCCAGCGGTATGGGCAGCGCCAGATAAGGAAGGCATGAGATGCCGCAGCGCGAACCGGCGGTCCTGACCTGGCTGCGCGATCAGCTGGCCCGGAAACGGCCCGGTCAGGAGCCCGTGTCCGCCGTGCACCCGTCGGTGGCCGTCATCACCGATTCCGCGGCGGCGCTTCCGCTCGACTGGACCGGATCCCTGCCCGACGACGGCCGGCTGGCCATCGTGCCGATGCCCGTTCTGGTGGGTGATGAGATCTTTGGCGAGGGCGTGGACGATCTCGGCGAATCGATCGCGTTGGCGTTGGCGGCCGGCAAACCGGTGCGGACATCGCGCCCCTCACCGGGTCAGTTTGAACGGGCCTTTCGTTCCGCCCGCGCGCGCGGCTTCGAGTCAGCGGTTTCGGTGCACATTTCCGGCGCCCTCTCCGGCACGGTGGAGGCGGCCTTACTGGCGGCCTCCCGCACGGATTTTCCCGTCGAGGTCATCGACAGCAGAACGGCAGGCATGGCGCAGGGATTCGGTGTCCAAGGAGCGCTGCTGGCCGCCGCCTCGGGCTTGGACCGCGCCGGCGTCGCCGCGGCTGCGACGGCCCAGCTGGCCGCGGCCCGGATCTACTTTTATGTGCCGAGTCTTGACCAACTCCGGCGCGGCGGCCGGATCGGTGCTGCGGCCTCGTTGCTGGGAACCGTCTTTGCCATCAAGCCTCTGCTGTCGGTGCAGGAGGGGCGGATCATCCCGCTGGAAAGGGTGCGCTCGTCCGCCCGGGCCGTTGCCAGGCTGGAGGAACTGGTGCTCGCTGACATCGCGGCTCGGCCCGCCGGGATGGCCAAGGCAGCCGTCCACCATTTCGGGAATGAGGCGCAGGCACGGGAGTTCGCCGGCCGCCTGGCCTCCGGAGTACCGGAGTTGTCCGAGATCATGGTCACCGGGCTGCCCGCCGTGCTGGCTGCGCATGCCGGGCTCGGTGTCCTCGCCGTCATTGTGGGTGAGGACCGTGCGGATACGGTCGTGTAGCCCAAGTACAGGGACCGATCCCACCGGACCGTTTTGCGTCCCCGACCGCCAATCGGCTGACCGCCCCTGCCGCACGAAGGTAGGTTAATCGGTTCCGGCTTGTCGCCTGGATATGAACGTGCCGCAGGGATACCAACGTGCCGCATGGCTACGAACAAGAAGGAACTGTTCGGCGTCTTCGCGGCCCCTGTTCTTGAACTGGTCCTGCACAACCGGGGCGGCGCCCGGCAGCGATCACAGATTGTTCCTCCCGCTCACTGCCCCGCATTGACGTGCCTAGCATGGTAGTCATGGTCAGTCGGGCGAGGCATTGCGGCGCGGCGTCGGAAACGGGACCGTCCCATCGTCTGAGCGCCCTATTGCAGCCCCCGTTCGTTGTGGACCCCGGGCTGGAGAACGCAGCCGTAGCGGCCACGCCTGCGGGCCCCGAGGCGGCTGAACTGTCGGCTGCCGGCGTGACCTACCGGGAGCTGCCCGGTCCCGCCGACAGGACGGAACATCCGGTTGCCGACGCCTCGACGGTCCTTCCGGTGCAACGGGAGATGGCAAGCAGTCCTAGCGGAATACCTCCCATGTCCGGACGACTGCGCTGGCGGGTAGGCTCGGCCGCCGTGCTGATCATCCTTGCTCTGCTGGCCAGCGGCGTTCTGGTTCTGCTGCTCCCGACGATGGGCCAGCAGCTGGCACCCCAAGGCGTGGACGTTGGCCCGTCGGTGAAGGTGAAGGTCCCCGGCACCGGCGAATCGGGTAAACCCTCGGGGGAGCCCTCGGGGGAGGCGACGGTCCCCGCCGACACGAATACGGACGCGGGGAGGACCGGCGGCGCCGCTGTCCTGGTCCACGTCGCCGGGGCTGTGGCACACCCGGGAATTGTGGAACTCCCCTCGGGAAGCCGCGTCTACGAGGCCATCGAGGCAGCCGGTGGTGAGCTGCCGGACGCCGCCGTGGAAGCCGTCAATCTCGCGGCAGTGCTGGCCGACGGGGAGCGGATCATCGTCCCTACCCGGGACCAGGCCGCAGAGGCACCCGCGGCGGGTGCTTCCGCCGGTACGTCGTCCGGCGTCAACCCGGCCGGCGCAAAGCCCTCCGCGGTCAAGGTCAATCTGAACAGCGCCGCAGTCCAGGAACTGATGACACTACCGAAGGTAGGCCCCGTGCTGGCACAGCGGATCGTGGATTTCCGGCAGCAGCACGGCAAATTTGCCAGCACCCAGGAACTGGACGCCGTTGATGGCATCGGTCCCAAGCTTCTGGCAGCTCTGCTGCCACTCGTAACGGTGTAAGGCGAGCCGCGGTCATGACGAAAGACCGGGCACGTCCGGACGACGCGGCGGCGGAACCGGAGGCGCCCAAAGCGGCCAAGCAGCCTTGGCAGCGCTACCTCCAGGCCGCGGTGGGGAGCGGACCGCGGACGGATCTGCCGGATGAGGCGATTCGTCCACCGGTCCCCTCCGCCCGGTCCATCAGGCGCCCCGCATGGCGGAGTCCGGAATTGGTCCGCCGTTTCGCTGCCCGGGCAAGGGCGGGCGCGCCGGGCGGACGGCAGAACGACGGCGGGCCGGGAACGCCCGGTGCGCTGCGACGGATTGACATGCGGCTGGTTCCGGCAACAGTGTGCAGCTGGACTGCGGCGCTGGCCGGCACCGCCATGCCGGCAACGGACGCAGTCCGCGCAGGTCTCGTGGCCGGCCTCCTTGGTCCGGCCATCTGGGTCGGTGCTTGCATGGCGCTGGCTCCTGGCCGGAGCCGGCGCCGCAGTAGAACGAGAAAGCCCAGGCAGTCAGGGCTGCTGCGCGCGATTCCGGCGGCGGTGCTCGCGCTCCTCTGCGTTGCCGGGGTCCTGTTGGTGGCCGGTGCGCAGGCCGGCTTCAAGACCCGAGGACCGATCGGGCAGGCGATCACCGGTTCCGTGACGGTGACGGCCGTGCTGCTGGTGCGCGCCGATCCACATCCCGTCAGTGGGCCAGCTTCCGGCGGGAAGGTGATCGTGGAAGCGCTCCTAACGGAGGCAACATCCGGCGGCCTACGGTTCGAGGCGGCCGCACCGGTGCTGGTGGTGGGCGGTGCCGACTGGGACACGGTGGTGACCGGGCAGTATGTCGCCGCCGCGGGAACGCTGAAGGCCACGGACGCCGGGGCGGATACCGTCGCGTACTTCGCCGCTAAATCCGTTCCCCGCGTGATCGCCGTTCAGCAGGGCTGGACCCGCTGGGCGGCGGAACTGCGCGCGGGGTGGAGGGCCGCGGCGCAGTCGCTGTCGGGTACCGTCCTGCCGGATGCCGCCGGTCTGCTGCCGGGCATGATCACCGGGGACCGTTCGGCCCAGCCGGCGGATCTCGACGCCGCCATGAAGCAGGTGGGCCTGACCCATTTGACCGCTGTCAGTGGAGCGAACTGCACGTTGATCCTCGGCGGTCTGATCTATCTGGCCCGATGTGTGCGTTGCCCGAGGTGGCTCGCGGCGGGACTGGCTGTGACCGGTCTCGCCGGCTTTGTCGCCGTCGTCGGACCGGATCCGAGCGTGCTCCGGGCGGCCTTCATGGGGGTGATCGGCATATTGGCGATGCTGTCCGGACGGCCAAAGCGGGTCTCCGCGCTTTTGGCCGTCGCTGTAGTGGGCCTGTTGCTGGTGGATCCCTGGCTTGCCGTAAATTACGCCTTCATTCTCTCCGTACTGGCCACCCTGGGCCTGCTGCTCGTGGGGAAGCAATGCAGCCGATGGCTGCTGGCGTGGTTCCCGCACTGGCTGGCGCAGGCCGTCGCGGTGCCGCTGACAGCCCAGCTGTTCTGCGCTCCGGTTATAGTTCTGCTGCAACCGCAGCTGATGGCCTATTCGCTGCCCGCCAACATGGCCGCGGCACCGGTCATTGCCCTGGTGACAGGCATCGGGACCCTGGGCCTCGTCGCGCTGGCGCTCGCGCCGTGGGCGGTACCGGCGTTGGTGTTCCTCTCCGGGATTGGTGCACAGTGGGTGGCCTTCGTCGCACGGTTCTTCTCCGGTCTGCCCGGTGCCGCCCAGCCGTGGCCGGAAGGAGTAGCCGGAGTTACCTCGATGGCGGGGCTTTCGGCCGTCACCGTCGCGGGGCTGTGGGGCACCGTCCATCACCGGCGGATTGCCGCCACGGCGCTCCGGCTGCGGGCCCGGTTACCGCCCCGGTGGCGGGGCGCGGCCGGGCTGCCCGGCGGGGTCGCCCTGGCCTCCGTCACCGGTGCCGTCCTTGCCTGGCTGCTCAATACAGCGGGCGCACACTGAAATACCGACGTTGCCTCCAGGGGCCGGCGGATGCAGCCGGGATTCGTCGGATAGGGAATGTCGCAGCACCATGGCAGGCTGGTTATATGACCTCTCTTATCCCAATGGCGCGTCGATGACCCCTCCCGCAGCAGGGCGCGGCACCAGCTCCGCCGCATCCAAGAGTCAGTCCCGGGCAGCGGTACGCGGCGCCGCCGGGACGGTCCGGATGGTGAGCTGGCGCGATGTTCCGCCCGCCAGTGTGGTTTTGGTGCACGGGACGGAAGACTTCATTGCCGGTCGGGCGCTGGAAAACCTGCGCCGTAAACTCCGCGCGGAGAGCCCGCAGCTCGAGGTCACCACAGTGGACGCCTCCGCCTACACCGCCGGCCAGCTGACCATGCTGTCCAGCCCGTCCCTGTTCGGCGAAGCAAAACTCATCGAGGTATCGGCGCTCGCCGCCATGAATGACGATTTCCTGACCGAAGCACTGGCATACCTCAACTCGCCCGAGCCGGACGTCGTCGTCGCCCTCCACCACGGCGGCGGTACCCGTGGAAAAAAACTGCTGGATGCTGTCAAAGCCAGCGGCGCGCCCGTGGTGGAATGCCTGCCGCTGAAGAAGGACCAGGAAAAGGCGGATTTCGTCGGCGCGGAGTTCCGGCAGGCCGGGCGGCGGATCGATCCGCAGGCCGTGCGCGCGTTGGTTGCGGCGGTCGGGGCCAGCCTGGCGGAACTGGCGGCCGCGTGCAGTCAGTTGATCGCCGATGTGCCCTCCGCGGAAGGAGCCGCGTCGGTGTCCGCTGCCATGGTGGATAAGTATTACGGTGGCCGTGTGGAGGCCACCGCATTCAGGGTGGCCGACGCCGCGCTGGCCGGGAACGCCCCTGTGGCACTCTCCTCGCTGCGCCATGCACTGGCTACCGGAGTGGACCCGGTGCCGCTGGTGGCGGCCTTGGCTATGAAGGTCAGGACGTTGGCCAAGGTGCATTCGGCCCGGGGGAGTTCGGCGCAGATAGCGAAGGACCTCGGCATGCAGGCGTGGCAGGTTGATTCCGCGCGACGGGACATCGGTGCCTGGAGCGCCGAGGCGTTGATCAGATCCATCCAGGTCCTGGCGGACGCCGATGCCCAGGTCAAGGGGGAAGCGAAGGACCCGGTCTACGCCGTGGAACGGGCCGTGACGGTGATCGCCACCTCCGCCCGCCGGCGGTAACGCACAAACTGGCCCTTTAACGAACTGTGGCCGACACCCGAAGGTGCCGGCCACAGCCGATGCATGAGCGCTACAGCGCCCGGATACTCCCGTGAAAGGGTAGCAACGGGTCCCTAGAGGGCGTTAACCTTCTTGGAGATGGCCGACTTGCGGTTTGCGGCGTTGTTGGCGTGGATAACACCCTTGCCAACGGCCTTGTCCAGCTTGCGGCTCGCGCCAACCAGGGCAACAGCAGCGGCATCCTTATCGGAAGCCTCGACCGCGACGTGTACTGCACGGATAGCGGTCTTCAGCTCGGACTTCACTGAGTTGTTGCGCTGGCGCGCCTTCTCATTGGTAAGAATGCGCTTCTTCTGGGACTTAATATTAGCCACGTATGAACTCTCTTTTTAAAGCGGACTTCGGTCGTAGAGGGCGTAGGTTGACCATTGACAGCGGCGTGGGGATGCTCGAATTACGGTGAACGTCCGGCCAACCTGTAGTGACCGCCGACCTGCACGGGCACACAGTCACCAATGCTAACAGATCACGGTAGTCAACCGGTCAACGCCGGCGAGTGCCACCACGGCCAGGGCCATATAGGAGGCTTTGCGGGAAGTGCGCGGGCGTGGTGCGCGCACTTCATTCGCCGGGCCAACGCCATCCTCCGTGCCCCCGACGTTTCTGTGTCCATCCTTCGTGCCCCCGACGTTTCTGTGTCCATCCTTCGTGCCCCCCGGCCTCCCTGTCCCGATCCTTTCTGCTTTCCTTTCCGTCTCCATCCTTTCCCCGCTCATGCAGTGCCGAGGCCAGCAGCTCGGCCAGGTGCACACACTAGCGGCCGGCGGCGTTGCCCTGTTCGATCTGGGTCCGGCAGCTGAATCCATCGGCCAGCACCACATCGTCCGGCGCGGACTCGCGCACGGCGTCGAATCCCGTGACCGCGTGCTGGTGGCAGCGCGTCTGGATCAGGGCGCGCCGTGCCGGCGGCGGCGGCTCCCAGCCCGGGCTGTGTTCTGTGAGCAGCTCGGCCAACGTGACGGTCTGCTGCAGTGGTCCCGGCACCGGTGAAATATCTGTTGGGGTGTTCCCAGAACCCGGCTGCGGTTTCTCCTTTCTCATACGTGAGGATTTCGGTATAAGCCAATCCTGAGTGGTCATCGTGGGTATTGTGCAGAACGTCGTCGCCAGGGCGGCGGTTCGCGGCCATTTTGGTTTTGTTGTGGTTACTGGCGGCCTTGCCCAGAACCTTATGGCCGCTACCGTCAGGGATTCGCCCGAGTTCCTTGATGCCCACGTGGACCAGGCCCCCAGTTACGGGGTGTTCGTTGTGGCGGATGGCCAGTCCTCTAGCCCGGGTCCAGCTACGCCAGCCTGTACTGGGTGGGGACCTTGTACGTAGTGGGAGGTGGGAGGAAGCACAAACGTCGTCTCGAACAGGTTGGTCCACCGGGCCAGCCGCGCCATGGCCTGCTCGCTCACGCCGTCGTCGGCCAGGACGACGGCGACAGGGTTGCCCAGGCACGGGGTGGGGGAGAAGACATCAACTTGGGCGAACTGGTACTCGGTCAATTCAGGGGTCCCTTCGAGACGGCGGAGGCGCGCAATGCAGGCTACTGCCTATTACCACGGTCCGGCACCGGCGTCAACTGCCACTTGGGGGAAATTGGTCGGGACGGGGCTGCTGCAGCAGTTAGCCGGCGGATTCGCTCACGTCGGGTCCTGGTCGAAAAGCGCGGCAAGCTTCAGCAGTCCGGGCTCGATCCGCTCATTGGGAATGGAGGCGAACCCGATCCGCATGTAGTTGTTGGAGGCATGCCGGGTGGCAAAATACTTTTCGCCTGAATCGAACAGGATTCCGTTCCTCTTGGCCAGGACCCGCAGTTCCCGGGTGTCCACCTGGGCGGGGGCCTTGAGCCAAAGGCCGGTTCCGCCCGGCGGGAGCGTCTGCTCGTCGGGAAATATCTCGCGCGCAATTGCTGAGGCGGTATGCCAGCGGGTGCCCAGGGCCCGCCTGTAGGACTGCATCGACGTCCTGAAATCCCCGCTTTGGTACAGGAGCGCCACAGCCCGTTGAATTTGTCCGGGCGGCTGCCTGTGCTGGTAGCGCCGGGCCTTGCGCAGGATGGCAATGAGTGGTGACGGGCCCACCAGGAATCCGATGCGAATGCCGGGTGCCAGGACCTTGGACATGGTGCCAAGGTAGATGGTCCGCCCGTTGGGGTCCAAGGCCGCCATCGCCGGGGAGGGCTGCCCCTCGTAGCGCAGCTCCGAGTCGTAGTCGTCCTCGACAATGATGAAGTTGTGGCGTGAGGCGTCCCCAATAATGTCCAGGCGCCGTTTGGCCGTCAGCGTCACGTTGGTGGGGTGCTGGTGGCTGGGGGTCAGGTAGATCAATTTTGCATGCGAATATGATTCCTGCGGAATGGCCCCCTCGGCGTCCACCGGAAGGTACCCGAGGTTGGCGCCGGCCCGGGAAAAGACGTGACGGGCGTCGAGATACCCAGGGCTTTCCACGAGAACGGAATCGCCGTGATGCAGCAGGCTTTCGCCCAGAAGCTGCAGGCCCTGTTGGCTGCCAAGGGTGATCAGCACATTGTCCGGTTCGGTGAAGATCCCCCTCGCCGGCAGGATGAGTTGGCAGATGGTCTCCAGCAGCAGGGGATCGTCCATGAGCACGTCGTCCAGGCTGGCGTGGCGGTGCTCGTCAGTGGCCAGTGAGGCCTTCAGGGCCCGAATCCAGGCTGCCGCGGGAAAGTGCGCGGGATCGTGCTGGCCGGTGACGAAGGGATACTCGAAAGTCCACCATCGCGGTTCCCTGTCCAGCTCGGGCAGGGCTGGGGCAGCCGATGACGCCAGCTGGACCCAGTCGATCTCGGCATGGCTGGCGTGCACGCCGGGACTGCTGCCGTGGTCAACGCTGATGGGGCTGATTTGGTGGTTGACGAAGAACCCTGAGCGCGACTTGGCGACGATGAACCCGTCATCGAGCAGTCCGCTATAGGCGGCCTGGACGGTGGTCCTGGAAACGCCCAGGAGCTCAGCGATTTGCCGGCTTGAGGGGATCCTTGTGCCGGTGGGCCAGACGCCGGAAGCGATGAAACCCTCCACGGTGCGGCGAACGCGCAAATGCAGCGGTGTGCCGGGCGGGGCCTGGATCAGCGCTAGGTCGTTCGGCGTTTGCTGCCGTGTTCTTGCCATGGCCCGAGGATAGCAGCCCACTGCGCCTTTCTGGACTGGTGGAAGTCAAAATACTGGACCTTGTGAGGGCCATAAAAAGTCAGAATAATGTGACACAATCCACTTCAAAGGAAGAAGCCATGATTCCCAGAACGGCGAGCGTTGTCATCGCTCTGATTACACCAATCACCCTAGTGACACTTGGGGTGCTACTGCTTGGCGGGTCAACGGCAACCATCTTCGGCATACCGTTGATCCTGCTGTTCATGTTCATCATGTTTCCGGTGACGAGCCTGCTAATGTGGATCAGCTGGCGGTTGTTTGACAAGCATGCTGACTACCAGCTGGACGAGTTTGAGGATGCGGCCGCGGAGGTGGCCCCATGACCATTGTCATGTTCGTCATTGTCCTGCTGCTCGCCGTCGGGATTGGCCTGTATTCACGCGTCGGTGCCGGCAAGTCAACAGCCGACTTCCTGGTGGGCGGCAGAAGCTTCGGCTCGGTGGTTGTGTTCATCATGGTGGTGGGGGAGGTGTACTCCATTGGCACCATCATCGGGTTCCCGGGCGGTGTCTATGCGCACGGCGTGGGATTCGCGGTGTGGTTCATGGGCTACATTCTCCTGGGGTACCCCATCGGCTACTTCCTGCTTCCACTGCTGTGGAAGGCCGGGCGCCAATACAACGCCATGACACTTCCAGACATTTTCCGCGGCCATTTCAAGTCCCGGCCGTTGGAACTGACGGCCGCACTGATCGGTGTTGTTTTCCTGATCCCCTGGGCCCAGCTCCAGCTGACGGGGCTGGAGGTTGCCCTCAACGGACTGGGCCTGGGCCTGACGCCGTTGGTGACGGTTCTCATTGGCGTCGGAATTTCGCTGGTATTTGTCCTGCTCTCGGGCATCAGGGCACCAGCCTTTGTCAGCTTCCTGAAAGACTTTGCCCTGATCGCCGTCATCCTGGTCGTCGCCGGCTTCGTGCTGAACAAGGTCCCCAACGTCGCCACCATCATCACTCACGCGAATGTGGGCTCGGAGCACACCACCATCCCCGGCGGGGCTCCGATGCTCAACACCATCTCCACCCTCCTGTTCCAAACCATCGGGTTCTACATGTTCCCGTTCGTCATCCAGGCGGTGCTCAGCGGGAAATCGCCGGTCAGCATCAGGTACACCCAGATCGTCATGCCCCTCTACATGCTGATGTACCCCTTCATCCTGCTCACCTCATTCTTCGCCATCTCGGCGGCGCCAGGCCTGACCGGGGCGGACACCAACCTTGCCTTCATTGAGGTGGCACGCCAGCTTCTGCCCGACTGGCTGGTGGGCCTGGTCGCCGGGGGAGCGGCCCTGTGTGCAATCGTGGTGCTCGCCGCGTCAGCGCTGGTCATCGGCACGCTTTTCTCCAGAAATGTTTTGACCAATATCAGTGAAGCCAGGCAAAAGCCCATGACGCAGGTGGTCATCTTCGTCTATCTGGCCATTTCCATCGTGCTGACGCTGGTGGTTCCCACCATCATGGGAACCCTGATCAACACCGCCTACTACGGGCTGACCCAGCTCATTGTCCCGGTCCTGCTCATGATCTTCCCGACCCGGGTACGTCCCGGCGCCATGGCCGCAGGACTCGCGGTGGGCGCCCTGACCTCCATTGGCATCTACCTCTCCGGAGCCACGCTGGGCGGGCTTAACATCGGGGTGCCGGCGCTGGCGGCAAATCTGCTGGTTGTGGGCATCGGCCGGCTGGTCTCCCCGGCCGCCGAGCCCACCCAATCCCTTGCGGCGCGCCGGCGCCGCATCCCTGCCGATTCCGGTGCCCCGGCCGGGTGGACCCACCACACGGCCCGGAAAGAGAGCGCTTCGTAGATGTCAGCTGCAATTTTCACAAACGGAAGCATTCGACTGGACGCCTGGAGCGATCCCGTGGAGGCACTCGCCGTGGACCGCGGCAGAGTCCTCAGTGCAGGGTCGCTGGAGGAGGTGGAGGCGGCTGCCGGCCCGGCGCCCAGACGCATCAACCTCGACGGCGCCACAGTGGTCCCCGGATTAATCGAGTCCCACGTCCACCCCGTGTTTTTCGGACTCACCCGGAACTGGACGGACTGCCGTAGCCCGCTCAACGGCAGCATTTCAGATATCCAGGCGGCCTTTCGCCGTGACCTGGGGGCGCTGGCCGACGGCAAGTGGCTGCGCGGCTGGGGCTATGACGACACACTACTGGCCGAGGGGCGGCATCCCAACCGCGAGGATCTGGATGCCGTCAGCCGTGACGTGCCCCTGGTTGTCTCCCACATTTCGGGTCATTTTGCCGTCGCGAATTCCCTGGCACTTGATCTGGCCGGCATACATGAGGATCGGGCAGACCCATCGGACGGGCGGTTCGTCCGGGATGAATCCGGGAAATTGACGGGTCTGATGTGGGAGATGGGCGCGGTGCATGCCGTTCTTGACGCCATCCCGCCCGTCTCTGAACAGGACGTCAAAGACGCCGCCCTCTACGCTGCGGGGGTAGCCGCTGAACGGGGCATGACCTCCATTCACGACCTAGGCGTGGGGATCATGGCCGGCGACTTGGAAATCGACACGTGGCGCAAGCTGGCAGCAGAGTCCCAACTCTCGATCCGGGTGACCGGATACGTCAGGTCGGACCTCGCCCTGCGGTATTTGGAAGGGTCACCGGACCTTTTTGCCCGGCCTGCCGTGGGCAACTACAGGGTGGCCGGGGCAAAATTCTGGTCGGACGGTTCCATCCAGGGGCTTTCGGGTGCGCTCAAGGAGCCCTACTCCTGCCAGGACACCCAGTGCGGCGAGCTGCTGTATTCCCCCGAGGAGCTGGCAGGGCTCCTGCGCCGCATTGACGACGCCGGCGGCCAGTGCGCGGTTCATGCCAACGGTGATCTGGCCATCTCCACCGTGGCCGGGGCGTTTGCGGCCTTGCGCGGCAGTTCGAACCAAAGCGATCCGAGGCACCGGGTGGAACACCTGCAGATGGCGTCGGCCAAGGACATCGCGTCGCTGGTCGAGTCAGGCTCCGTGGCGTCCATTTTCGCCAACCACGTGTACTACTGGGGGGATCGGCACCGCGACCGGTTCATTGGTGCCGAACGTGCCGCCAGGATTGATCCCACCCGTGATGCGCAGGATGGCGGCCTCCACTTCGGCATGCATTCGGATTGCCCCATTACGCCGATGGACGCGCTGGCCACTTTCCGCACCTCGGTGACGAGGCTGACCAGCGGCGGTTCGGTCCTGGGTGAAGCGCAAAGGCTTGACCAGCGCGCAGCCCTGCATGCATTGACGGCCGACAGCGCATACCTGACCCACGACGAGGCCCATCTGGGCACCCTGACGGCCGGCATGGATGCCGACCTGACCATTCTGGACCAGGACATCGTGGGCCTTGCCATTGAACAATCCCAGAATGTTTCAGCCGTGGCGACCGTGGTGGGGGGTGAATTCGTCTTCAACCGTGGGGGTTTTTAGCAGCCTAGGGGGCGTCGAACCTGCCCGGGCCAGCCGGTGGCGAACCTGTCTGGAACCAAATAGGGCAGACTGGAGGTTCCCTCATGAAGGGGGTTCCCTCACGAAGGGGTTCCCTCACGACAAGGCGGCAACCGCATGCTCAACCTCCGGCGGGACCAGGACGGCTTCATTCACGTGGGCCGGCACTTCCCCACCAAAATGTCCATCGCCGTCACGTTCACCGACGGCACCCGAGGCGAATTTTCCAGCGCCCGGCTCAACGAGCTGTACACCAGGCCCTGGCCGCCTACCCCTGGGCAACAGCCTCGATGCGAAGGGCTTTGACCGGGCACCCGGGAAAATCCACCGACGCAACGCCGTCGGGCTCGTGCCCGTCAGCACCTGCATGGCCAGGAAGCCACAGCGGGGCATGCCTGACCGGCAACGACCGGCCCGCTACGCTGTTCCCATGAGACCCCTGAAAGTGTTCGGACTGGACATCGACAAGCTGGGCGGCGGGCGTAACGGCCACTACGTGATTGAGGAATCCATGCGGGTGCATCCGCGCACACGCCGGACCTTCCGCTGGGTGAATTGGATCCTCGGCTTGCAAGTCCTGGTGGGGCTGAGCGCCATTGTCATTGCCCGGTTGGGATGGTTATTTTTGGTTGAAAAGGGGGAGTAAACGGGGAGTCCGCGTGAGTTGTGGGCACCAGTGCCTCAAGCCTGCCCACGTGGATCTGAAAAACGGGCTCGTCTTTGCGCCAGTACGAGCCGCTACCCGTCTCCCCGTGTCCCCGTATCCACGAATCCACGAATATCGTCCGGCAGGGCTGCTATGGATGGCGGCCATCAGGCGGCGCGGATGTGGCCCAGCCGAAACTCCAAGAGGAGGCCAGCAGAGGCGAGGGCTTGAATGAGAGGTTAGGTGGGCCCTGCCCAGCTGGAAACAGCGTGGCCACGATGAGGCCTCCAACTTTTTTTTCGACAAGTGCTTGACGTGCAAACGTGACCTCTATCATAATAATTTATGGGATCCCAAGACGGGATCCCATAAATTGCCGGTTTGACCTGGACCTCCTTCGGGCAGGACTGCAGGTATTCAAGACAAAGTCTTGGGGATCCATGCGGGCACGCGGGCCACAATGAGTGTTCCCCTGACGAGAGCGCCTTATCCGCCGATGAAAGTTGTAAGGAGGATCAAGTGAGCGAGAGCACAACGAAAAGCGACGATCGTCCGCTGCGTGAAAGTGTTCGTGACACCATTCGGGCCAGAATTTTTGAGGGGCACTACGTTCCAGGCACCCGGCTGGTCGAGCGCGATCTGGCCGACGAGTTCAATGTCTCCAGGCTCCCGATTCGGGAGGCCTTGCGTATGCTTCGCCAGGAGGGGCTGGTGAGTGAGAAGCCCAACTCACGAGGCATTGTGGTGAGCAGCCTCAGTCCGGAAGAGGTTGCGGATTTGTTCGATGTTCGACAGGCACTGGAGGTTCTTGCCTGTGAGCTTGCCTCAGCTGATATGAGGGAACGTTTGTCAAGTGGCAGTGGTGAGCGGCTCCCGGCTGATATGAGGGGGGCCGCTCATTGGGTGCCGTCCGGGTGTGGTGGTCGTGCTGGCGAGTCTTGTGTTCGACTGCA
>NZ_JASISR010000038.1 GCF_030063245.1 Paenarthrobacter sp. PH39-S1
CTGAACAGGTGTCCTTCTCTGTCTGGAAAATTTTGGCTTCGCAACTACTATTTTCCCAGCTCAAGGGGCACTTGTTCGGTTTAACACACCCCTGTCAAAAAGTTCTTACTCGCGGATCCGGGTCTGATTGAGGACGTGCTCGCCGGCAAATCAGTAACAATTGAGAAGGCGGGCAAACCTTTGGTGGATCTTGTGCTGCATCAGGATCGCCCGGCAATAATTGGTGCGTTGCGCGGGCAGCTGGAGTATGACGACGAAACCTTTGATGATCCCGATAGCTCCATGTCCTCAATGTTCTACGGCGATCCCTAGCATGGTCAGGGCGTCGCTTCTGCTCGACATACATGTCCTGCTCTGGTTCCTGGCAGACAGCCCAAAGCTCGGGCCGGTCAGCCGCAAACACATACTCAGCGGCGCCAACGTCAATTACTCAGCAGCATCCGTCTGGGAACTCACCATTAAGTCGATGCTCGGCAAAATTGCTTTGCCAGCCGCTTTCGATACAGCTCTGGATTCTTCCGGATTGGAGGAACTGCAGATAACGGCTGCCCAGGCAAGGAGCAGCGGGCGAGATCTTCCCATGTCCCTTGCAAAAATGACGGCGGTTCCGCAAAATGATGCGCGCGCCGCGCATCATTTTGCGGGATGGGCGTCATTTTTGCTGTGCAAGCCCGGCGCGCCGCAGGGTCTGGCGCGCGTGTTTGAGGATGGGGCCGTCGATCATTTTGCCGTTGTACGCGAAGACACCCGATCCCGACGCGGCAGCGGCTGCAAGGAGCTCCCGAGCCAGGGCCACCTCCTCCGGCGCCGGCGTATACGCATCGCGGATGACGGCGACCTGACCGGGATGGATGCAGGCCGTAGCGCCAAAGCCGGAGGCGACGGCGTCTCGTGCCTCCGCGGCCAGGCCGTCCAGATCCGGAATGTTCACGTGGACGGCATCTATCGCCGTTTTGCCGAAGGCGCCGGCCGCCAGCAGGACACCCGACCGGGCGTGCGCGGCCACGGCGCGGTAGCCGCCGTCGTCCGTCCGGCTGGAGCTGCCGCCGAGGGAGGCAACCAAGTCCTCCGCGCCCCACATCAGCGCCACGACGTTGGGAGCCGTCGCGATCCTCGCAGCTTCCAGCACGCCGCGGGCTGTTTCACAGAGCGCGACGACGTCGAAGCCGTCCAGCGCGGACAGCGCCGAGGCGTCTTCGGCTTTGGCCACCATGATGGTCCGGTACTGCGTCTGTTTCAGCGCCGCAAGGTCCGCGTCCGCGTCTGCGGTGCCGAGCGGGTTGATGCGCACGATGGCCCGGCCGGGATCCTGCGGATTGCCGATCAGATGCCCGCGCGCGGCTGCCTTGTCCTTGGGTGCTACGGCGTCCTCGAGATCCAGGATCACCGCATCCGCCCGGTCCGCGGCCTTGGCATATCGTTCCGGACGATCCGCGGGGCAGAAGAGCAGGGCCGGGCCCATGCTAAACGTCATGATGTGGGCTCCTGGGTCGTCACGTGCGCGCCCGGGCGCCCCACCGGAGCTGCGTTCCGGTCATCGGCCAAGGCAGCCTGCGGCCGTGTGGGGATGCCCGCCGCGGCATGCCCTTCTTTGGTCCACATCAGGCAGCTGCGTTCCAGGGTTGCCACCACAACCCCGTTCTGGTTCCGGCCGGTGTGGGCCATGGTGACAATTCCCTGCCCGGGACGGGAGGCCGAAAGCCGTTTGCCGGTGATCACGGTCTCGGTATAGAGGGTGTCGCCGTGGAACAGCGGGTGCGGGAATTTCACATCGGTGAGGCTCAGCTGCGCGATGATCGTTCCCTGCGTCAGCTGTGACACGGACTGGCCGACGACGGTCGCCAGCGTGAACATCGAATTCACCAGCCGCTGCCCGAACGGCTGGGTGGAACTCCAGGCAGCGTCCAGATGCAGAGCCTGCGTGTTCATGGTCATGCTGGTGAACAGGACATTGTCCGCTTCCGTCACCGTCCGGCCGGGCTTGTGCGCATAAATCACACCGGATTCCAGCTCATCGAAGTACAGTCCGCGCTGCTCGATCACCCTGGTCCCGCTCCCCTGCTCGGCCTGTGGCTGCACACTCATACGAGGTCCACATCGTGCATCTCCACCAGAAGCTCCGCGCCAGTGGCCGCATGGACCTCATCGACGGTGACCCCGGGCGCAACCTCGCGCAGCACCAGCCCGTCCGCCGTCACGTCGATCACGGCAAGATCGGTGATGATGCGGTCCACGCAGCCCTTGCCGGTCAGCGGGAGGGTGCAGTGCTTAAGGATTTTCGGTTTGCCGGTGCGGTCCACGTGCTCCATCATGATGATCAACCGTTTGGCACCGAAGACCAGATCCATCGCGCCGCCCATGCCCTTGACCATTTTGCCCGGGATCATCCAGTTGGCCAGGTCGCCGTTCTCGGCCACTTCCATGGCGCCGAGGACCGCCACATCCACGTGGCCGCCACGGACCATACCGAAGGACACCGCGGAATCGAAGAACGCCGCTCCCTTATTCACGGTGACGGTCTCCTTCCCGGCGTTGATCATATCCGGATCGACGTTCTCCTCGGTAGGGTACGGTCCGGTGCCCAGAATCCCGTTTTCGGAATGCAGGACAACTTCGACGCCGGCGGGAATGTAATTGGGAATCAGCGTCGGCATGCCAATGCCGAGGTTGACGTACTGGCCGTTCTTCAGTTCCTTGGCCACGCGGGCCGCGAGTTCGTTGCGTGTGAGTGCCATGTCAGGCTCCCTTCATTGCGGTCGCGGCGTCCCGGTGCTCGACGGGGGCCGTGTCCCGGTGCTCGACGGAGGCCGCCCGCGGCCGAGCGTGGTCGACCCTCGGGGTCGGGTCGACCAGGACGGCGGGCGCGGTCAGCGGATCAGGATCGACGACGGCGGGGGCGGCGACGGTGCGCTTTTCGATGCGTTTCTCGCTGTGCGGCGCCCCGACCGGAACATGCACCACGCGCTGGACGAAGATCCCGGGGACGTGAATATGTTCCGGATCGAGCTCGCCCGGCTCCACCAGCTCCTCGACCTCCGCAATCGTGATCTTGCCGGCCATCGCGCAGAGGGGATTGAAATTCATCGCGGTGGCGTGGAAGATCAGGTTCCCGTGCCGGTCCCCGCGCTGCGCATGCACCAGGGCAAAGTCCGGATTTACCGACTCCTCCAGGACATAGTCGGCGCCTCCGAAGCTGCGCACCTCCTTAGGTTCCGAGGCAATCGCAACGTTGCCGCCGCCGTCGTACTTCCTCGGCAGGCCACCCTCGCTGACCTGCGTGCCGACACCTGCGGTGGTGTAAAAGGCCGGAATGCCGGCGCCGCCCGCGCGCAGCTTCTCGGCCAAGGTTCCCTGCGGTGTGAGCTCGACCTCCAATTCGCCGGCCAGGAATTGCCGGGCGAACTCTTTGTTTTCCCCGACGTAGGAGGACGTGGTGCGGCGGATCCTGCCGTCCGAGAGCAGGATGCCCAACCCCCAGTCATCCACGCCGCAATTGTTGCTGATGGTCTCGAGCTCTTTGGTGCCCTGATCGTGCAGGGCAGCGATTAAGGCCACGGGAATCCCGCACAGGCCGAACCCGCCGACGGCCAGCGAGGCACCGTCGGGAATGTCGGCGACGGCCTCTGCCGCGGTGCGGACAACTTTGTTGATCATCGTTGATCCCTTTCTGCGCAGTTTCGTCTGGGTTGTTTCGATCATAGGGCTTGGCTTGCGCCCTCCGTGCGGTGCATCCTGACAGGATGCCTTGGATATGGACGGATGCCGTGGAAATTCCCACGGCATCCGTCCATATGACCGGCGTCCTGTTCCACCGGTGGCCTAGAGGCCCAGATCCCGGGCGATCAGCATGAGCTGGACCTCGGTGGTGCCTTCCCCGACCTCGAGAATCTTCGAGTCGCGGTAATGCCGGGACACCGTGAATTCATTGATGAACCCGTAGCCGCCGAACACCTGGGTCGCGTCCCTGGCGTTGTCCATTGCGGCCTCGCCGGCGACCATTTTGGCGATGGCTGCCTGCACCTTGAACGGCTTCCCGGCCAGCATCCGCGCGGCGGCATCATAGTAGGCCAGCCGCGCGGTGTGCGCCCGGGCCTGCATCCGGGCGATTTTGAACGAGATGCCCTGGTACTTGCCGATATTGTGGCCGAAGGCATGACGGTCCTTGGCGTAGCGGACGGATTCGTCCACGCAGCCCTGCGCGGCACCTGTGGCCAGGGCGGCGATGGCGATCCGCCCCTCGTCCAAAATGCTGAGGAAGTTCGCGAAGCCCCGGCCCTGCACTCCCAGCAGGTTGGCCCCGGGAACGCGGACGTCCTGGAGCGTGAGCGGATGGGTGTCCGAGGCGTTCCAGCCCACCTTGTTGTAGGCCTTCTCCGCCTTGAACCCTGGCGTATCGGTGGGGACCAGAATAGTGGAGATCTCCTTCTTAACCGACCCGTCGGCGCGCTCGGATGTCCCGGTGACGGCGGTGACGGTGACCAGTTTGGTGATGTCCGTCCCGGAGTTGGTGATGAATTCCTTGTTGCCGTTGATGACCCACTGCCCATCCTCCAGATGCGCATGGGTTTTGGTGCCGCCTGCATCGGATCCGGCCTCGGGTTCAGTCAGTCCGAACCCGGCGAGCGCCTTGCCCGAGGCCAACAGCGGCAGCCACTGGCTCTTTTGCTCCTCGGTGCCGAACCGGTGAACCGGCATGGCGCCGAGCGAAACGCCCGCTTCCAGGGTGATGGCAACGGATTGGTCGACGCGTCCCAGCTGCTCCAGCGCCAGCGCCAGCGCGAAGTAGTCTCCGCCCTGTCCGCCGTATTCCTCCGGGAACGGCAGTCCAAATAGGCCCATGTCCGCCATCTGCGAGACAATCTCGTACGGGAAGCTGTGCTCCTCGTCGTGCTTGGCCGACACCGGAGCGACCACGTTGTCGGCGAAGTCGCGCACGGCATCGCTGAGGTCCTGGTAGTCCTCGCTGAGTTCAAAATCAGGCATTGCTGGGAGCTCCTTCTGGATCTGCTGCTGTGGGAGTTGTCGCTGTGGGGGTCTCTACGGGATCTGCTGGGTGCCGGCTCTCTGCGGCGGCCACGGCGGCAGGGACGGTGTGAATCGTGGCCACCACCTGATCGGCCTTCACCAAGTCCCCTGGCCTGACGCTGATGTGGACGGTGCCGGCCACCGATGCCACCAGCTGGTGTTCCATCTTCATGGCCTCGACGGCCAGCAGCGTCTGACCTGGTTCGACGGCGTCGCCGTTGCCGACATTGACGGCGACAACGGTGCCAGGCATGGGCGAGCGGACCTGCGGATCCGCTGCGCCCTCCTCGCGGGCGATCCCCGCGAGAACCGCTGCAAGCTGCTCTTCTCGGCTGCGCAGCCGCAGTTCGCAGGCGAATCCGGACTCGCCGATCCAGACGGATGCGCCGTCGCGCGCCACGTGGATGCCGCGGGAGAATCCGTCGTACTCGATCCGGCCGGCGGCTCCAGCGTCGTGCCGGTAGGTGGCAAGCACCGGCGCACCGTCAGCAACGGCCACATCGCCGCGCACACCGTCGCCGGATCGGACCATGCCGGCCAGCTGGACGGTCACGGATTCAGTGGCACCGAGCGCAAACTCATACCGCAGTGGCCGGTGCCGTCCCAGCCGCCAGCCATCACGGGAGTGCCACGGACCGGTGGCGGGGGCGCCGCAGTCGCCCGTTCGCCAGCCATCACGGGAGTGCCACGGACCGGTGCCGGGGGCGCCGCAGTCGCCCGTTCGCCAGCCATCACGGGAGTGCCACGGACCGGTGCCGGGCGTGCCGTCGTCGTTCCTTCCATCATCCAGCGTCCCGGGGTAGACGCCCGAGGCAAACAGGTACAGGGCGGCCGCGGCCAGCAGGGCGTCGTCCGCCTGCCGGAACGTCAGCCCCGGCAACTTGCGCTCGATCATGGTGGTGTCCAGCCGCCCGGCCAGCACATCCGCATCGGCAACGAGCAGCCGCAGGTACTCGATGTTCGTGCCGAGCCCGAGCACGGTGGTGTCCGCGAGCGCCCGGTCCAGCCGCGCCAGCGCCTGTCCCCTGTCCGCGCCCCAGGCGATCACCTTGGCCAGCATCGGGTCGTAATCCGAACCGATCCCCAGCCCCGGCAGCAGCGACGAATCCACCCGCACGCCGTCTCCCGTCGGCTCCGCCAGCGCCAGCACCCTCCCGCTGGTGGGCAGGAAACCCCGCGCCGGATTCTCCGCGTAGACCCGCGCCTCGACGGCGTGCCCGGTGAGCGCCACGTCGTCCTGCCGGAGGGTCAGCGGCTGCCCGGCGGCAATGCGGATCTGCCACTGCACCAGATCCAGCCCGGTGACCATCTCGGTGACCGGGTGCTCCACCTGCAGCCGGGTATTCATTTCCATAAAAAAGAATTCATCCGGCGCCGTGTCCGAGACCAGGAACTCCACCGTGCCCGCACCGCTGTAGCCGACGCTGCGGGCAGCCTTGCAGGCGGCTTCGCCGATCCGCGCGCGGGTGGCGCCGCCGTCGTTCAATGACTCCAGCAGGGACGACGGTGCTTCCTCGATGACCTTCTGGTGCCGGCGCTGCAGCGAGCATTCGCGCTCGCCCAGATGGATCACGTTGCCGTGGTTGTCCGCCAGGACCTGGACCTCGATATGCCGCGGGGCTGCCACCAGCCGCTCCATAAAGAGCGTGTCGTCGCCGAAGGCGGACGCCGCAACCCGACGCGCGGTGACAAGTGTCGCCGCCAGGTCTTCGGGGCGCTCCACCACGTGCATTCCCTTGCCGCCTCCCCCGGCGGAGGGCTTGATCAGCAACGGGTAGCCGACGCCGTCGGCCGCCGCGACCAGTTGATCGTTGGTCAGCCCGGGCTCGGCGATGCCCGGCACCACCGGAACACCGTGCGCCATCACATGGTTTTTCGAACGGATCTTGTCGCCCATCATGTTCAGCGCGTGCACGCCGGGTCCGATGAATGCCACACCGGCGTCCGCGAGTGCGCGGGCAAATCCCTCGTTCTCGGACAGGAAGCCGTAACCGGGATGCACGGCCTGGGCCCCGGTGGCTCTGACCGCGGCCAGGATGGCGTCCGTATTCAGGTAGCTGAGCTGCGCCGCGGCCGGCCCGATCCGCACGGCCTCGTCAGCCAACCGCACGTGCCGGGCGTCGGCGTCGGCATCGCTGTACACGGCCACGGAACGGATCCCCATCCCGCGCAGGGTGGCAAAGATGCGGCAGGCGATCTCGCCGCGGTTGGCCACCAGCACAGTACTGAATGTCGCAGCGGCGGGCGAGGATGTATTCGGAGGGACGAAAAGTGTCATAGGGTCACATCCTGAAGAGGCCGAAGGAAGTGTCCGGCAGCGGCGCTTGGGCACAGACATCGAGGGCGAGACCCAGCACGGTCCGCGTGTCAGCAGGGTCAATAACGCCGTCGTCCCACAGCCGGGCGGTGGAATAGTAGGGGCTGCCCTGATCCTCGTACTGTGCCTTGATCGGGGCCTTGAACGATTCCTCCTCGGCCGCGGACCATTGCCCGCCGCGGCCCTCGATCTGCTCGCGCTTGACGGTGGCCAGCACCGAGGCGGCCTGGTTGCCGCCCATCACGGAGATCCGGCTGGCCGGCCACATCCAGAGGAAGCGCGGGCCGTAGGCGCGTCCGCACATCGAGTAATTGCCGGCACCGAATGAGCCGCCGACGACGACGGTCAGCTTGGGTACGCGGGCTGTGGCGACGGCGGTGACCATCTTGGCGCCGTTCTTGGCGATGCCGCCCTGCTCATAGTCCTTGCCGACCATGAAACCGGAGAGGTTCTGCAGGAAGATCAAAGGAATCCCGCGCTGGTCACACAGTTCGATGAAGTGCGCACCCTTGAGGGCGGATTCGCTGAAGAGCACACCGTTGTTGGCGATGATGCCCACCGGGTGGCCGTGCAGGCGGGCAAAGCCGGTGACCAACGTGGTGCCGTAGTTCTTTTTGAATTCGTGGAAACGGCTGCCGTCCACGATCCGCGCGATGATTTCGTGCGCATCATAGGGGGTGTTGAGGTCAGTGGGTACCGCACCGTACAGGTCCGCCGGGTCGGCTTCCGGCTCGATGCTGGTTTCCATATCCCAGGCCGGAGCTGCCGGTCGGGGCAGAGTGGCGACAATGTCGCGGACAATCTGCAGCGCATGCTGGTCATTTTCGGCCAGATGGTCGGTGACGCCGGAAATTTTGGAGTGCACGTCCCCACCGCCGAGCTCCTCGGCCGTGACAATCTCCCCGATGGCGGCCTTTACCAGCGGGGGGCCACCCAGAAAGATGGTGCCCTGGTTGCGCACGATGACCGTCTCGTCGCTCATCGCGGGGACGTAGGCGCCGCCGGCGGTGCAGGAGCCCATCACGGAGGCGATCTGCGGAATTTTGGCCGCGGAAAGCTGTGCCTGGTTGAAGAAGATCCGGCCGAAGTGCTCCTTGTCCGGGAAGACCTCGTCCTGCTTGGGCAGGAATGCGCCGCCGGAATCCACCAGGTAAATGCACGGCAGCCGGTTCTCCAGCGCGATCTCCTGCGCCCGCAGATGCTTCTTGACCGTCATCGGGTAATACGTTCCACCCTTAACGGTGGCGTCGTTGGAGATGACCAGCACCTGCCGGCCGTGCACCAGGCCGATGCCGGCAATCACCCCGGCGCCGGGCGAATCGTTGCCGTACATGCCGTTGGCGGCCAGCGGGGCAATTTCCAGGAACGGGCTGCCCTCATCGAGCAGCTGGTCGACGCGGTCCCGCGGGAGCAGCTTTCCGCGGGCCACGTGGCGGACCCGTGAACGCTCCGGGCCACCCAACGCGGTTGCCGCCAACCGTTCGCGCAGCTCCACCGCCAATGCAAGCTGCGCAGCCTTATTCCCGGCGTACGGCGCGCTGCCCGGGTCCACCCGGCTTTCAATCGTCTCCATCGACAACTTCCCGCTTCCTCGCATCCGCCGGCATCGCATTTTGGTTAGTGACTGTTAACTGAGTTTAGGCTAGTCTGTCTTATCTGTGATGTCCACTATGGAAGGAATGATGAGCAACGCAAGCGAGCCCGCGGGGCGCGGCCACGCCGCACAGGGCGGCCAGGCTACGCTGCGCAGCCTGGCCAAGGCGGACAGGCGGCAGGCCCTGTTGACTGCCGCCGCCGGCCTTTTTGCCCAGCACGGCTTCCACCGGGTCTCCATCGAGGACCTCGGTTCGGCGGCCGGCGTCAGTGGACCGGCGGTTTACCGCCATTTCAGCAGCAAGCAGGCCGTCCTTGGAGCCCTGCTGGTGGGGGTCAGCGCGGACCTTTTCGATGGCGGCACCTCGGTGGTGGCCGCCGCGGCGGACGACGCGGCAGCACTGCGCACGCTGATTGAATTCCACGTGGACTTTGCGCTGTCCAACCCGGATGTGATCCGCGTCCAGGACCGTGATCTGGACAATCTCGCACCCCCGGATCTGGCGTCCGTGCGCAAACTCCAGCGAGGCTACATTGACCTGTGGGTCGCAGTACTCGGCCGGCTCGAGCCCGGCACGGACCCCGCCAGCCGCCGGCTCAAGGTCCAGGCCACCTTCAGGTTGATCAACTCCACCCCGCACAGCGCCCGGAGCCACGGCCGGAAAATCGCCGCCCGGACCGCGCGCCCCGTCCTCGAACGCATGGCCCGCGCCGGCCTCCTCGCCTAACGGCCCGGATGCAGCCAGCGGCTGCGGGAGCAGGAGACGGGCGGACGCCACGCACGCCGACAATCATGTTGCTCTTCTCCGACCCGCCACGATACCGAAGATGGGTGGGAGATCTGCCCCACAAAACAAGACCACATTTCAAGGGGCACATCTCCACTCTCGGCGCAAGGATCAGATCATCGTGAGGACCATGCCCGGTTCGGCCAGGATGGTGCCGATGTCGGCGAGGAACCGCGAACCCTGCTCGCCGTCCACCAGCCGGTGATCAAAGGACAGGCTCAGCGTCATCACCTGACGCAGGGCGACTTCACCGTTGTACTCCCACGGCTGCCGGCGCACAGCTCCCATGGCCAGGATGGCAGCCTCGCCCGGATTGAGGATGGGCGTCCCCGCGTCAATACCGAACACTCCGATGTTCGTGATGGAAATGGTACCCCCGCTCAGCGCCGCCGGAGTGGTTTTTCCGGCCCGCGCCGTATCTGTCAACTCGGTCAGTGCGGCGGAAATCTGCATCAGGTTCATGGCCTGCGCATCCTTGATATTGGGCACCATGAGTCCACGCGGCGTCGCGGCCGCAATGCCCAAGTTCAGATAGTTCATCGTAATGATCTCGCCATTGGCCTCATCCCAGCGTGAATTCACCGACGGCTGGCGCCCGGCGGCAATGCACAGCGCCTTCGCCACCAGTGTCAGCGGAGTGAGTTTGTAGCCCACGAACCCCCTGCTGCCCTTGAGCTTGGCGAGCAGGTCCATGGTGGGCGTGACGTCGACGGTGAGGAATTCGCTCACGTGCGGGGCGGTGAACGCGCTGGCCACCATGGCAGCCGCCGTATGTTTGCGGACGCCCTTGATCGGAGTGCGGATCTCGCGGGCGGTATCTGCCTGTACAGTATCTCGCCGTGCGGTGTCTTCCTGTACTGCCGACGGCGTGGATTCGAGGCCGTCGGACACCGCAGCGAGCACATCCTCGCGGACAATCAGCCCGTTCGGTCCCGTCCCAGTGATCGCTGCCAATGAAACGCCCAAATCTTTGGCCAGTTTCCTGACCGGAGGGGTTGAGCGGGGCGGCTCAATTTCGCCCTCAGCCGGGACATCTGCCTGACCTACCGCGGCGGCAACCGCAGCAGCGGGAAGACGACGACGGCGGCGGGCCGGGTGGCCGTTCGTTTCCACTTCGGCGCCGTACCCGACGAGGGTGGGGACGCGCTTGGCGTCAGCAGTCTCCACGCGCCGGTCCGTCCCTTGGCCGAGCATCGAAGAAGTGCCTCTCCCAGCTTGGTTGGCACCCGGAAAACCATCGTTTCCCGTCTGTTCGGCGAGCGAAGAACTGCCGGCGCCAACGGCGGCACCGTCACTGCCGCCGTCGTCGGCCCCGGGCAGTTCAAAGGAAACGATCGGTGACCCGACCTCCACCACGGTGCCGGGCTGCTCATGCAGCTTCGCGATCACGCCGGCATAGGGCGAGGGCAGCTCCACCACGGCCTTCGCGGTCTCGACCTCGGCGATCACCTGGTTCAGCGTGACCGTGTCCCCCACCGCGACCTTCCACGCCACGATTTCGGATTCGGTCAGGCCTTCGCCCAGATCCGGGAGTCTGAATTCCTTAATCATCCTCACCCTTCCAGCCCGCTTAGGGAGTTTGGACGGCCCAGTGCACGGTCCACGCCGTCCAGTATCCGGTCCAGATCGGGCAGATGATATTTTTCGAGTTTGGACGGTGGGTACGGCACATCGAAGCCCGTCACCCGGACCGGCGCCGTTTCCAGATAGGAAAAACAGCGTTCCGTGAGACTGGCTGCCAACTCCGCGCCAAGCCCGCCGGACTGCGCCGCCTCGTGCGTGATGACCAGCCGTCCGGTCCTGCGCACGGAAGCCTCTAACGGGGCAAAATCTATCGGTGCCAGCGAGCGCAGGTCAATGACCTCCACGGAAATCCCCTCATCCGCGGCGGCCACGGCGGCATCACGGGCGGTCTGCACCAGCGGCCCGTAGGCAACGAGCGTGACGTCCGTCCCGGCGACGACCACCCGCGCGCTTTCCATCGGCAGCGCGTCCCGGAGTTCCTGGGTCTCATCCACCTCGCCCTTGGTGTGGTAACGGCGCTTGGGTTCAAAGTAAAGCACCGGGTCATCGCAGGCAACGGCCTGCCGGATCATGGTGTACGCGTCCTGCGGGTTGGACACGCTGATCACGCGCAGCCCCGATGTGTGGGTGAAGTAGGCCTCCGGCGATTCGGAATGATGCTCCGGAGAGCCGATGCCGCCGCCAAACGGAACGCGGATGGTGATGGGCATTTTGACCTTGCCCTGCGTGCGGTAGTGCAGCTTGGCCACCTGGGCGACAATCTGGTCAAAGGCGGGGTAGATGAAGCCGTCAAACTGAATTTCACATACCGGCCGGTAGCCCCGGTAGGCCAGCCCGACGGCGGTGCCCAGAATGGCGGCCTCGGCCAGCGGGGTGTCCAGCACGCGCTGCGGGCCGAAGTCCTTCTGCAGTCCGTCGGTGATGCGGAAAACACCGCCGAGCTTGCCGATGTCCTCGCCCATCAGCAGAACCTTTGGATCATCCTCCATCGCCTTGCGAAGGCCCGCGTTAATGGCCCGGCTAAATGTCATGCTCGACATCAGTTGCCTCCTTCGGCACCGGCAAGCGTTGCCAGATAGCGGGAATAATGGTCACGCTGGCGGTCCAGCCAGGAATTGTGCGTGCTGTACACATTGTCAAAAACGTCCAGCGGAGCCGGTTCCGGCAGCCCGATGCAGCCCGCACGCATTTCTTTGGCGACGGCGTCGGCCTTGGCGGCCACGGCGTCCTGCAGCTTCGGGGTAAGCAGACCGTCCTTGGTCAGCAGTGCTTCGACCCGGGAGATCGGGTCCTTGGCGGCCCAGTCCTCCAGTTCATTGGCGTCCCGATAGCGGGTCGGATCATCCGCCGTCGTGTGCGGCCCCATCCGGTAGGTGACCGCTTCGATGAAGGTGGGTCCGCCGCCGGTCCGGGCACGGTCCAGGGCAATCCGGGTCGCGGCCAGCACGGCGAGCACGTCGTTCCCATCCACGCGCAGGGACGGGATGCCGAAGCCGGGGGCCCGGTCCGCGATCGGAATGTGCGACTGCAGGCCAACGGGTTCGGAAATGGCCCAGTGGTTGTTCTGGCAGAAGAAGATCACCGGCACCTGGAAGCTGGCGGCAAAAACGAGCGCCTCATTGACGTCACCCTGGCTCACTGCCCCGTCGCCGAAGTAGGTGATGGCGGCAGAATCGGCGCCGTCGTTCTGGATCCCCAGGGCATAGCCGGTGGCGTGCAGCGTCTGCGCGCCGATGATGATCTGCGGCGTGGCCATATTGATGCTGAACGGATCCCAGCCCGAGGAGACATTGCCGCGCCAGACGCGGAGCAGGTCCGTCAGGTCCACGCCCCGGCAATAGGCCACGCCGTTTTCCCGATAGCTGGAAAAGACGAAATCGTCGGTCCGCAGGGCACGTGCGGAGCCAATCTGCGATGCTTCCTGGCCCAGCAGCGGCGGCCAGAGCGCCAGCTCCCCCTGCCGCTGAAGATGCGTGGCTTCGGTATCGATCCGGCGGATGACCACCATGTCCTCGTAGAGGGCGCACAGCCGTTCGTCATCAATATCCTGCAGCCAACGGTCAAATTCCGGGTGGCCGACGCGCGTTCCGTCCGGCGTAATGAGCTGGATCATCTCCGGCTGCTGAAAGCCCGGGGTAGGGGCTGTCTCGTCCTTCACCATAGTTCCACGCAACCTTTGCACATTGTCTCGACCGGCCTCGAATTTTTGGTCCATGGTCCGTCCCAGCCCCGGTTTGTGACCGCTCGACTGTCCACGGGCTCCCTTGCCCGTATGTCTTGTGACCCTACTCACAGGAGAAGGGTGGCACAACCGGGAGGAGCAAAATTGAGCAGAATGCACTATTTTGCAACCTTTCACCGTGCTAACGTTGCGCACTATGCAACCCTTGGACGGCACCGACACGAGGCTCCTGATGGCGCTGGCCGAAGATCCCCGCCGCACCGTGGTGGCACTGGCGCAAACGCTTGGGCTGTCCCGCAATACGGTGCAGGCCAGGATGGCGGCGCTGGAAACCAGGAACGTCTTTCTGTCCTTCGAACGGCGGATCAACCCGGCCGCGCTCGGCTACCCGCTGCTGGCCTTCATCTCGATCCATGTCCAGCAGCAGAAGCTCGGCGCCATCACCCAGGCATTGGCCCAGATCCCCGAGGTCCTCGAGGCCTTCGGGCTCACCGGTGCGGCCGATCTCCTGGTCCGTGTGGTCTGCACCGATGCCGAGGACCTCTTCCGGATCAACGGCAAGATCCAGGCCTCCGACGGCGTCGAACGCACGGACACTTCGCTGGCCATGGGCGAGCTGATCCCGTTCCGGCTCGACCCCCTGCTACAGCGCGGACCCCGGACCGGCGGGTAACTTTCCGCCCGGCAGGGTCCGCCCGGAGATTTCTTCGGCATCCGCCCATCCTTTACCTTCCGTGCCGCGAACTAAGGGTGCACGTTCCGCCCGGAACTGTGGACACCCCGGGAACCGCACTGCGGCGCCCCCGCGCTACGGAAGGCTTTTATCATGCGCCCTTCACCCAACAGGCTGATTGCAACGATCTTCGGTGCCGTCTACCTTCTGATCGGCATCCTCGGATTCTTCGTCACCGCCGGCATCGGCTTTTTCGCCACCGAGGGCAGCAATGTCATTGTCTTCGCGGTCAATCCGCTGCACAACATCATCCACCTGGCCATCGGGGCTGCCCTGCTGATCGCCGGACTCAAGTCGGTCCCGGCAGCCAAATCCGTCAATACCACCGTCGGTGCCGTGTATCTGCTGGTCGGCATCTTGGGTCTGTTCCTGCTCGGCAGCTCGCTGAACATCATTGCACTGAACGGGGCGGACAATGTGCTGCACCTGGCCAGCGCCGTCCTGCTGCTGGGCGTCGGTCTCTCCCAGGACAAAACGGTTTCACGGCGTTCCGTCGGCGCCGGTCGCACGGCGTAACCGATGTCAACCGTCACCGGCGGTCGGGTACGTTTCCGGGCGGGCCGGACCCGCCACGGGTCCGTGCCCGCAACCGCGGCCCTGCTTCCGGAAACCGTGCGTCTCTTCACGGGATTCGCCGCCTTCGGGGCCGCGGCGTTGACGTTCGGACTCAGTTCCAACCTGCTTGCGGCCGCACTGGGAGGCAACCCAACGGGCGCTCCTGGCACAACTACGGTGGCCGTTCCGGCTGAGCTTGCCGGCGCCGTGATCGTGGCGGCCTGGGGCGTATGCCTGCTCCTGTGGGCCATCCGGTCCCTGCGCCGCGGGGTGGCGGCATGGCCCGTCCTGACCACCAGAATCCTCCCCATCGCGGTGGCGGTCCAGCTGCTGGGCATAATTTACGGCCTATGGCAGCTGCCCATGGCCAACCGCAGCTTTGACCTCAGTGCCGCGTGCGCCTTCATCCTGGAACTGGCCATGCTCGGCAGCCTCGGTTGGCTGCACCGCACCGGTAAATCCGCGCAGGATACCGATCGTGGGTCAACAGGCGCGGGATCAACAGGCGCGGGGTCAACAGGCGCGGGGTCAACAGTCGCGGGATCAACAGTCGCGGGATCAACAGGCGCGGGATCAACAGGCGCGGGATCAACAGTTAAGGGATCAACAGTTAAGGGGACGACGGCGGCGGTTCCGGCGGCTGCCCCGCCTGCGGGTCGGCTGCTGGCCGCCATGTTTGCCGCCTCGCTGCTGGTCGCTGCGGTGGCCACGCCAGGGCTCGCCGCCACGACGGCCGGACTGCACGCGGTCCCGCACGGCGGCCACGGCGGCACGGCGCCCACGCTCCACGACCCGGCCGCACACCACCACTGAAACGCACCACACTGAACGGCGCCTGCACCGACCAGTGCGGTGCACTGAACGGCGCCTGCACCGACCAGTGCACCGCACCGACCAGCACCGCACCGACAGGCGCACCACGAAGTCCGGAACCGACGAGCACCTACCCGACGAGCACCGGAACCGACGAGAACCTACCCGACGAAGACTTGCACGAACGAAAGCCGGCCCCAACAAAAGTCGGCACGAAAAAGGGCCAGCACCAGCTGAGACAGAGCAGCACACCGCACCATCGGCGCGGGGCCCTGCTCTGTCTCTCTGTATTTCACTCGGTTCGTCAGCCGGGGTTCGTCAACCGGGGTTCGTCAACCGGGTATCGCTGACTCCATTATCATTGCTCACGTCATGAGTAGCGCCCACTCCATGGGTAGCGCTCACCTCACGATCAGCGCTCACCCATGGTCAGTGCGAGGTCGCCTTTTCGGCCCCAACGCCGGTCAGCGAACGGACCTCCATTTCCGCCTGCATGGCCAGGTCTTCCTGCTTCTTGTCCAGCACCGTACCGAGCCAGCCCAGCAGGAAGGCGACCGGGATCGAGACGAGTCCGGGGTTGGCGAGCGGGAACCAGTCAAAGTCGGCACCGGGGATCATGGCCTTGGCGTTGCCGGAAACCACGGGCGAGAAGGCTATCAGGATGATTGCCACAGCCAGGCCGCCGTACATGCTCCACAGCGCGCCCCGCGTGGTGAAGCGCTTCCAGAACAACGAGTACAGGATCGTCGGCAGATTGGCGCTTGCAGCGACTGCGAAGGCCAGCGCCACGAGGAATGCCACATTCTGGCCGTTGGCCAGAATACCGCCGCCGATGGTGACAATACCGATTACCACGACGGTGCGGCGCGCCACCTTGACCTCCGTCTGCGGATTGACCTTACCCTTGGCAATGACGTTCGCGTAGATGACGTTCGCGTAGATGTCGCGTAGATGTCGCGTAGATGTAGATATTGTGCGCATACGCTGCCGCCGCCGTGATGGTCAAGCCGGCAACCACAGCCAGGATGCTGGCGAAGGCCACCGCGGAGATGAAGCCCAGCAGCACCGGGGCGCCGATCACGAAGGCCACCAGAGGTGCGGGGGCGCAATATTGTTCAGCTCATCACTGGCCAGCACCGGATTCGCGCAGGAACTCCTGGCCCAACCGGCGGCCTGGACGGTGCCGACGGCCTTTGTGGTGATGGTCTTGGTCTCGCTCCGGACCAGGAACCGGCGCCCCGGAGCGCTCACGCGGATCATGACCAGGCTGCACGCCGCGGAAAGGCCGCTGGCCACTAATCGATGGATGCCATCAGTTCGACAACGCGGTCCAGGAACGCATCCACTTGGCTTTCCTCATAACCCTCGGCACCCACGGCCGGGGCGAATACCGCGCGCCGGACGATGTCGACGCTCATCGGCTTATTCTCTTCGAAGTAGGCCAACAGCTCGCGGCAAAGCCCGTCGACTTCCTCAACACAGTAGCTTCGCACCCTGCGTTTGGGCCGGCGGAACCGTTCCCCGTCGCCGCGGTGCAGCCGGGCGCGGAGCACGGACGAGATCCTGCCGATCTGCAGCAGCCAGGCTTCCTCACCCTGGCAGCTCACCAGCTGATCCCGCTCGCGCTGGGCGAAGACATCCTCCAGCCGGTCCAGTGCTGCATCGACAGCCAGGGCCTGGTAACCCCCTTTGGCGGGATCAAAGGAAACGGTCCGAACGTCGTGGCTGGTCACAGTCTTCTGCCCGCTGTCCTCAGCGGTGTAGAAGGCGTGGGCGCGGGTAAGAAAATGGTCCACCTGCTTAATGCTGTAACCGAATTCGTTGCGGCCTACGCGCGCAAAAGGAGTGTTTGTCCGCTGTTGTTTGTCCACGGTCACAGTCGTTCCTTGCTGGAGCTGGTCGGCGTCTTCGCCGGCGGCTTCCGGTCGGGCCGCTGGCGCGGCTTGCTGGACAATATTCTATCCGGGAACAACCCGGCGGACGGCCAGGACACAGTCTCCGTAGCCTAAGGCGCCGAACCCGCGACGCTGCGCTATCCTGCTGCGCTACGCAGCGAACCGGCCAAGCACGGTGAAGATGATAAATGCCACCGGCGCCCCGAAGAGGATCGAATCCAGCCGGTCCATCACTCCGCCGTGCCCGGGCAGTATGCTGCTCATGTCCTTGACGCCCAGCTCGCGCTTGACCATGGATTCAGCCAGGTCACCGGCCGTCGCGGCTGCCACCATTGTGACGGCGAGAACCAGCCCGACCCACCAGGGCCCGTTCAGCAGGAAGATCGTGGCCGGCACGGCTATCAGGATGGCACCGGCAACAGAACCGGCAAAACCCTCCCAGGATTTTTTCGGGCTGATCTTCGGCGCCATCGGATGTTTGCCGAATAACACGCCGACCAGGTAACCGAAGGTATCGTTGGCAACCACCAGCATGAGCATGAGGGCAACCTGTACCGCCCCCCGTCCGGGTTCCAACAGATCCCAGGTGACCCCCGTCGTCGCCACTCCTTCGCCGCGCAGCAGCAAAAAGACGAAACTGATGAAGAATGGGATCCACATCAGTGCGAAGACGCCGGCAAAAATACTTTGAACCGCTCCTGCGGCCGGATCCAGACAGCGCCAGACGAGCACTGCGGCGGTGCTGGCCACCAAGGCAAAAAGCAGGCCCTCCGCGCCGGAAAAATAGGCCGACGCCGGCATGGCAGCAGTTCCGATCAGCGCCGGCACCATGGGAACAGCGATCCCGCGCTGGAGCAGTGCCCGGCTGAACTCCCAGATGCCGAAGCCGGCAAAGGCCGTCACGATGACGACAAACGCGAGGGGGTAGATCAGTATGCCGCCGAGCACGACGACGAGCATGGTCAGACCGACGCCGATGGCCGCCGGCAGATCCCTCCCGGCCGACGGTGTGCGCCCGGCGGACTTACCGGCCACCTCAGGAACGGGTATGACGATTGCGGTGGAGTCCGCCGAATCCGCAACAGGAGACGGAGCTGGTGGCCCGGTCCCGGCCAACGTCTTCGGCACTCGCCGCGCCGACGCCTCCGGCGGCAGCGGCCGGATCTGCTGGGGAGCAGTCGGAACGGGGGGCACAGCGGCAGACTGCCTGCGGGACGACAGCTGACCCCGCGGCCGGCCGCCGTCGCGCAGTGAGCGGCGGGAGGGATGATTCGGCGCGGGGCCGGCAGCCCCTGGGCCGGGAGCTCCGGCCGGGCCGGAGCCAGCCGCCGGGGGCGGTAAATCGCTCATTAGACCTCGAGGAGTTCCGCTTCTTTTCGCTTGAGCAGTTCGTCGATATTGTCCGTGTGCGCCTTCGTCAGGCCGTCCAGCTCTTTTTCAGCCCGTGAGCCCTCGTCCTCGCCCGCGTCGCCATCCTTGACGATCCGGTCCAGCCCTTCCTTCGCCTTACGGCGGATGTTGCGGATCGACACCTTCGCGTCCTCGCCCTTGCCCCGAACGATTTTGACATACTCCCGGCGTCGTTCCTGCGTCAGCTCCGGCATGACAATGCGGATAACATTGCCGTCATTGGACGGGTTCGCTCCGACCTCGGAATTGCTCAGCGCACGCTCGATATCGTTTAGTGAGGTCTTGTCGAAGGGAGTGATCAGCAACGTCCGGGCCTCCGGCACTGCAAACGACGCCAGCTGCTGCAGCGGCGTCGGTGAGCCGTAATACTCCACCATGACCTTGGCAAACAGACCGGGATTCGCGCGGCCGGTGCGGATCGAGGCGAAATCCTCTTTCGCCACCTCAACGGCCTTATCCATCTTTTCTTCGGCCTCTAGCAAGGTTTCTTCGATCACGATCTCTCCCTCGGAAATTGGTGCCCCTATTACGCGCAGGACGCGACCGCTGATTTCCCGGCCCCGCTGCCCCACCCGCTGATATCCTGACTTCATCCTAGCGTGGAGGCACACCGGTCGGGTGCCAGACGCTAGGCCCTGGTCAGGGTGTGACTAATGTTCCCAGCTCTTCGCCCAAAATGGCGCGGGCAACGTTGCCTTCACCCTCCATGCCGAAGACGAGCATGGTCACGTTGTTGTCCTTGCACAGGCTGAGCGCCGTCTGGTCCATAACCCGGATATCACGCTGCATCGCCTCGTCGTAGGTGAGTTTATCCAGCTTGTGCGCCGTCGGGTCCTTCTTCGGATCCGCCGTGTAGACGCCGTCGACTCCGTTTTTCGCCATCAGCACCACATCGGCATGGACCTCCAGCGCCCGCTGGGCAGCGACGGTGTCCGTGGAAAAATACGGCAGGCCGGCACCGGCGCCAAAGATGACGACGCGGCCCTTCTCCAGGTGCCGGATGGCACGGCGCGGAATGTAAGCCTCGGCCACCTGACCCATGCTGATGGCGCTCTGCACTCGTGTCTCGACGCCGGCCTGCTCCAGGAAATCCTGCAGCGCCAGGCAGTTCATCACCGTTCCAAGCATGCCCATGTAGTCCGCGCGGGAACGGTCCATTCCGCTTTGCGCCAGTTCGGCACCGCGGAAAAAGTTCCCGCCGCCGACGACGATGGCCACCTCGACGGTGCCGTTGGTGCTGGCGATCTGCTCGGCAATGCCCCTAACGGTGTCTGGGTCCACGCCGAGCTTGCCGCCGCCGAAGACCTCGCCGGAGAGCTTGAGCAGCACCCGGCGGCGCGGCTGGCCGTGCTCCTCGCAGGGCTGCAGCGCCTCCGCCGGGACAGTAGCAATGCCATCCGTGCTGATTAGATTGTCGATGCTCATATCGCCTTCCGTTGGCGCGGTTGCCGTGTATCTGATGATAGTCGGTGGCATGCCAAGGGGGCGGCCACCGCAGTGACCGCCCCCTCAAGCATTACCCGTTCCCCGTTGTACCGCTGCGTTACGCACCAACACGGAAGCGTGCGAAGGCCGTGGCCTTGACGCCAGCTTCTTCGAGGACCTGTGCGACGCTCTTCTTGGCGTCCTTGGCAAATGCCTGATCGACCAGAACACTCTCCTTGAAGAAGCCCGTGAGGCGGCCTTCAACGATCTTGCTCATGGCCGCTTCGGGCTTGCCCTCAGCGCGGGCAGTCTCGTCCGCAATCCGGCGCTCGCTCTCGACCAGATCCGCCGGAACCTCGTCGCGGATCAGGTAGGTGGGCGAGTAGGCGGCGATGTGCACCGCGATGTCGTGAGCGGCCTCCTTGACGGAGTCCCCTTGACCATCAACAGCGAACAGCACGCCGACCTGGGCCGGGAGGTCCTTGGAGGTCTTGTGCAGGTATGCATCAACCGTCTTGCCCTCAACCCGGGCAACGCGGCGGACAGCGACCTTTTCGCCCAGCAGCGCGCCGGCCTCGATGACCAGCTCCGAGAGCGGCTTGCCGTCCACGTTGTGGGCCAGCAGGGCATCAATGTCTGAGGCACCGGAGTCAACGGCGGCGGCAAGTACCTTCTTGGAGAACTCAATGAACGGGCCGGCCTTGGCCACGAAGTCGGTTTCACAGTTAATTTCAACCATGACGCCAACGCCGCCGTCGACCGCAGCGGCCACAAGACCCTCGGCGGTGGAACGGCCTTCACGCTTGGTGGCACCCTTGAGACCCTTGATGCGGATGAGCTCCATCGCCTTCTCGGCGTCGCCGTTGGCTTCGTCGAGCGCCTTCTTGACGTCCATCATGCCAGCGCCAGTGCGCTCACGCAGAGCCTTGATATCAGCGGCGGTGTAATTCGCCATAGTGCACTCCTGTTTCTTGTCGGTCTTTTGCCAATTGTTGAGGGACCCGCACGGGGCGGGCACAGCACTGCCGGAATACCAGAAGGCATCCCGGCAGCACTTAGGAGTTACTTGTCTTCGGTCTTGTCTTCGGAGATGACGTCGGCGGCTTCAGCTGCCGGGGCCTGCGCTGCCGGTGCTTCCGCGGCCGGGGCCTCGGCAGCCTTTTCGGCCTCAGGTGCCGCCTCTGCAGCAACGGTCTCTTCAACAGCTGACGCCTTGGCTTCGCCTTCGGCGCCGACGAGCAGCTCGCGCTCCCACTCGGCCATCGGCTCTGCCGGCGCTTCGGTGTTGCCCGATGCCTTGTTGTTGCGCGCCATCAGGCCTTCAGCAATAGCGTCGGCCACCACGCGGGTCAGCAGATTGACGGAGCGGATAGCGTCGTCGTTACCCGGAATCGGGAAGTCGACCTCGTCCGGATCGCAGTTGGTGTCCAGGATGGCGACAACCGGGATGTTCAGCTTCTTGGCCTCGTCAATGGCGAGGTGTTCCTTCTTCGTGTCGACAATCCAGACGACGGAGGGGGCCTTCGTCAGGTTGCGGATACCGCCGAGGTTGGTCTGCAGCTTGGTCAGCTCGCGGCGCAGGAGCAGCAGCTCCTTCTTGGTGTGGCCGGAGGAAGCGACGTCGTCGAAGTCGATCTCTTCGAGTTCCTTCATGCGCTGGATACGCTTGGCGACGGTCTGGAAGTTGGTGAGCATACCGCCCAACCAGCGCTGGTTCACGTACGGCTGGCCAACCCGGGTGGCCTGATCGGCAATGGCTTCCTGCGCCTGCTTCTTGGTACCCACGAACAGGACGGTGCCGCCGTGTGCAACCGTGGCCTTAACAAACTCATAGGCACGGTCGATGTAGGACAGCGACTGCTGCAGATCGATGATGTAGATGCCGTTGCGCTCCGTGAAGATGAAACGCTTCATCTTCGGGTTCCAACGACGGGTCTGATGTCCAAAGTGGACGCCGCTGTCAAGCAGCTGGCGCATGGTTACGACGGGCATGCCGGCGCTCCTTCTATATTTGACGGTTATTAGCCTCGTACCCCGGCAGACAATTCTGCTGGGGCTTGCTCCTGGCGCCCAGAACACCTCATAACCGAGATTCGTTTTCACTCATCCTCGGACCGAAAGAGGCGTAATCCGCTTGTTCCATGCATTAGAGACCAATATCAGTCGCTGACGGGACCTAGCGGTTTGGGCACGCGTAGTCAGTCTGCACACAGCAAACTGCTCCTTTTATCGTACTACAGCCGGGACGCTCTCCCGGGCCCCGCCCGGAACACTACTCCTGCACAGGGCGAGATTCGAGCATCTCGGTCCCCAACCGACCGCTGGGGCTAGTTCGGCACCCATTCCGGCGACAGGCTGGACGCATGAAACAACGACGACGGCGACCTGCCGGACCGCGTCTGCTGGTGCTGGGCACCCTTTCGCTGCAACTGGCCTTCCTCCTGTCTGTGAGCGGCTGCGCCGCTGCCCCCGCCAGCCCGCACAGCACCGTGGGCCTGAACAGCCCGACGGGACTCTCGGTGTCCGCGGAGTCCTCCGTATCCCAAGAAACCGCAACAGTGCCGCTCGCTGCTGTCCCGGCGGACCTCGCTGAGGGTCCGTCCGAGAAGTTTCGGTTTCCTTCCAACAAAGGATTCCAGCCTCCGGTCCCCACAGCATTCCAATTTCATCCCCCTACCGGAGCGTTTCAGTCCGCCACCCGCACCGGGACACTTCCGCCCCCCACCACCGCCGGGACAGGGACACTTGAGCTCCCCGCCCGCACCGGATCGCGCGGAACTGCCGCCGTAAAAGCTGGCTGGAAGTGGCCGCTGACGCCGCGCCCGGCGGTCATCCGCTCCTTTGACCCGCCGGCACAGCCGTGGCTGTCCGGGCACCGCGGGGTTGATCTTGCGGCGCCTCCGGGTTCCATCGTCATTGCCCCGGCCGGCGGCATCGTTACCTTCGCCGGCTGGGTAGTCGACCGCCCCGTCCTGACGATCACCCACCCGGACGGACTCCGGAGCAGCTTTGAACCGGTGGAGTCCGGGCTAAGCGCCGGCACTGCCGTCGCGGCGGACGAGGCTATCGGCACGGTCGCGGCCAGTCGGCACTGCGCACCCGCGGACTGTCTGCACTGGGGTGTGCGCCGCGGCGCCGACTATATTGACCCGCTGCAGTTCGTCACCGACCGGAGGCCATCAATCCTGCTTCCGCTTGATGCATCGTAGGGTGCCGTTCTGGCGCCTCAGACGATCGCGGAGATTCCCGTGATGGCCCGGCCGGTCACCAGGGTATTGACTTCGTGGGTGCCCTCGTAGGAGTAAATCGCCTCGGCGTCGGCAAAGATCTTTGCCATTTCATAGTCCGTGACAATGCCATTGCCGCCCAGAATGCTGCGGCCCAAAGCGACGCTCTCGCGCATCCGCGCCGTCGTGAAGGCCTTGGCCAGCGTCGACTGCTCGTCCTTGGCCACGCCCTCGTCCTCAAGCTGCGCCAGCCGGACCATCATGCCCATCGAGCTGACCGCGTTGCCCAGGATCTGTACCAGCTGATCCTGTACCAGCTGGAAGGACGCCAGCGGGCGGCCAAACTGCTGACGCTCCACCGCGTACCGGCGAGCCACATCGAAGGCAGCAAGCTGCTGCCCCACGGCCTGCCAGGCCACGCCAAGACGCGTCACCTTCAGCACCTTGTTGGTATCGCGGAAGCTGTTGGCCCCGGCCAGTTTGAACTCATCCGGAACCACCACATTGGTCAGCGTGATATCCGCGTTCTGCACGGTGCGCAGCGAAATCTTGTTTTCAATCTTCGTCGCGGCATAGCCCTCGGTCTTGGTGTCCAGCAGGAAGCCCTTCACCTGGTTATCGGCCACGTCCCGGGCGAAGATCAGCACCCAGTCGGAGAAAGTAGCATTGCCGATCCACCGCTTGGCGCCGTTCAGAATCCAGTTGTCACCGTCACGCTGGGCGGTCGTCCGGGTTCCGCCGGCAACATCCGAACCCCCCAGCGGCTCGGTCAGCCCGAAGGCACCGATCTTCTTCAGAGAGTAGATATCCGGCAGCCAAGCAGCCTTCTGCTCCTCGGACGCCAGCTCCTCAACGGAACCAGTAAACAGACCATCATGGACACCCACGAACGTGGCGATGGAGGCATCCGCCCGCGTGAACTCTGCATGCACCATCCCGGCAAAAACGTTGGAATATCCCTGGCGACGGACCGGGCTGACCACGTCCAGCTCCGCCAGCTTCGGGATAATCTCCATCGGGAAATCGGCGCGGTTCCAGCAATCGACAGCAATCGGCCGGACCTCCTTGGTCAGAAAATCCCGGACCTCCTGTAGCCGCGCACGTTCGGCATCGCTTAGGAGGTGTTCAAAAGAATAGAAATCGCCATCGGCGTAAGGGAGATTATTGAGGTCAATGGCCTTGGACATCGGCGTTCCTTCGCTCGTGATCCTGCTGATCTGAAAGGTTGCCCGAAACAGGATCCGGATTAGTTACTCATGAGTAACATACCGCAGTTATCCTCCGGCGGCAAAGACTTCCAACGGGGCTGCAGCGGACGACAAAAGATCTGAGGTCCACCCTCTGTCCCCTGGCCAGCTACGCCGGGACTTTTGGCCAGCCGCGCGGCGATTCACAGCCGCGGATTTATCTCCACGGTTCCTCCGAAAGTTCACATTCTGACCGTGAGCCGCTGCACAGTATGCTGTGGAAAGTATTTGCCGGATGGCAGTACGCGTTATTTACGCCGGATGGCAGTACGCGTTATTTGCGCCGGATGGCAGTTACAGGGGTCCCGCTGGTCATTGACGCACCTGTCATTATTGGGGAATCTAATGAAGAGTCTTTTGACCTGAGCTTCGACAGGTACATCGCACCGACGGTCGCAAAAATTGTCTACATTCTTGCGATGGTCGGAATTGGCCTAAGCTATGTGATCTTCGTCATCGCGGCGTTCAACCAGAATGGACTTTTAGGGTATTCGTCCTGCTGCTTCTCGGACCGATAGTCGGATTGTTGTACCTCGTCTTCGTCCGCATCGGGTTGGAATCCCTGTTGGCCAGCATCAAAACGGCGCAGAACACCGCCGCGCTGGTGCGGCTCGCTGGCGGAAATCTGCCACCGGAGGAAGGCGTCTATCCGCCGCCCTATGGCCAGGGTCCGGCCCAGCCCTACCCGGGCCATCCCGCTACCCCGCCGACGCGCTAAAGGCCGGCCCGGCAACGACTGAACAGATGAAGGTCCGGCCCCCGCAGGGACCGCACCTTCATCTTGCCGGACCTTCAATCTTGTCTGTAGGGCTACTCGGACTTGAACCGAGGACCTTAGGATTATGAGTCCCGCGCTCTAACCAGCTGAGCTATAGCCCCATGCGCACGCACCGAAACGGCCGTCTTAGCCATCCTAATAGGTCTGAAGCCAGCTTCCGCGCATTTACCCGTCGGGCCGGGAGTGAAGCAGGAATTGCCGATCGGCTGCAGCGTCTTGTGGTTTCGGACCGAGCTCCCGGCCACAGATCCCAGAATTCAAACCCCGGATTCCGGAAGCCAGCCCTAGACCTTGGACCCCAGACCCCAGACCCCAGACCCCAGACCCTAGACCGCATAGTCCTCGTACCGGCCGCCGCGGTACAGGTCTTCGAAGGTGTCCAGCGTCTTGGCCAGGCCATGCTTTTCCACCATCTCGTGGCTGGCCTCACCCATGGCCGCGCGGTCTTCTGCGGGAAGCTGCAGAATAGTGGTGATTTTCTGCGCCAGGTCGCTGCTGTCCCCGGGCGTGAACAGGTATCCGTTGCTGCCCTCCCGCACCAGGTGCGGCAGTGCCATGGCATTGGCCAAAACCACGGGGGTGGAGGCGCTCATGGCCTCCAGTGTGACCAGTGACTGCAGCTCTGCGGTGCCCGGCATGCAAAAGAGATCCGCTTGAATGTACGCCTTGCGCAGGTCCGCATCGCTGGCGAGACCGAAAAACTTGACCCGGTCCTTCAGCCCCAGGCGTTCCGCCTGAGCCTTGAGCGCGGCTTTGACCTCCCCACCGCCGACAATTTCCACGTGGACGTTGAGCTCTGCCGGCGTCTTGGCGACGGCGTCAAGCAGGACATCAACGTGCTTTTCTTCCGCCAAACGCCCGGCAAAGAGCACCGTTGGATGTTGGTGCCGTTCAATGTCCTCGCCGGGCTGGAGCTCATAGACTGCCGAATCGATTCCGTTGGAGAGCGGGAGCACCTGTGGCAGGAAGGCGTGCCGGTGCATGGCCTTAGCAGCCAGCGGCGTGGGAGTAGTGATCACGTCCGCACGGCCCATGACCTTGCCCATGTCCTTCCATGACACCCGCCCGATAATGTTCTTGAGCCACTGCGGAAACGGTAGGAAAGGATTCAGGTTTTCCGGCATGAAATGATTCGTCGCGATGATCCGGATACCGCGGCGCTGGGCCTCGTACACAACCTGCTCGCCGATCATATAGTGGCTCTGGACGTGCACCACGTCCGGTTCAATCCGGTCAAAAAGCAGGCTGATGTCCTTCTTGATTTCCCAGGGCAGGCAGACGCGGAAATACTCATGCGTCGGCACCGAATGGGCACGGAGCCGGTGCACCGACGCCTCCCTGCGGAACTCGGTGAAGCTTTTCCCCTTGTCCGCGCGGCATGCGAGGACGTGGACGTCGTGGCTGCGCGCGGTCATCCCCTTGGCCAGACGGTAGCTGAACATTGCCGCGCCGTTGATCTGGGGAGCGTAGGTGTCTGCAGCAATCAGGACGGTCAGGCGCTTCGGTTGAACTTCGGGTTCCGTGCGGGCCTCCGGTGCGTGCTGGGCCGCGGCCCGGTGGTGCGGTTCGGTGCTCTGTACGGATGTCACTGAAATTACTCCTGGTGGCTTCTCACGCGACCGGTTCCCACCGGGTCCGCGCGCGCCGGGATTCCCGGCCGACGTGTTTTGACGCTGACGACTGGACTCCCCCACACCGGGCTACCGCTTCGCGGTTTTTTTCGAGCCCTTTTTATGGTCCTTTCGGGATGCGTCTCTCTGTTTGACCACATCGGGATGGTGTCGGGACAGCGCTACGACTCCCACGATAGCAAGCAATGCGGCTCCGGCCATGCCAATGGCAATCACTGCGGGCACGTCGGGGCGGAGCTCGCCCAGAATGGTGATGCCAATCGCGATACCCACAATGGGGTCGATCACCGTCAGTCCGGCAATCACCAGATCAGGCGGTCCGCTGGCATAGGCGCTTTGCACGAACCAGGAGCCCAGCCCGCCGGCGGCGGCAATGGCAATAATGGAATACCACTGCACGTTCAGCAGAAAAAGACCGTTCGGATCGAAGAGCTGCTTTGAAATGATCCTGGTCAGCACCGCGACGAAACCGAACAGGGCCCCCGCCCCGAGGATGTAGAAAAATGCCTTCAGCCGGTGCTTGAAGAGCACCATGCAGGTGCCCAGAAGCCCGACGACGACGGCCAGCAGCAGGACGACCGTCAGCTCCTCCGCCACCGTGACATGCGTGTTTTCGCGCACCACATTGACGGCGAGCAGCACGAACAGTGCACTTCCCGTGACGCATAACGAGATCGTTACGACGGTGGCACGGTTGAGCCTGATGTTCTGATCCTTGGCATTGACGATCGTTGTGATGACAAGGGCAATCGCCCCGATCGGCTGAATCACGGTCAGGGTTCCCAGGGTCAGAGCCACCACGTTAAGAGCCATGCCGGCGGTCAACAGCAGCAGTCCCAGCACCCAGCGCGGATTGCGCAGCAGTCGAAGAAATCCGTTCCCGCCCAGAGCCAGGCCGCCGGTGTTGGCCTGAACTGCACTGCCCTGGCGCTGGGCGCCGAAGGCCAGAAAAAACGCGCCGGCTACGGCGCAGGTCACAGCGAGCCACATCACGGGGCACCGTCTCCGGCCCGGGGGCCAGGGGACAGTGGTTCGTTCGGCAGCGAACCATCGGGTATCCGTCCCGCGCTGCGGAGCTGGCGGTGTTTGCGCAAAATAGCCCAAAAGTAGCTGTTGGCCGCGATCAGGTGACCCACTATTCCTATCGTCAGGAAGATCCAGGCGAGAATCTGGAGCGCATTCGGCTCCGAGCCCACCGCCTTCGCCAGCAGGAGCAGCGGAGTGCCCAGCAGAAGCGCGGCGATCCGGACTTTTCCCAGGATGCTGACCGGCAGATCCGGATGCCAGCGGAAGAACACGATGCACATGGTCAGCAGGACGGCGTCCGGAACCACCAGTGCGGCCAGCAGCCACCAAGGGGCGAGGCCGGCGATCACCAGAGTGATTGCCACGGCGGTCAGCGCCAGCCGGTCGGCGATGGGATCAAGCACTCTCCCCAGCCGGGACATCTGATCAAAACGGCGTGCCACATAGCCATCCACCCAATCGGTGCCGCCCATGATGGCCAGCACCAACACGCCGAAGCCGTACTGCTGTTCGGCGAGGACGAGCCACATGAAAAGTGGCACACCGAGAAAACGCAGCACCGTGAGCACATTGGGGACGGTGAGGATCACCTCATGATCCGTCAGGGTTTCACCGCGCCGGGTTCCCGCTCCGATCAGTCTCACGCCGTCCCCCTCCTCCGTCTCACGCTCATTCCGCTGCCGTTATCCTCTTACGTGGCGAGTGCTTCGCATCCGGCAGCGGACCGTCATTACTTCCGGATCAATTTTCGCAGGAATATCAGCAGGATCGTTACGGACACCAGGAAGACGCCGACCGGAACCCAGCGGTCCCTGGCCGTCTGGGCGGCTGCCGACCCGGACAGATCGGCGAGCCCGCGGCGCGCATCCCTGGCGGCGTCGTCGGCCGTAATCTTGGCCTTGTGAATCAACGTCCGGGCGTCCTTCCGGACATCCGCATGGGCCATGATCGTTGCCCGCAGCCCGAGCAGATGCTCGCGCCGCGCCGCCGTCCGCTGGCTAAGCTCGTGTTCGGTCGGGGCGGGGCCGTTCAAGGCTGCCTTTGCTTCCTTCTCCGCCTTGGCGCGCTTGGACTTCGCAGTCTTCTCGGCCTTCTTGGCCTTGGCCTCGGCCTTGGTCAGCGGCTTTGCCACCAAGGTGGAAGTATTGAACTTAGCGCCTTCTTTGACAACTCCGACGTCGTAGCGGAGACCGGTGATGGCCTGCTCCGGCTTCAGAGGCAACGCCTTCTTGAGCCTGAGCGCGCCGATCAGGCCGGCGATCAGGAGAACTATCAAGAAGAACGCGCCGACCAGCAAGGCCGCCAGCCAAGCCGGCATGATCGTGGCCAGCCCCATAATGGCCGCCACAACAAGCGCCACCACCAGAAGCGCCAGGAAGATCAGGGCCACGGCGAAGAATGCGGAAGCGATGCCCAGAGCTATGCCTTTGCGTTTGAGCTCCGCCTTCGCCAGGGAAATCTCATCGTTCAGCTGCTTGGGCACCAGCCGGGACGCCAGCTTGAGCGCGCCCATCAAGGTGGACCCGCTGCCCGCGGAGTGGACCTCCAGGGGGCCGGCCTTAGCGTGTCGAGCACTACTCATCGGAACCGCCTCCATCATTGGAACCTGCGAACGCATACGGACCGCACGCGCACGATGCGCCGAGCTCCCCGGCACTCTTACTTCTCAAAATTACCATCGAGCTGGGCCTCGCCGAGCCGCTGCCGGACGGCGCCGAGGGCAGCCACCACGCGGCTGCCGACCGGCCCGCGGACGAACCCGTTTGGCCGCCCATCATGCCTTGAGGAGTTTGTTCTTATCCTCAAGCTCCCGACCAGTGACCTCGGGCATCTTGGTCTTCACGAACCAGAAGGACAACGCGGCGAAGACGGCAAAGCCGCCGTACACAAAGCCCAGTCCGACGGCGGCGCTGAGGATCGGGAACAACAAGGTGACGACGAAGTTGAAGATCCAGTTGACCATCGCGGTCAGCCCAAGGGCCAGGGTCCGGATGCGGTTCGGGAAGATCTCGCCCAGAACCACCCACATCACCGGTCCCCACGTAGCCGCGAAAAAGATCACGAAAATGTTGGCACCGACCAAGGCGACCGCGCCCCAAGGTGCGGGAAGGGAGACATTGTTTCCGCTGCCGGTGGCCTGCGAGAATGACACGGCCGCCGCGAGAAGGCCGAGGAACATACCGGCGGAACCGGCCAGCAGGAGCCTGGTGCGGCCCACCTTATCCACGAAAAAGATGGCCACAAATGTCAAGGCGACGTTAATAACCGCGGTAATGACCGACGTCGTAAATGAGTCCTTTTCGCTGAAACCGACCGATTGCCACAAGGTGTTCGAGTAGTAGAAGATCGCATTGATGCCAACCAGTTGCTGCAGCGCCGCAACTGCCATGCCGACCCACAGGACCGGTTGCAGTCCCAGTTTTGGTCCGCGCAGTTCCCGGAAGCTGGTTTTTTCCTCGCGCTCAAAACTGTCGCGGATTTCCTCAATGCGGGCATCGGGATCCCGGGAGCCAACCACGCTGGCGATGACTTTGCGTGCCTCATCGACTCTGCCGACACGGATCAGATATTGCGGGGATTCGGGAATGCCGAGGGACAGTGCGCCATAAACCGCTGCCGGCAGAACGCCCACCAGCAGCATCCAGCGCCAGGCCGACAGACCCAGCCAGAACTGGCCCAAGGCGCCACCGGCAGAATCGGCCAGAAAGGCATCCGAGAGCAGTGCCAGAAAAATACCCGAGGTGATGGCGAGCTGCTGCAAGGATCCCAGCGCCCCACGCATTCGCGCCGGCGCCACTTCAGCAATATATGCCGGGGCAATCACTGACGCGGTTCCGATTGCCAGACCGCCGATGAAACGCCAGATCATCAGATCCCAGGCGGCGAAGGAGAGGCCTGCGCCAAGCGAGCTGGCAATGAAGAGGACCGCGGCCAGCACCATCACTTTTTTGCGGCCCCAGAGATCCGCCAACTGGCCCGCGAACCAGGCACCGGCGGCACACCCGAGTAGCGTAACCGCCACGACAAAACCTAGCACCGCGGGGTCCAAGGCAAATTCCGCCCGGATGGCCTCGTTGGCACCGTTAATCACCGCCGTGTCGAACCCGAACAACAGCCCGCCCAGAGCCGCCGCTATGGTCACACCGATAATCTTTCCCCGTTTTGGTGTTGCGCCGTGCTGTTCGGAACTCATGCTCTCTCCTCTGCTGGTCCAGGCTTTAGGATAAAGACTTGGCCTTCTGCTGTCGGGAATTCCGCCGGATGTCCACTGAAACTACCAGCATACTGACTGACGTGGGGCACGCCACGGCTCGTAACCATCAGAGGAAGATTCTTGAGCTCGCACGTCCATCCGGGGGACGCTCTCTCCCGCCGGCAAAAACTGGTCTACGTTCTGATTCTTGGCATGCTCACGGCGCTGGGTCCGTTCACCGTGGATCTCTACCTGCCGGCATTCCCGATTCTCGAACATGACCTCAATGCCAGCGCCGCGGCTATCCAGCTCACACTGACAGCGACCACCCTGGGATTTGCACTAGGCCAGCTGGTGGTCGGTCCCTTCAGCGACAAGTTCGGGCGTCGGATGCCACTCATCCTGGCCACTGCTGTTCATGTGCTTGCATCAGTGGGGGCTGCGTTGTCCACGGACATCACTATGCTGGGGGTTTTCCGCGTGCTTCAGGGCGTCGGAGCGGCTGGCGGCGGTGTCGTCGCGATGGCGATGGTCCGGGACCTGTTCAGCGGCTACCCGTTGGTTCGCATGCTGTCACGGCTTGCCCTGGTGAACGGTATGGCTCCGATACTGGCGCCGGTGATCGGTTCCCAGCTCCTGGGCCTCGTGGCGTGGCCGGGCATTTTTTGGTTCCTGACCGCATACGGATTTATTGTGCTGCTTGCGGCCTCCTTCTTCATCGTCGAAACACTGCCGGCTCAACAACGGCGCCGCTCCGGTGCCACGATGCGGCAGCGCTACCGCATCCTTTTCGCCGACCGGATCTTCGTGGGCACGCTGCTGGTCGGCGGACTGAATTTCGCGGGCCTGTTCACCTACCTTTCCGCATCTCCATTCCTCTTCCAGACGGTCTACAAATTTTCCCCGCAGGAGTACGGACTCCTCTTCGGAATTAACTCGTTAGGCATCGTTACCGGTGTGCAGGTCTCCGCGCGTTTGCTGCGTCGGCTCGGACCGCAATGGGTCATCGCCGCCGCCAGCGCGGTCCAACTGCTGATGGCTGCCCTGATTGTCATCTTCGATCAGCTGCAGCTGGGCCTGTGGGGCGTCATGCTGCCACTGTGGTTCTACATCATGGCCACGGGCTTTGCCTTCCCCTGCATCCAGGTCCTGGGACTCTCCAAACACGGCGCCCAAGCCGGCACTGCAGCGTCGCTGCTGGGCGCTTCCACCTTCGGCTTCGCCGGACTCGTCTCCCCTCTGGTCGGACTGGTCGGCGTGGGCAGCGCAACCCCAATGGGGGCAGTTATGGCGGCCTGCATCGCGCTGTTGGTGCTGTCCCTATGGATTGTCATTAGACTGGCAAATACGGCGTGATGGTACGGCTAGTCCGGGTAGGTGGTACTGCTCGTTTCGGCTAGGGGGTACCGCTGGAGGTGGGGCTGTGGTCCTCTTGGGAAATGGGCGGCATATTCGGTGCGGCCGCG
>NZ_JASISR010000039.1 GCF_030063245.1 Paenarthrobacter sp. PH39-S1
AATAGGCCGATGACTTACACCACACCCCTGACCGGTGAAGCGACTTCAAACGCTGCACCACCACGGTCAGGGAAAAAGATCTGCTGCTTGCGTCCACTATGTGGTTCCCAACCAACAACCCCACCCCTGCCACACGACAGGGGAACGGGTTGGTCCTGGTTGCACCCTCAACCACCCCATGCCCAACACCACATGGATAACCACCTACAGGTGAATAACCACCTACAGGTGAATAACCACCTGCAGGTGAATAACTACATACAGTGAAGTTGTAACCCACAAATTTCCCCCAGCACCCACCCAAAAACCCGGTGGTGCCGGTGCGGACAAAGAGTTACGGCGGTCATAGCGTGGGGGAAACGCCCGGTCCCATTCCGAACCCGGAAGCTAAGACCCACAGCGCCGATGGTACTGCACTCGAGAGGGTGTGGGAGAGTAGGACACCGCCGGACACCATTTAGAAAACAAAAAGGCTTGAGCCCCGCACACCGTGCGGGGCTCAAACCATTTAACACCGCCCCCAAAAATCGCCGGCCCTGGCTACGGTATTTTGGCGTCCGGGGCGACGCTCTGAATGATCCTGGATTTTTTCGAAAGCTGCCATCAAGCCACCATCGTTCGTGGTGGTGGCGGAGGCAACTGCGGTAGTCACAAGGAAGCTATATCCAAATTCCGCCCTTGTGGCTCAGGAGGAAATACCTGGTTGCCTCACCCAATGCCGGCGGACGAAGGCCCGCGGACGAGGGCCCGCGGACCTGTAGGCGTAAGGATTCGAAGGCGCAAATTCATGACGTGCAGGTTGGCAAAGCGGTACTCTAAGGAATGCTGAATGAGGAGCTGATCCGCGGGGTACTGGAATTGCGGGTAGCGCACGCCCGTCAGCAGATCGGGCGGCTGGGTGATGAGATCCGCGAGGTGACGCTCGCTAACCGGGATACACCGGCGGACGACGAGCATGATCCGGAAGGCTCCACGGTCACGCTGGAACGTGAACGCGACGTTGCTTTGCTGGCTGATGCTGAAACGCAGCTGGCGGAGCTGCTGGAAGCACAGGCGAGGCTGGAGCGCGGTACCTACGGGAGCTGCGAGCGCTGCGGGAAGCCGATTCCGCCGGAACGGCTGGAAGTCCGTCCGGAGGCCAGGTTCTGCGTGTCATGTGCTGGGATCCGGGCCCGCGAGCACCGAAGCGCCTCATAAGGCGCGGGCACTGCTGCGCCGCCACCGATGCCGCGAGCTGGTCACGCGACGGTATTCTGGTGGGAGCGGGGCCGACACTGCAATTCGACAGTCGCTCCGCTGCGCTGCGTGCAGACGGTGGGGAGTCGGTGCCGACGCGCGGCGGAGGAAACGGCAGAGGGAAGGCCACGAGATGATGAGCACGACGACGACGGCTGCGGGCACGATGACGGCGGCTGCGGGCATGACGACGACGACGGACACCGCTGCGCGGCTGACCATTTTTCCCGAACCGGATGAGAACCTGGCGCGGGAGGTGACTGCGGCTGGCGGTACGCTCGGCCCTCTGTCCGGCGATACGACGGGTCTAATTCTCAGTGGGCGGGTCGGTGCCCCGGAGCTCACCGAATTACTTGATCGGCATCCCGGAATAGGCTGGATCCAGCTGCCTTCCGCCGGCGTCGAGGTCTATGGGCCCGCCCTCGCCGCCCACCCCGCTCTGCATTGGACCAGCGCTAAGGGTGCGTTTGCCCGCCCCGTGGCGGAACACGCACTCGCTCTTACCCTGGCCCTGCTGCGCCGGCTTCCTGAAAGAGTCCGGGCAACCGCATGGGGCGCGGAACACGGAACATCCCTGTACGGAATGCGCGTTGTGGTGCTGGGCGCGGGCGGGATCGGGCAGGAAATCGTCCGGCTGTTCAAGGCTTTCGACACTCATGTGACGGTGCTGCGGCGCGGTGCCGATGCCGTGCCCGGAGCGGACGTGACGATGTCCATGCGGGCTCTGCGCGCGGATCTGGGAGCTGCCGATGCCGAAGCCGATGCAGAGCTCGGACATACGCTCGCGGATGTACTGGCTGAGGCAGACGTAGTGGTGCTCGCTGCTGCGCTGACGGCCGAGACGAAGAAGCTGATCGGTGCACGGGAACTGGATCGGATGAAACGGACGAGCATCCTGGTCAATATCGCCCGTGGAGGACTCGTGGATACGGACGCGTTGGTGGCGGCACTCGCTGGCGGTGCCTTGGCCGGCGCGGCTCTGGACGTAACGGATCCGGAGCCGTTGCCTGATGGACATCCGTTGTGGACGGAACAGAAGGCGCTCATCACCCCGCACACCGCGGACACCGAGGAGATGGTCCGTCCGCTGATCGGCGCTCGGGTTCGTGAGAACGTCCGCCGGTGGGCCGAAGGAAAGCCATTGCAGGGCCTGGTGGATGTGCACGCAGGCTACTAACGACGCCGTCCCCAGGCAGTACGGCGGCCCGGGCCCAACACGACAACCGCGGGGACGTCAGCCCAACGTCACCGGCCGCCATCGGGCCGTTGGGGTTCAGATCTTTGTCAGCGCTGACCCCTTATGCAGCGCCACATGCTCGGTGGTGTCGCTCTTGATCTCGTACTGCGGATCCTCCGGGGTGCAGTGCCGCGTTTGGCCCTTGAATAGGCGGTCTTTCCGGTGGACCTTAACAATCCTGCCCTGAACCTCGCCGGCCTCCGAGTTCCACCTGACGTGGTCGCCGACAGAAAATTTGGTAGCCATTAGGGAATCCTCCTGGGTGTCCGATTCATTGGTGCTCACCTACCAAACTACCCGTATATACGCATCCCGCCACCGCCGTGACCAGGTGTTCGGCATGGTGACCGACTGGGAAGAGCGGTAGTGGACGCCGTCTTGGGCGTCCCGCTGCCTGGCACGGGCCGGGATTGTGGCGCTCCCCGGTCTGTTTGGGTCGAGGTCCACGTGGGTTGAGCCCCGGCGTGGGACGAGCCCGGCGGGACAATGAGGCAGGCGGCCGTCGGTGAAGATGCCCATCCGGACGGTGGCCAAGATATCCCGCCGTGTCCGCGGTTCCGGCCATGCTGAGAGGCTACGCTGTTTTGGGGTTGCGATGAACTGAAACGGTGGGTGGCATTGATGGAAATATTGGCGCTGGTGGTCGGTTTGATGCTGGCCACGGTACTGATGGTCGGGCTCGGGGACCGGATCAGGCTGCCGTATCCGGTGCTCATGATCATCCTCTCCGCCGGCGCGGCCTTTATCCCCGGCTTTCCACGGGTCCACATCGATCCGGAGCTGATTCTGCCGCTCTTTCTTCCGCCGCTTCTCTTCGCAGCCGCGCTGAAAACCTCCTGGTCCGTGTTCCGCATTCGCTGGCGCAGCATCGTGCTGCTGGCGGTGGCCCTGGTGGTGGTGACGACGGCGACCGTGGCCGGGGTGGCCTGGCTGCTGATCCCCGGGATCGGTATTCCGGCCGCCATAGCCCTCGGCGCCATGGTGGCGCCGCCCGACCCAGTGGCGGTGCAGTCCGTGGCGGCGCGTGTCCGGATGCCACGCCGGTTGACGAGCGTGCTGCAAAGCGAGGGCTTGTTCAACGACGCCACCGCCATCGTGATTTTCCAGGCCGCGGTTGCCGCGGCACTTGAGGGCGAGGATGTGGGCGCCGGAATCGTCGGATCCTTCCTCCTGGGCGCGGCCGGTGCGGCCCTGCTGGGGTTCGCTGCAGGCTGGATCACCAAGAAACTGACGCAGTTCATTACCAATCCAGTGGGTCACAGCGCCGCCACGCTGGTGGTGCCTTTCGCGGTGTACATCGCGGCAGATTCGGTGCATGCCTCTGGGGTCGTTGCCGTGGTGATAACGGCTCTCGAAATCCGGCGAGGCAGCCACCCGGATGCGGCCGAGGAGCGGGTTACCGTCACCGCTTTCTGGGACGTGGTGGAGCTGCTGGTAACCGGCATTGCCTTCGGACTGGTCGGGCTGGAGGTGCGGCAGGTCGTCCAGGGCCAGGCGATGAACATCATGGCCCTGCTCTGGCCGGCCGTGCTGATCTGCCTGCTCTGTTTCGCCGTCCGGGCGGCCTGGCTGGCCATGATGGTACTGCCGCGCTGGCGCAAGAATGCGGACCCGCCGCCGTCGAAAGGCAAAGACGTGGTGGCGCTGACCTGGTGCGGCATGCGCGGGCTGGCCACCCTGGCCCTGGCCCTGGCGCTGCCCAGCTCGATGCCGGACGGTTCGCCGTTCCCGGCGCGCAGCCAGATTGTGCTGCTGGCCGTGGCCATCCTGCTGAGCACGCTGGTGCTGCCCGGTTTGACCCTGCCGTGGCTGATGAAATATCTCGGCATTGAGGAGTCGCCGGAGACGGAGAAGCAGGCGGAGCAGGAGCTGGCCGCCCGCGCCCAGGAAGCCGCCATGGCCGCCGTCGAGTCTTCCGACCTCCTCGACGGGGTGGATCAGAAAAGGATTGACTGGGTCAAGGCGCGCCTGCGCCAGCTGCACAGTGAGTTGGCAGGGGCTCCTACCGATGCCATGAAAGAGGAGCGCTCCGAGTTCCGCGGCTGGGCCATCACCGTTCAGTCGCTGGCCCTGGATGCGGCACGCCAGGAAATGGTGACAGCGCGCGGTGAGGCGGGAGCGGATCCTATGGTCACGGACCGGGTTCTGCACCGGCTCGATCTGCGAACCATGCTGGTACCGGACTAGTATTTCTCAGCACCCTTACTTTTGGGCTGCTTCCGCCCTAGACTGGCCTGACACCCACCGTCTTTGACCAACGCCGTGCGGCAAGGCAGCCGCGCAGGCAACGTCCGTGGCGCCCCGGGTGCTTCTTAAATCGGAGCGGAGCCTCCAACGCGATGGGTCCGCAGCACTAGGAAGGGACACCATGTCGGGAAATAGAGCCGTTGCCTACAAGGGGACCGGACAGGTGGAGGTCATCGACATCGATTACCCCACCTTCGAGTTGAAAGACGGGCCGGGGGTCCACCCGGACAACGTGGGGCGCAAGGTGCCGCACGGCGCCATTCTCAAAACCGTCGCCACCAATATCTGCGGATCGGACCAGCACATGGTCCGCGGACGCACCACGGCTCCGAAGAACCTGATTTTGGGGCATGAAATCACCGGCGAGGTGGTGGAGGTCGGCCCCGGCGTGGAGTTCATCAAGGTCGGCGATATTTGCTCAGTGCCTTTCAATATTTCCTGTGGCCGCTGCCGGAACTGTAAGGAACGCAAAACCGGCATTTGTCTCAACGTCAACCCGGTACAGCCCGGCGGCGCCTACGGCTACGTGGACATGGGTGGCTGGATCGGCGGCCAGGCCGAGTATGTACTTGTTCCGTACGCGGATTGGAACCTGCTGAAGTTCCCGGACCGGGATCAGGCCCTGGAGAAAATCATGGATCTGACCATGCTCTCGGACATCTTCCCCACCGGCTACCACGGGGCCGTGTCGGCTGGCGTGGGGGCGGGCTCGACCGTCTACATTGCCGGTGCCGGACCGGTGGGTCTGGCCGCGGCCACCAGCGCTCTGCTGTTGGGAGCCGCCGCCGTCATTGTCGGTGATATGAATGAGGACCGGCTCACGCAGGCGCACAGCTTCGGTTGCGAAACCATCGATCTGACCAAGGGGGATCCGAAGGACCAGATCGAGCAGATCCTGGGCGTGCCGGAGGTGGACTGCGGCGTCGACGCGGTCGGATTCGAGGCCAAGGGGCATGGTAAGGACGGCCAGGAGGCGCCGGCTACGGTGTTGAATTCGCTGATGGAGATCACGACGGCGGGCGGCGCGATGGGCATTCCCGGGCTGTACGTCACCGGAGATCCGGGCGCGGCGGACAAGGCAGCGCAGAAGGGCTCCCTTTCCCTGAGCCTGGGCACCGGCTGGGCGAAGTCGCTCTCCTTCGTGACCGGCCAGTGTCCGGTGATGAAATACAACCGTGGGCTGATGATGGCGATCCTGCATGACAAGGTGCACATTGCCAACAACGTCAACGCCAAGGCGATCGGCCTTGACGACGCACCGCGCGGTTACGCGGAGTTTGATGCGGGCGCTGCCACGAAGTATGTGCTGAACCCGAACGGGTATTTGGACGCAGCTTAACCCCGTTCCCGTCCTGGCGGCCTTTCCCCGTTGCCGCACCGCCCGCCGGTGCGATAACGGGGAATGAGCGTCTTTTTCGCAGCCAGACGCCGCCGCCAGACGCCGAGGGCGCGTCAGGACGACGACGGCGGAACTCCTGTTTGGCGGCGGGCCGGGGTGTTGAGTGATCGGCCGGAAGTCCAGTGGCGCGAAGCACTCGGGCCGGGGTCTCTAGCGTTCCCGGCGGCTTCGCCACGCTCCGCTACGTCCGGGCGTAGGCGGAAGACGTACCCGCCGTCGGATTCTACCCATTGATCGCCCTAAAGGGTGCGTCAGATGTAGTGCACGCCCACGTAGGCGAGCGCTGCAATCAGGGCCCAGGAAAGCATCGTGGCGATGATGGCCCTGCCGCTGGTCTGGACCAGTGAGCGTACTTTGACCGATGCTCCCAATCCATAGAGTGCTGCCGCAAGCAGCAGGTCCTGGGCTGTGCCGGCCGCGGCAAGGGCGGGAGGCGGCAAAATTCCCAAGGTCCGGAGGACAATCATCGCAATGAATCCGGCCACGAAGAGCGGAACCAGCGGGGGAAGCTTGATCTCGGCGTGGTCGACTGCGCCGGCTGCCACTTTCCTGTGGTGGCGGTGCCGTTCCACGAGGGCGGTTACCGTAACAATGGGTGCCAGCATGAGCACGCGGGTGAGTTTGATGATCAGGGCTCCGGCCAGGGCAGCCGAGCCTGCTGTTTGTGCCGTGGCCACAACCTGCCCTACGTCGTGGACGCTTGCGCCGACCCAGTGCCCGAACGCGATCGCGTCCAAGCCCAGGGGTCCTTTCAGAGCGGGCAACACCCCGATAGCCAGGGTTCCGCACAGCGTCACCAGGGCGATGGGAACAACTGTGTCCCGGTGATCTGTTTTGGTCACTCCACTCATGGCACCGATGGCCGATGCACCACAGATGGAGAAGCCCGTTGCCAGCAGGATGGGCTGATCGCCCGGAAGCCTGAGGAGCTTGCCTAGGGCCAAGGTGCCAAAAAACGTCAGGAGAACGATGCCGACCACAATCCCGAGCGTCCCCCAGCCGAGCGCTGCCACATCGATCAGACTGAGTTTGAGCCCGAGCAGCACGACGCCCAGGCGCATGAATTTTTTTCCAGAATATTCAAGTCCCGGCCGCAGGACGCCTTCGACGGCGTAACTGATCCCCGGAATATTTGCGGAGAGGATTCCCAGAATGACCGCCACCGTGAGGAAGGGCATCACCGGTACTGCCAGAGGGATCAGCCAGGCCGCGGCGACGGCGACCGCCGCGGCTGCGAGCCCGGGCAGCCTTTTGTGCCGCAGACCCCGGGAAAGCGGAGACCTCGGCTGGTGAATTTTCGCGGTGACCACATCTTGCGTCATATCGTCTGCGATCCGGCTGGACCCGGCAAATCCCGGGGTCCGCGTCGGATCTCCTTTCTTTCGATGCAGCAGGTGGGTGGATAGCCGTTATCCGGCGGAGGGCTGCGATGCCGTCAGGTTGTGCAGCTCAGGTTGTGCAGCTCAGGTTGTGCAGCTCAGGGCGGATTCCGCCTGGGCATGCCCCGAAACAAGCGACTGCATCGCGCTCAGCAGGCCAACGCAGACAATATCCTCCGTGCTGCATCCGCGGGACAGGTCATTCAGCGGGGCAGCCAGTCCCTGCAGGACCGGGCCCAAAGCCGTGGCGCCGCCCAGGCGCTGGGTGATTTTATAACCGATATTTCCCGCGTCAAGGCTGGGAAATACCAGCACGTTCGCCCGCCCGGCGACGTCCGATCCGGGAGCCTTCAAGGCCCCGATCTCCGGGATCAGCGCTGCGTCAAACTGCAGCTCACCGTCCACTTGTAGCGCAGGGTTGCGGGAACGGAGTATGCCCATTGCGGTCCTTACCTTGTCAACATGCGGGTGGTTCGCGCTGCCCTGGGTGCTGAACGACAGCAGCGCCACCCTCGGGGTCTGCCGGGTCAGGGCATTGTGGGTGGCGGCGGCCGAAACAGTGATGTCCGCGAGCTGCTCGGCGGACGGATCCGGAACGACGGCGCAGTCGCTGAAAGTCAGCTCTCTTCCGTCGGGTAGCAACATCAGGAAGGAGCTGCTCAAGGTGGTGCAGTCCGGGGCGAGTCCGATCACCCGCAGCCCGGCGCGCAGCACATCTGCGGTGGGACTGCCGGCCCCGGCCACGCAGGCGTCAACGTAGCCGGCCTTCAGCGCGGCTGCGGCGAGGTGCACCGGATCCGACTGGGCCTGCTCCGATCGCTCCGGATGCCGCGCATAGGCCTGCCCGATCAGCGTGCCGATCCTGCTGTCCCCGGCCAGCTCGCGGACATCGACGATGGTGTCCGCGGGCAGCAGGCAGCCCAGTGCGGCAGCGGCCCGACGTACCTCGGCGCTCCTGCCGAACAGCCTGGGCCTGACGATCCCCTCCGCCAGCAACGCACTGGCCGCCCGCAGCGCACGCTGGTCTTCGCCGTCGGCGAACCCGACGACCCGTCCACGACCGGCGAGCTCCTGGCGCCAGCGATCAAACATGGCTGTTCCGGCACGCGGTGCGCGCTGGTCCGTCGAAGTGCCAACGATCGCGGTCCCCATTGTCCCACCTCTCAAATTGGGTCCTGCGGAGCCCGCCACTAAGGTGGTTCTCCGTAGGACATGCAGACAGGTACTTCGCTGCTACGGCTGAATGGCTTTCTCGACGTCGTTGAGCATGCCGTCCACGCCGTGCAGCAGCTCGGCGAGGACATCAGAATCGGCGACCAGCGGCGGTGAGATCATGAGCATGGTGGCGCCGCGGTCATCCCCCCGCAGGATCACCTTGGTGCGCTTGAATGACTCGGGTAATACCTCCCGCAGCACCGTCAGCGATTCCGCATCTGTCAGTTCGCGGCCGCTGAAGCTGTCCGCCATCAGCTCGATGGCATAGAAGAAGCCGGTCCCGCGGACCGCCTTGACGCAGCGGTGCGCATTCTTCAGGGACTGGAGGGCTTCCATGATTTTCGGACCCTGCTCCTGGACATTGCCCAGCACGTTCTCATCCCGCATGGCGGTAATGTTCGCGACGGCGACGGCGGTGGAAACCGGGTGGCCACCCCAGGTGGCGCCGTGGGTGAAGACGCCGCCCTTGGACGAGTTGTACAGCTCCTGGACCAGCTTCTCCCGGACGATCAGGCCGCCCAGCGGTGCGTAGCCGGAGGTGGACCCCTTGGCGAAGGTGACCATGTCCGGAACGACACCCGTCACCCCGTAGCCGAAGAAGTGGCCGAGCCGGCCGAAGGAGCAAATGACCTCGTCGGAGACAAGCAGGATTCCGTACTTATCGCACAAGGCGCGCAGCGCGGGCCAGTAGCCGTCAGGCGCCACTAGGGCACCGCGGCCGTTCTGGACGGGCTCCGCGAAGATGGCCGCAATGGTTTCGGGACCTTCCTCGAGGACCACTTGCTCAATGGCCCGGAAGCAGTCCAGTTCGGTGACGGGCCCGCAGTCCCCGGTGAAGCCGAGCGTATTGGGAACGCTGCGGATTCCCGGCAGCAGCTCGCCGAACGGTTCTTTGATCTTGGGCAGCTGGGTGATGGAGAGGGCGCCCATGGTGGTGCCGTGATAGGACATGTCGCGGCTGATGACCTTGGTGCGCTGGGGCTGGCCCTGGCTGCGGTGGTATTGGCGGGCGAATTTCAGTGCGGTCTCCACCGCTTCGGAGCCGGAATTGACGAAGAAGGTGGTGCCGAGGTCGCCGGGGGCCAGCTCAGCGATCAGTGTGGCGGCCTCGATGGCCGGCGGATGCGCCGATCCCCAGTTGGAGGCATAGGCAAGGGTGCTGATCTGGTCGCTGGCGGCCTTGGCGATGTCGGCCCGGCCATGGCCCATGTTGACGCAGAAGAGCCCGGCGAGCCCGTCGAGATACCGGTCCCCCTCGGTGTCGATCAGGTAGCTTCCTTCCCCGCGGACAAAGATGGGGAATTCGCTGTCCCAGGTGTCTTTGCGGGTGAAGTGGGGTCCGAGGTGTCGGCGGGCCTGAGCCCGCAGTTTGGTGGCGTCCACGTCCATGCTCCTTATTCGTTGTAAATAGCAATGATCGAAGCCTAAGCCGGCACGCCGGCGGGCGTCAGTGCCAAAGGAGAGCGGGCTCACAGGTCCAGTTTGGATCTGTCGATCACGTCCTTTCTGGATCTTCTGGACCCCTGGGGTGGGCGGCCAGACTTCGTTTATGCTGCGCAGCCCGCTCGGCCGACGTGTTGAGAACACGCTTTAACCATCAGGAGGTACCAAATGATCATCGGTGTTCCCAAGGAAATTAAGAACAACGAATTCCGTGTTGCGATGTCCGCTTCGGGTGTTCATGAATTGGTGGGCAACGGCCACACGGTGCTGGTCGAACGCGGCGCGGGCATCGGCTCGAGCATCGCCGATGACGAATATGCACTGGCCGGGGCGCACATGGTCGATACCGCCGCGCAGGCCTGGCGGGATGCGGACATGGTGGTCAAGGTCAAGGAACCTATTGCCTCCGAATACCAGTACTTCCGCAAGGATCTGGTGTTGTTCACGTACCTGCATCTGGCCGCCGAACCCGAACTGACCAAAGCACTGATCGACGCCGGAGTGACGGCCATCGCCTATGAGACCGTCCAGGACGGCCGAACCCTGCCGTTGCTGGCGCCGATGTCCGAGGTCGCCGGACGGCTCTCTGTCCAGGTCGGGGCCCAGTGCCTGACCGCCCCGGCCGGCGGCAAGGGCATCCTGCTCGGTGGGGTCCCAGGGGTACGCCCGGCCAAGGTCGTAGTCCTCGGTGCCGGGGTCGCGGGCACGAACGCCGCCGCCATGGCGTTGGGCACCGGGGCCGAGGTCACGATTTTGGATATCAACATCAACCGCCTGCGTGAGCTCGATGCGATCTACCAGGGCCGGTTGAAGACCGTGGCCTCCAACGCCCTGGAAATCGAACGGTCCCTGGTCGATGCTGACCTGGTGATCGGTTCGGTCCTGGTTCCCGGTGCGAAGGCCCCGAAACTTGTCACGAACGGCCTGGTCGCGAAGATGAAGCCCGGTTCGGTGCTGGTTGACATCGCTGTGGACCAGGGCGGTTGCTTTGAAGATTCCCACCCGACCACGCACCAGGAACCTACGTTCCGCGTCCACGAGTCGGTCTTCTACTGCGTGGCGAATATGCCGGGGGCGGTTCCCAACACCTCGACGTATGCCCTTACCAACGTGACGCTGCCTTACGTGGTGCAGATAGCAGCGAAGGGTGTACACCGGGCGGTGGCGGAGAACGCGGCTCTGCGGGCGGGCCTGAGCACCACCGGTGGGCGCCTGACCAATGCCGCCGTGGGCGCAGCCCACGGGATCGAGGTCATTGATTCACTGGAAGTGGCCGCGCATCATTAGAGTAAGGCAAAGTTCCAGGCGGGGGAGTCCATGCATGAACTCCCCCGCCTTTTTGGGCTCCGACAGTCAACTGGGCCATCAAGGAGACAAAGCGTGCCACGGACCATGATAGAGATTGACCGCAGTTCCAGCGAACCGCTGTACCGGCAGGTCCGGCGCGTCGTGGAGCACGGCATTGCCGTGGGCATCTTCGATGCCCGCCGCCGGCTTCCCAGCTCACGGGAGCTGGCGGGCGAACTCTCAGTCTCCCGCAACACCATTAATCTGGCCTATCAGGAGTTGCTGACCGAGGGCCTGGTGCTCAGCCATGAACGCCGGGGGATCTTTGTGAATCCGGAAATGCTCGCCGCGGCCGAGGCCGATGTGCAGGCGTCCGGACCGATGATTGACTGGTCTTCCAGGATGCGGCGCTACCCCGATGAGGGCGTCATGGACGTGGAGAAGACCGCGGACTGGCACCGCTATCCATATCCTTTTGTGGCCGGACAGATAGACGTCAGCAGTTTTCCCGCCACAGCATGGGTGCGGAGCCTGCGGGATGCGCTCTATCAGCCCCATACCTATGCCAGCCTTCAGGACAGCGTGGGAGCCGACGATCCGATGCTGATCGAGATGATCAGGCGTCAGATACTTCCGGCACGGGGGATCGAGGCCAAGCCGCAGGAAATCCTGATCACCACTGGCTCCCAGCAGGGGCTGGACCTGCTGGGCAGAACCCTTCTCGGTCCTCATCAGCGCGTTGGCATCGAGAACCCGGGCTATCTCGATGCGCGGCACATTTTCATGCGCACAGGTGCACAGGTATATGGAATCGACGTGGATCAGGACGGTCTCCGTCTCCCGGACACGCTCAGCGGCACCGCGCTCGTCTACGTCACACCCAGCCACCACCATCCCACCAACGTCACGCTCAGCATGGAGCGCCGTCGTCGTCTGCTCAGGCTCGCCGCGGCCTCCGGCACGGTCGTCATCGAGGATGACTACGACAGCGAGTTCCGTTATGAAGGCAGCCCCAGCCCTGCGCTGAAGGCCCTCGATTCCACCGGCGACGTGCTGTATCTGGGGACGTTCTCCAAGTTCCTTTCGCCGGGCCTGCGGCTGGGTTTCCTGGTGGGACCCGAGGAACTGATCCGGGAGCTGAGGAGGGTGCGGCGGTATCAGGTGCGCCACCCACCGGGCCACATGCAGCGCGCACTGGCCCTGATGATCGACAGCGGTGACTACCACCGTGCCCTGCGTCAGCACCGCAGCAAGATGAAGAGCAAGTGGAAAATGCTCAGCGAGCTCTCCGTGCGCTGTCTTCCATGGCAGCAAAACGCGTATCCGCCCGGAGGAGTGAGTCTGTGGATGACTGGCCCGGACCAGCTCGACTGCCGCGTTCTGGTCAGCAGGGCGGAGGAACGTGGTGTACTCATCGAACGGGGCGACATCTACTATATGCAGCCGGATCCGCCGCGGAACTACTTCCGGATCGGCTATGGTGCCATCCCGACCCGCGCCATTGCCGAGGGAATGGCGGTGCTCGGCGAGGTGGCGCGCACGTTGCTCGCCGAGGACGCTCGCTGAGGGAGAGCCAAGCGCTCTCCGAATCAAACGGGACCGGTGATCGACCAAGGCCGCTTGCGGCCGCGTGGAGATCTGGGGGCTCTGGCTGGGTCTCCCCGCGCTCGACCTGTCCCGCCGCGCTAACAGGACGTCGTCGCCGTCGTGGTGGCGGTGACCGCAGCCCACAGGTGACATCGGCTCAGCCTTTCCTGGGTCTCACGGTGACCGTGATTGCCATAAACGCCAAGGGAGCTGTACGTAGGGCCGGGGCCTGCGCCGTGGTCCCGGTCGGATCAGTCGTGAAGGAGGGGTCTGACCTGCAGCCGAACAGTGGTTGGCGCTAAGCCCTCGGGGTTGGCTTTAGGTTGGTGTCATGCCAGTTGAGTTTCTCAGTGATGACCAGGTAGCGGTATATGGCCAGTTTGCTGGTCCGGTTTCGACGGCCGAGTTGGAACGGTTCTTCTTTCTTGATGACCGGGATCTGGAGTTGGTTGGTCGCCGTCGTGGTGAGGGTAGCCGGCTGGGTGTGGGGTGCAGTTGGGCACGCTCCGGTTTCTGGGGACGTTTCTTGAAGATCCGGTGGCGGTACCGGGACTGGTGGTTGATTTCGTGGCAACGCAACTCGGAATCGTCGGCGGTTCCGTGTTGGGGAGTTACGCCGAGCGGTCGAAGACACCGTACGAGCACCGGTGGGAGATTGCCCAGGCCTATGGGTACCGGCGGCTGTCGGTGCCCGAGACTGCCGCCGAATTCAGGAGCTTCCTGACGGCCCGCGCGTGGACGCGGGCGGAGCGGCCGACCCAGCTCTTCGACCAGGGCGTGGCATGGCTTCGTGCGGAGCGGGTGCTGTTGCCGGGTGTGAGCGTGTTGGCCAGGCTCGTCGCCGAGGTCAGGGACGAGGCCGGCGACCGGCTGTATTCGGTGCTGGCGGGACGGGTTTCACCGGAGCGTGGTCGTGGTCTTGATGGTTTGCTCACGGTGCCTGCAGATTCTCGTTCGTCGGGGTTGGAGAGGCTGCGTCGTGCGCCCCACCCGGGCGTCGGGGTGGTTCCAGCTGTCCAGTTGGATGTGGGAATGCTGGGAGGACTTACTTTTTGCCGCGCCCTGTTCGGTGGCCAGGCGGTGTTGGAGGAATCCCCTCGTTGTGTTGGGTTTAACATGCTTTGGCGATGGGTAGTTCGTCCCAGTGGGTGGTGTACCTGGGGGTGAGCATGTCTCGCCGCATGGACCAGTCCGGGCCACCCTTGAGACCGGTAAGGCCAAGACCGACGGCTCCACGCCCGTAACGGGTGGAGATGGTTTCAATCAGGGGCCCGATGCGCTTTTCCTCGTGCGGGTTCGCGAAGAGCTCCAGCGGGGCTTGATTCGCGGTAGGGGTCAGGTCGGTGACTAGTGGCGTATAGCGTCAGATGGTACTGGTAGTCCAGTGAGGCGGCGGTTGGCCCTTGGCCTTGGCTGGAGCGAGTCATAATACCGGGACAGGTCCAGCTCATCGGTGACGATCTCAGCGATGAACCGGGCCAAGTGATTCTGCGGCAACCACTCATCCAACGACGGCGGAACCAGCATCACCGCGTCCGGGTCAAACGCTTTGAAGCGCTTGTTCACCCCACCATTAGCATCTGCCGGATCCCCGCCGGCAGCGAACTCAACCCGCTCCACGAGTGCTTCATCAAACAGGCCTTCATCGCCGCCAGAATCCATACCCCCATTTTCCCAAAAGCCCAACCCGATCCCGGGAACCGGCCCGGCGTTTTAAACCCAAAATCAAAGACCTACCGTCCTCCCGACTACTGACCCCCAAGGAACGCTAGGAGCAGGACAACTGTATGTGCACCGAACCCCAAAGTGGTTACAGCACCCGATTCAGTCGACGAGCACCGAAGCCTTGGCTTTCTCCGATGCTTCGACACGGCCCGCAATCTTCCTAGAACGGTGGTGCAGCCAGTTCGCCGCCGCCAGCACCCCCACAAGAAGAAAAGTGCTCAGGAGCTGGGGCCGGGAATCCTCTCCGATGAAGCCCACCGTGAAGATCGCCGCGAGGATGAGGAGGCCAAAGCCCGTCAGCCACGGGAAGCCGGGCATCCGCAGGGGAAGCTCCGTTCCTTCGCGGTCGGCGCGAAGGCGCAGCGCGAGCTGGGCCAGGAGCGCGGACGTCCACACCAGCAGGCAAGTCGAGCCCACAATGTTGAGCAGGACGGGAAGGACCTTTTCGGGGAAGACCAGCTCCAGCACAACCGTGACCACACCGAAGGCAACGCTGGCCAGGACCGCGACCACCGGTACCCGGGCCTTCGACACGGAGGCAAGCAGGCGCGGCGCCTCGCCCCGCTCAGCCAGGGAGAATACCATCCGGGAGGCACCGTAGAGGTTGGCGTTAAGGGCGGAGAGCAGTGCTGCCACGGCTACCAGGGTGATGGCGGTGGCTGCGCCGGGCATGCCCGCGGCGTCCAGCACCGCTGCGAACGGGCTCTTCAGCCCCGCCGAACCCACGGGAACCACAGCCGCGATCACGAAGATCGCACCGATGTAGAAGACCAGGATGCGCCACAGCACCGTCCGGACTGCCATCTTCACGCTGCGGGCCGGCTCGGCGGTTTCAGCTGCCGCCACCGAGACGATCTCAGTGCCGCCGAACGCGAAGGCCACCACGAAGAGTGCCGTGGCAATCCCGGCGAACCCGCTGGGTGCGAATCCGGCACCCGTGAAGTTGGACAGGCCCGGTGACTGGACGCCCGGCAGCCAGCCGAAGAGCAGGGCGGCGCCCACCAGGAGGAAACCGACGATCGCCGCCACCTTGAGCAGCGCAAACCAGAACTCGAACTCGCCGAAGTTCTTGACGCTGGTGAGGTTGACGGCGGTGAGCACCACGATGAACACAAAGGCCATCAGCCACACCGGCAGGGCGGGGAAGATGGTGGCCAGCAGGCCTGCCGCACCGAGCGCCTCGGCGGCGATGACAACCACCAGCTGCAGCCACCAGAGCCAGCCCACCGTGGCACCGGCCACCGGCCCGTAGGCCTTGGCGGTATAGACGGAGAAGGCACCGCTGTCCGGATTGGCGGCAGCCATTTCGCCGAGGGCCCACATCACCAGGATGATGAGCGTGCCGGCCACGAGGTAGGAGATGAGCACCGCCGGGCCGGCAGCCTGGATGCCCGCGCCGGAGCCGATGAAGAGGCCCGCGCCAATCGCGCTTCCCAAGCCCATCATGGTGAGCTGGCGGGGTTTAAGGGCCGCGCCGAGGGCGCGGGCAGACGTCTTTGTCTGTTGTTCCATTGAGGATTCCTCTGGTTGTAGGTGGAACGGGTTGGTAAAAGCTGAGTCAGTTGTCAGGCTGCGTGGGCTTCCAGGAGCCTGAGCACGCGGTCGTTGGAGGCGGGATCGGCAACGGTGATCCGCACGCCGTCGCCCTGGTACGCGCGGACCAGGATACCGGCGTGGTCGAACGCGTCCACCAGCCTCGCCCGGAGGCTGCCATCGGCCCGGATCCACAGGAAATTGCCCTGGCTCGGCTGCAGTTTCCAGCCCTGGGCTTCCAGCTGCGCGGCCATCCGGGCGCGCTCCTGCCTGACGGCAGCCACCCGCGCTTCCATCTCCTCCCCTGCGTCCAGCGAAGCGATGGCCGCCTTCTGGGCCAGCGCGCTCACCGCGAAGGGAAGGGCGGTCCGGCGCAGCCCCTCGGCGATGGCCGGCGTGGCTACGGCGTATCCCACCCGCAGGCCGGCGAGTCCGTAGGCCTTCGAGAAGGTGCGCAGGATGCAGACGTTCGGATACCGGCGGTAGAGCGCCAAGGAGTCGGGGCCGCTGCCCCCGTCGGCGTATTCCACGTAGGCCTCGTCGATCACCACGAGGATGTCCGGGCGCACGGACTGCAGGAAGGCCTCGATGCGTTCGTGGCTGATCGGCGCGCCGGTGGGGTTGTTGGGGGTGCAGAGCAGGATGACCTTCGTGCGGTCAGTGACGGCCGCGGCCATGGCGTCGAGGTCGTGGCCTTCAGCCTCGTCCAGCGGGATGCGGACCGGCCGGGCGCCTGCCAGCTCCACCAGCATGGGGTACGCCTCGAAAGAGCGCCACGCGAAGATCACTTCATCCCCGGCATCGCACAGTCCGGTGATGATCTGCTGCAGGACGCCCACACTGCCGGGCCCCACCGCGATCTCCCCGGCGGTGACGCCGAGGTGCCGGGCGAGCCGTTCTCGGAGTTCGACGGCGGCACTGTCCGGGTAGCGGTTCATGGTGCCGGCCGCTGCGGCCACCGCAGCCGCGGCAGCGGGGAGCGGTTCGTAATGGCTTTCGTTACTGGCGAGGGCTGCGATGTCCGTGCCGGTGCCGCGGCGGCCCGGAACGTAGGACGGAAGTCCGGCCACAGCGCCACGAAGGGTGGGAAGCGCGGTGTCCGGTGCGGTCAGGAGCTGATCACGGGTCATGAGGAACAATCATGATTGTGACCAGGTCCACAATGCAAGATATCCTCAACCCATTGGGACTTCTGCTCAACTTCTAGTAAACGTGGTGAAAATATGACCATCCCGAACCCGCGCAACCTGGATTCCCTCGACGGCAGGATCATCCTGGCCCTCGACAAGGATCCGGAAGCCAGCGCCCTGGCGCTCTCCCGGACGCTCGGCGTCGCCCGGAACACGGTCCACGCGCGGCTGGCACGGCTCGAACGCAGCGGCGCCCTGCGTTCCTTCAGCCGGAGACTGGACCCCGCCGCATTGGGCTACGACCTGATGGCCTTCCTCTCACTGTCCATCAGCCAGACGCGGACAGGCGCAGTCGAAGACGGGCTCGCCGCGATCCCGGAAGTCATCGAGGTGCACGCCACCACCGGGGACGCGGACCTCATGGCCAAGGTGGTGGCACGCAGCACGGCAGATCTCTACCGCATCACCAACAAGATCCTGGAAATCGAGGGGATCCAACGGACCAGCACAGCCATTTCAGTGCTGGAACTCATGCCACCTCGCTACGACGGCCTCCTGGCCCGCCTCTCAGAGCAGGAATCCCGCGCTTCAAACTAAGGATGGGTGATCCACGCCACAAGTGAGCAAATTTTCACTTCCTACCGGTTCCGCTGCCAAATATCCCAAACAGAACCGGTTCTCTTGCCTATCCGTGAGTCACGCCACAAGCTTCCTGCATGACTACTCTTACCGTCTCCGGCCGCGTGGTGCAGGTTCTCAGCAGCTACCTCACCGATGTATTCGGCGTCATGGGCAACGGCAACGTCTACTTCCTGGACGCCGCGGAGAAGCTGGGCCTTCGCTTCTCCCCCGTCCGGCACGAAGGCGCCGCCATCGCCGCAGCCGACGCCTACTACCGTGCGTCGGGACGCCTCGCAGCAGGCACCACCACCTACGGCCCTGGCTACACCAACGCGCTCACCGCCCTGGCCGAGGCGGTCCAGGCGCAGATCCCCGTTGTGCTGGTCACCGGGGATGCTCCGAGCAGCGGCGCCCGGCCCCAGGACGTGGACCAGGCGGCAATCGCCGCGGGCCTCGGCGCGGCCACCTTCACCGTCACCCGCGAGTCCGCGGGCTCCATCACCCGGCAGGCGGTGGAGTACGCACTCACCAAGCGCACCGCCGTGGTGATTGCCATCCCCTACGACCTCGCGGCACTCAAGGCGGCAGATGAAGAACTTCCGGCGCCGTTGGCACCTACGGTGACGCACGACGCCGGCGATCTCGGGCAGGCAGCCCGCCTGCTCGCCGGGGCCAAGCGGCCGCTGATCCTCGCCGGCCGCGGTGCGCATCTCGCCGGCGCCGCCCCGGAACTCCGCGAGCTCGCCGACCGCCTGGGCGCGCTGACCGCCGGAACCGCCCTGGCGCTCAACCTTCTTCAGGGCGAGGGATACCTCGGCGTCGCCGGCGGCTTCGGCACGGACACCGCGGCCGGGCTTATGGGCGAGGCTGATGTGGTTCTCGTGGCCGGGGCAAGCCTGAGCCCCTTCACCATGCGGTTCGGGCACCTGCTTGGCCCGGACAGCACCGTCATCCAGATCGACACCGCCCTGCAGCCAACGCACCCGCGGGTGGACCTTTTTGTCAGCGCGGACGTGAAATCCGCTGCGGGACGCATCCTCCGAATGCTGGATGGCGGACCTTCGGGCAACGCGTGGCGCGCGGAGGCCCGCAGGCGCCTGGCCGAAGGACCGGCCCACCACCCAGGCGCCGACGAGACCACGGATGGCCGGCTGGACCCGCGCACCCTGGCCACAGCCTTGGACGCCGTGCTGCCGGAGCGCCGCACGGTGGTCCAGGACGGCGGGCACTTCCTCGGCTGGGCACCCATGTACTGGCGCATCCCGCGGCCCCAGGACCTGGTGATGGTGGGGACCGCCTACCAGACCATCGGGCTCGGCCTCGCCAGCGCCGTCGGGGCAGCCCGTGCGGTGGAGGACGGCCGCACCGTGGTGCTGGCCTCGGGCGACGGCGGCTTCCTGATGGGCCTGTCCGACCTCGAATCGCTGATCGGCGCGGCGAGCAGCGCCGTCGTCGTCATCTACAACGATGCCGCCTACGGAGCCGAAGTCCATCAGTACGGCTCCCAGGGCCTGACCGAAAAGCCCATGCTGATCCCCGAGGTGGACTTCAGCGGCATCGCCCGAGCGCTCGGTGCCAAATCCGCAATCATCCGCTCACTGGCGGACCTTTCCGCGCTCAGGGACTGGATCGACGCCGGCGCCAAGGGAACCTTCGTGGCCGACTGCCGGATTACGTCGAGTGTCCGGGCTCCGTGGCTGTGCGAGTGGATGGAGGCCTCGCAGGCTGCGAAGGCGGCGGTGGCGGGCTAGCCCCAATGCCGTTCAGTTAAAGGGGCTGTCGATTATTAACCTGCGGCTTTGGTTTCTTCCGGGATGACGACGCCGGCGTTTGCGGCCCAGTACTCCTATTGCTGTCCTGAGCCGCCATGAAGTGAAAAACTCCGCTTGCTTCAGGGGCTTCCCGGCGCAGGCGTAGTGGCGTCTTTGGTGATTGTAGGGGGATTTGAAGCGTCTGTTGCTGGAGCTGGGTACACTTTCGGGTGTGACGCAGCGGGAGGATGTAACAACTAACATGGCTGAAAATCCTCAGAAGCGATCTGATCTCGGTCTGAAACTCTCCATAGCCTCGACGGCCTTGATGACGGCTGCCATGGTAATTGGCTATGTCCGCTCGTACTCATCGCCCTCACATTGGGTGTACTTCGTCATTGGGCTTGTATCCATAACAGCATTTATCACGGCAGTTGCCATACTTCTCAGGCACGTGAATGAACGAAAAAAATAATTGCGCTACTCATTGCCCAATGCCGAATTCTGAGAGGTTGGCACTGCAAGGGCTTACGTCACCCTCGCCACCAGCTACGACCCCTACGGGATGCAATCCATCACCAAAGACACTGGAGGCAACGCCACCGATCAAACCCCCTACACCTTCAAACACGGCCTCCAAGACCGCACCACCGGCCGGGTCAAATACGGCCAGTTCTGAGACGACCCCGCCCCAGGCGACGCGCCGACACCAATCCGTCCACAACCCATCTCACAACCCATCTCACAACAGGTCGGCGAATACCGGTGTTGTGAGGTGGGTTGTGCGACAGTAGACGAATGGCGACCCAACATTTCGATCCCATCGGCTACACCCCGTCTCCACCAACGGACAAGACGCCCAACTCCAACGAGACGCCCTCAAAACGGCCGGCTGCGGCCGGATCTTCGAAGACAAAATCTCCAGCCGCGCCACCGCCCGCCCAGGGCTCGCCGAAGCCCTCGACCATCTCCGTCCAAACAGACGCCCCGGTGCGTGTGGAAATTGGACCGCCTCGGCCGGTCAGTGAAAGAAGTCCTCACCATCGCCGATAGCCTCCACGACCAAGGAGTCGGCCTGCGGATTCTCACCGGCACCCTCACCGGAACCTACAACCCGACCGGAGAAGGGAAATTATTCTTCGTCATGATGGCCGCGTTCGCCGAACTCGAGCGCGACATGATCCACCAACGAACCGTGGCCGGCCTCGCAGCAGCCCGGGCCCCAGGCCGCACCGGCGGGCGCCCAACAGTCATGGATACCGACACCCTCGCAGTCGCCCGGGCCAGACAGGCCAAAGGCGAAAGTCCGACCCAGATCGCTAAAGCGCTCGGCGTCTCCCGCGCGTCCATCTACCGTCACCTCCCAGCCAGCAACCCCCGAACCCTGCCACCGGGACAGAATCCTTAGCGCCAACCACTGTTCCGCTGCAGGTCAGACCCCAAGGCGAGCAGCGGAACCTGCTGTCTGGCATGGTCGACGGACGCCGTGGAGTGGGCGTTGGGGGCCGACGCCCTTGACCCTCGATTGGACGGTGTCCGGTCGCGTCCTCCGGCCCGTGTGGATCCGATGCGGACTCCCGGCAGGTGTCCTCAGGCGGCTACCGGGACGTACGTGCTCGTTGAAGCAGCTATCTGTTCGGCGGCCTCCAGAGGTGCGAGCAGCACGTTGTACTGGATATCCGTCAGTAGCTGCGGGTAGGTGATGGCCAACTCGGCCAACTGCAGGGCGGCCACCATGTAGTATGTGCCGGCGATGCCTCCCATGCTCTCCACGACGATCGACCGGATACGGTCGGCGTCAACCAGATGGGCACGGTCAACCAGCACGATGCGGGCGCTCATGTGTGCGACATGGCGCTGGGCTTCCCTGTCTGCTACAGCTAAGGCGTGCAGCTCCTCCGGTGTCCAGGTGCGGCCGACGATCCGGCGGGAGTGCAGAATGCTTTCCATGGCCACGACCATCTCCTTGTTCGTTGTGATAGCAATAATCGAAGCCTAGGCCGGGTTGTCGCCGGACGTCAGCGCCACATGTGCGCAGGATCACAGGTCCAGTTTGGTCCCATTGATCGTGTCCTTTCTGGATCTTCTGGACCCATCCGCCCGGGTGCAGAATTCGTTTGCGCTTGACGGCGCGGCGCACAGCAACGCGTCCACGCCAGGTCAAGGCGCGTTACTGATTTCACAGCTGTCCCCCTGGGACCGCGGGACCAGCAGGGGCCAGGCTGACCCGTTCCGGGCCGCGGAGGGCATCCGCGGCCCGGATCAGAGCCAGGTGAGAGAACGCCTGCGGGAAGTTCCCGGCCATCCGGTCCGCTTTCATCGCGTATTCCTCGCCGAGCAGGCCCAGCTCATTGCACAGCTTCACCAGGCGGTCCATCAGCGCCCTGGCCTCCCCCTTTCGGCCGCTGTGCGCGTACTGCTCCACCAGCCAGAAGGAGCAGGCCAAGAACGGGTGTTCGCCGGGTTCCAGGCCGTCCACCCCGGTTTCTGTGCGGTAGCGCAGCAGCAGGCCGTCGTCGATAAGCTCACGCTCAAGTTGCGCCACGGTACCTAGCATTTTCGCATCGTCGTACGCTAGGAAGCCCACCTGCGGAATTACCAGCAGCGAGGCTTCCGCCTGCGAGCCGTCATAGGCCTGAGTGAATGAATTGAGTTCGGTGCTGAAACCATACCTCAGGATTTCCCGGCGGAGTCGCTCACGCAGTTCCGTCCAGCGCTCCACCGGTCCGTCCAACCCGTGCTCGCGCACGGCGCGGACTCCGCAGTCAAATGCCGCCCACATCATCACCCGGGAATGCGTGAAATGCCGCGGTTCGCCGCGCATTTCCCAGATGCCATAGTCCTTCCGGTCGAAGTGCTTTTCCTCGAATCCCAGCAGGGCACGCTGCAGCGGCCAGGAGAAGAGGTCCTCCATGCCGCCGGCCCGCCGCAACTTCTCCAGCGCCACCATCACCTCGCCGACGACGTCCGCCTGGAACTGCCCGACGGCACCGTTGCCGATGCGCACCGGAGCTGAATTCTCATATCCGGGCAGATGCGCCAGCTGCCGCTCCTCGAGTTCGCGCTCCCCAGCCACGCCATACATGATCTGCAGGTCCTCCGGATCCCCGGCGACAGCGCGCAACAGCCAGTTGCGCCAGTGCAGGGCGCCCTGAGCGTGACCGTGGGTCAGCATCGACTCCAGCGTCAGGGCAGCATCGCGCAGCCAGCAGTATCGGTAGTCCCAGTTGCGGGCGCCCCCGAAGTCCTCCGGCAGAGAGGTGGTGGGGGCGGCCACGATGCCCCCGGTGTCTTCGTGGGTGAGTGCGCGCAGCACCAGCAGCGAGCGCTGGACGGCGGCCGCATATTCGCCATCCTGGCTGTATCTGGAGGCCCAGTCAGACCAGTAATGCACGCTTTGGGCCAGAGCGGCGTCAATGTCGATCCGGGTCGGCCCGGGTCGGTACGAGGGGTACCAGACAAGTTCCAGATCCACCCTTTCCCCGGCAGCGATGGTAAAGTCGCCGGCAAGCTTATCGCCAGTGACCGTAGGCAGCACATCCCCACGCAGCATGAGCGCATTCTGTCCGGCAACCGCCACCAGCACCTCGATGCCCTCCGCGTCCATCATCCGGCCGACCCACGGTACGACGGTACCGTAGCCAAACCGGATCTTCAGCTCCTGGCATATCCGCACACTGCCGCTCAGACCCTCGACCCGCCGCACCACCGAGGCACGTCTGTCCCCCACCGGCATGAACTCGGTCATCCGCACGCTGCCGCCGTCGGCCGCCCAATCGGTGCGGAGTACAAAGGTGCCGTCCAGGTACTCCCGCTTAACCACGACGGCATCAGCCGCTGCGGGCGCCAAAAGCCAGCGGCCGTTATCTTCGGTGCCCAGCAGCGCGCCGAAGACTGAGGGAGAGTCGAAGCGGGGGAAACAGAGCCAGTCCAGGCTGCCGGTGCGCGAGAGAAGCGGACCGGTGTGCATGTCGGATAAAAGCGCGTAGTCCTCGATGCGTGATGCCATGCCCCCACTCAACCACATTCGGCTCGATGGGTCAGGTGGCTATGCGAGCTGGGTTTAATTCCGTCAGTTAAGCCCGGATGATGGCCATCTCCGGTGGCTTGGCGGCTTGCGCCCCCGCCGTAGTTGGGGCGTTTCAGATGCCATCCGCCGCTTGCGGCCGCGTGGAGACCAGTTCAGATCTCCACACGGCCGTTGCGCGCTCGGTTGAGCACCGAGCCTAAGTCAGGTTTAGACGTAGTCCTTGTACTTCTCCAGCAGACGGACCGGCTTGGAGAGTGCGTCACGGCGGAAGGGATCTCCCAGCTCGCGGGTGCACATGATCTCGATGACGGTGGTCTTGCCCTCGTTCATCTGGGCGGCGAAGGCACGCTCAAGAGCTGGGCCGACGTCTTCCAGCTTGTCGACGACGATGCCCTCTGCGCCCATGGTCTGCGCCATGGCGGCAAAGCTCTCGTTCTCATTGTCGAGCTCTCCGGCCACGAAGCGGCGGTTGTAGAACTCCACCTGGTTCTTCTTCTCCGCACCCCACTGCCGGTTGCGGAAGACAATGGCCGTGACCGGAATGTCGTGCCGCACCGAGGTGAGGACCTCGCCCATGCTCATGGCCCAGGCGCCGTCGCCGGCATAGGCAACCGCCGGGCGGTCCATGGCGGCGGCCTTGGCGCCGATGATGGTCGGCAGTGCGTAGCCGCAGTTGCCGAAGCTCATCGGGGCGAAGAAGCTGCGCGGCTTTTCAAAGCGCAGGTAGCTGTGGGCCACCGAGTTGATGTTGCCGATGTCGGTGGAAATCATGACGTTTTCGGGCATCGCCTTTTCCAGCTCGCGCAGCACCTCGCGCGGGTGCAGCCAGTTGCCCTCTTCGTTCTTCTGCTCCTCGATCATGTCCAGGCTGTACTCATCCTTTTCATGAGTCCAGGCCGTTAGCTCCTGCTCCCAGCTGTCCTTCTCGGCCTTGATCAGGGCGGCGCGCTCCGTCTTGGTGGCGTCGCAGGCGAGGGTCTTATCCGCCAGCCGCTTGGTCAGTTCGATGGCTACGGCCTTGGCATCGCCGCAGATGCCGACGCTGATCTTTTTGACCAGGCCGAGCATGGTGTGGTCGGCATCGATTTGGATGATCTTGGCTTCGGTGGGCCAGTAGGCCGCACCGTACTGCGGCAGTGTGCCGAAGGGGCCCAGTCGGGTTCCCAGGGCAATAACGACGTCGGCCTGGGAAATGAGCTTCATGCCGGCCTTGGATCCCTGGTAGCCAAGCGGGCCGGCCCAGAGCGGATGGCTGGCCGGGAAGGAGTCGTTGTGCTGGTAACTGTTGACGACCGGGGCACCCAGACGCTCGGCAAGCGCCTTGCATTCCTCGACGCCGTCGGCCATGACCACCCCGCCGCCCGAGACGATCACCGGGAATTTGGCGGTGGCCAGCAGTTCAGCGGCCTCGTCCAGGCTCTTGGCGCCGCCGGCACCGCGGTCCACGCGGCGCGGCTCTGGGATCTCTGCGGTGATTTCCCCGTAGAAGTAGTCACGGGGGATGTTGAGCTGGGTGGGTCCGTTTTCGGACATTGCGCGGTCGAAGCAGCGTGCGGTGTATTCCGCCATCCGGGCCGGGTGCGTCACGTGGCCTTGGTATTTTGTGAATTCCTGGAACATGGGCAGCTGCTTGGCTTCCTGGAAGCCGCCGAGCCCGATGCCGTTGGTGCCGGCTTCCGGCGTGACGATAACCACGGGGCTGTGGGCCCAGAAGGCAGCGGCGATGCCGGTGACGCAGTTGCTGATGCCTGGCCCATTCTGGCCGATAACGACGCCGTGGCGGCCGCTGGCGCGGGCATAGCCGTCCGCCATGTGGGCGGCACCCTGCTCGTGCACCACCGGAACCAGGCGAATGCCGGCCGGGGCGAAGATGTCCATCGCGTCCATGAACGCCGAGCCCATAATGCCGAACATGTCGGTGACGTCATTGGCCACCAGGGTCTCGACGAAGGCCTCCGAGGGCGTCATCTTCTGTACGCCCTTGACTGCGGAACGGGGGGACTTGGCCGGCGCGGCCTTGGTGGGGGCCGCATTTGCGGGTGTTTTGTTTACCGTGGATGCTTCTGCCGCGTCATCGTCGGCAGCGCCTGAAATGGTGAGAGTTTCTTGGCTCATGGTGACTGCTCCTTCTCCGGGGTAACGCCCGGAATAGGTAGAGATGCTTAGAAAGTGGAACGAGACGTTCCTGTTTTGTGGTTCACAGCGAGATTATGACAAAAATTAAGGACCGTCAAGGGTTATTTTCAATATCCGGAACGTCGCGTACGATATATTTGAATGAAGGCCTAAGGTGACGGATTCACGAGATGGAGGAGAACAGATGGCTGAGATTCACAGGCTCAGTGGCCCGGACGGTCAGACGGCAGTGGAGTTGGCCGGGGATACACCGACGATGCGGCTGTTCTCGCTGCTGGAACTGATTGCCACAAAGGACCAGCTTTTCACTCTGCAGGGGCTGGTGGAGGAGACCGGAACGCCCAAGCCCACGCTGCACCGCATGCTGCAGCAGCTGGAAGGAGCAGGCCTGTTGATCCGACAGGACAACGGCAGGCATTACAGTGCCGGGGTGCGGCTGCGCCGGATGGCTGAAGACCTGCTGCTCAATGACATCCACCACGGGGCACGGCACGCGGTGCTGCGGAACCTGGTGGGGGAGCTGGGTGAAAGCTGCAACATCACAGCGGTCTCCGGCAGCGAGGTGGTCTACCTTGACCGCGTCGAAACGCCGGAACCGCTGCGGATTACGCTGCAGCCGGGATCCCGGGTCCCGGTCCACTGCTCGGCCAGCGGAAAAATGATCCTCTCCCAATTCAGTCCAGTACAGCGTCGGCGCCTCCTTGGGGCGGCTCCGCTGGAACGCTACACGAACAAGACAGTGACGGATCTGGACCTGATTGAGGGCGAACTTCAGCGTGTCCGCCGCGACGGGTACGCGATCGACGATGAAGAGTTCTTGCCCGGGTTGGTTTGTGTCGCCGTATTGGTTCCCACGACCAACGCCGCATCCAATCTCTGCGTTGCCGTGCAGGCGCCCGTCATGCGGCTCACTCCAGAGAAAGGGCTGAAACTGCTTCCGGCACTGCAACGCGCGGCGGATGCGATCGGCCTGATTGAAGCCCAGTCCGTCGAAGACCGGATGGCCGGAATCCAGTCCGCCGAAGACCGGATGGCCGGAATCCGGTCCGCTGGCAAGGACAAGCAGTGGACCAGCTGAAAGCGGCGACGCCGGACCGCATCGTCTCCGTACGCGAACTGTTCCATCTCGACTCGGACCTGATGGTGGGCGCATTCAGCGAAGCGGATGAGCATGTCCCCCAAGTAGACCCGGCCTACAGGTTCAACCACGACGTGACGCTGGCGATCCTGGCGGCCTTTACGAGGAACCGGCGGATGCTCCTCCAAGGGCTGCATGGGACGGGTAAATCCACGCACATTGAGCAGGTGGCGGCGCGGCTGAATTGGCCGTGCGTGCGGGTCAATCTGGACGGCCACATTAGCAGGCTGGATCTGGTGGGCCGGGACACGGTGGTGCTTAAGGACGGCAAGCAGGTCACCGCGTTCCAGGAGGGGATTCTTCCCTGGGCCATTCAGCGCCCTGTTGCGCTGATCCTGGACGAGTACGACGCCGGCCGGCCGGACGTGATGTTCGTGATCCAGCGGATCCTCGAACGGGACGGGAAATTGACTCTGCTCGACCAGAACAGGGTCCTCGACGTGCACCCGGGATTCCGCCTGTTCGCGACGGCCAACACCGTGGGCCTGGGGAACCTGAACGGAATGTACCACGGCGTGCAGCGGCTCAACCACGCGCAGATTGACCGCTGGAACATCGTGGCGGCGCTGAACCATCCGCCCGCGCAGGACGAGATCGAGATCGTGGTGGCAAGGGTACCGGAACTGGATCATCCAGCCGGGCGCACTTTGGTTGCGTCCATGGTCGCCGTGGCCAAGCTGACCAGGAACGGCTTCCGCGTGGGGGATCTGTCCACGCTGATGTCCCCGCGCACAGTCATCACCTGGGCGGAGAATATCGAGATCTTCGGCGACCCCGGGCGGGCGTTCCGGCTTTCCTTCGTCAATAAATGCGACGAAGCTGAGCAGCAGGTCGTGGCCGAATACTTCCAGCGCTGTTTCGATAGGGAGTTGGACAAGGACACGGAGCGGGACAAGGTCAGGGAGTTGGACAAGGACCGGGAACTGGACAAGCAGGATCCGTCAGACTCGCCATCGAGGCCGTGGTTGCCCGCGGCGCACGTCGCGTAGCGCTCCCATGGCCACCCCGGCCGGTGCGGCGGAGGAGACCGCCAGGACAAAGGCAGCAGCGTCGCTGCAGCGCCAGCAGCTGACCGGCGAGCTGTGCTCCGCGGCCATCCGGGCACTGAGCGGGCAACCCGGAGTGCACTTCCGAGGCGGACTCCTGTACCGTGGGGACCTCCGGGAGCCCACGCCCGCGCCCCACCTGCACCCGGACGGCGAAGGCGGTTTGGCTGCTTTGCGCGGTGCGGCCGACGGCATGGCCCTGCGTCTGCAGCACAGCGACCGGGCCCTGCATCAGGAGCTTTGCCCACAGCCGACCGCCGCCAGACTGGTCTTTGAGATGCTGGAACAGTTCCGGGTGGAATCCCACGTGGTTGATGCCATGCCGGGCGTCCGGGCGAACCTGAGTCGCCGCTTTCTGCACTGGTCGCGGGAGTTTGAGGCCTCCACACTGACCGGCACGTCGCAAGGGATCCTCCTCTTTACCATTGCCCAGATGGGCCGGGCACGGATCACTGCCGAACCCATGGCCGCCGCCGTCGAAGACCTGATTGAATCGACCCGCTTTGAGCTGGCGCCGCGCCTCGGCGCCCACTTGGCAGCTCTGCGCCGGCAGCGCTTTTCACAGTCCGGCTTTGCCGGCCCCGCCCGCGCCATTGCCGAGGAGATCGCGGCCCGCTTCGACGAGCTGGAAGCCCAGGAGACCCGGTCCTCCCGCGCCGGTTCACGGCGGCCGGCCTTCGCGCTGCTCTTCGAGCACGAGCACGACGACGACGGCGTGCCCACCGCGGCGTACGGGCGCAGCAGCGCCCTTGAGGCAGCGGAGGGCGGTTACCGTGTGTTTACGAAGGCCCATGACCAGCAGCGCCATGCTGCCGATCTGGTCCGCCCCGGGCTGCTGCGCGAATTCCGGCAGCGCCTTGATGAGGACATCGCCCGGCAGCGGATCAACGTCCCCCGGCTGGGGCGGGCGTTGGGAACACTGCTGTCGACCCAGGTCCTGGACGGCTCGGACAGCGGTGCGGAGGAGGGGCGGCTCGACGGGAGCAGACTGGCTCAACTGGTCACCTCCGCCGCGGAGCGCAGAGTGTTCCGGAGAGAAAGGACCGCGGCGCGGACGGATGCCACGGTGACATTCCTGGTCGACTGCTCCGGCTCCATGAAGGAACACAGCCTGGCGCTGTCCGTTCTGGTGGACGTCTTTGCCCGCGCGCTGGAACTGGCCGGTGCCCGCTGTGAGATTCTGGGTTTCACCACTGGTGCCTGGAACGGCGGTCGGGTCCGGAAGGAATGGCTCCGCGCCGGCCGGCCGGCGCAACCGGGTCGGCTCAATGAGGTGAGGCATTTGGTGTTCAAAGACGCCGACACGCCATGGCGGCGGGCCCGGCCGGAAATTGCCGGACTGCTGAAGCGGGATCTGTTCCGCGAGGGTATCGATGGGGAGGCAGTGGACTGGGCCTGCGGCCGACTGAACGGTGGCGGCCAGGACGGTGCGGACCAGCACAGTGCGGACCACTACGGAGGCGGCCAGGACAGCGGAGCGCAAAGGCGGCTACTCCTGGTGCTGTCCGACGGCAGTCCCATGGATGGTGCCACGGCGCTGGCCAACGATCACCAGTATCTGGAACATCACCTGCGCGAAGTTGTGGCCGGCCACGAGGCGGCCGGCAGCGCCGAGATCTTCGGGTTGGGCGTCGGACTGGATCTGGGTCCGTACTACCGGCGGTCCGCCTCGCTGGACCTTTCCAGCGGAACGACCAGCGCCGTCGTCGGCCAGGTCCTTGCCCTATTGGCGGCGCGGCGATAAGGACGTGAAACTCGCAATAGCGCGTGGGAAGTGGGTCCCGGCCGAGTGGCTGGACTGCGTTCTCGATGCTGTCCAGCGCTCACCGCAGGCCCATCCGCGAGGGTTGGACCATCCACCGCCAGGACACCGGCCCAAACACCGGCCATGACCTATTGGCGCAATCTCTCAGAAGTGCCGCCCGGAAGGTGGAATGAATTCACCTCAGCGGGCCCGGTTTCACCATGAACGGCGATGAGCCCAATAAGTCCCAAGATAAACCGCGGCAGCTGACCCCCAACCGCAACAGAGCCCGCTCCGGGAGATATGTCTTCAGTGACATAGTTCCCGGAACGGGCTCTTGGGCCGGAGGGATGCTCCGGACGACAGCTCAGTTAGGGATTTTCACTGACTCGCTGGCCTGGAAGCGGTGCGGTTCCTGGCTCACGGCGGACGCCTCTGCCAAGGACACCGCCACGGGCCCGTCGCCGTTGACAGGCGCGGCAACCGCCGCTTCAGTGGCCTTCCCCGGCGCCGCGTCGCCGTCGTCGGACTCCGGCCGCCTTCCGAACCGTTTCCGGAGCTCATAGCCGAGCAGGATCACAATCAGCGTGACGCCGCTCATCAGGAACTGGGTCTGGGTGCTGGGAAGAATGGCCATGGCCACGATCACCGCCAGCATGAGCGCGATTGTCGCGTAGCTGAGCCCGGGAAACAGCCACATCTTCAGTTTCAGCGCCGCGGGGTCTTCGCGGTCAAGTCTCTTGCGCAGGACCACCTGTGAAACGGCGATCACCAGGTAGACAAAGAGTGCGACCGCGCCGTACGAGTTCACCAGGAAGCTGAACACCACGTCGCCCCACATGTACACGCACACCACGGAGAGATACCCGACGGTGGTACCCAGCAGGATGGCCCGGCGGGGAACGCCGCCCTTGGACAGCTTGGTGAAGAATTTAGGCGCATCCCCGTTGCGGGTGAGGGCAAAGAGCATGCGTGAGGTGGTGTACAGCGCGGAATTCAGGCACGAGAGAACAGCTGTCAGACCCGGATCCGCGAGTAGTGGCTTTTTGAGGCCGGAATTCTGGCGGGGGCGTGAATTTCGGCAACTTTTGGGTCCGGGCATGACAAAAGCCCGGTTGTCGTGTCGGGTGGGCGGAGGCTCC